>NZ_JBEZIQ010000111.1:0-11432 GCF_040651155.1 Kitasatospora sp. NPDC048545
CCGCCCCCGGGCCCGCGCGGTCCGGGCCTGCCTGCTGCCGGTCGCGGTGCTCGGCGGGCTGACGGCGGCGGTGCTGGTCCTCGGCGCGGCGCGGGACGGGCCCTCGTGGGTCACCCCGGGGGCACCTGTCCGACCCCCGGGGTGTGGGGACGGGAGGGGATGTGGGGGCCGACGGGGTCGGCTCAGTACCAGTGGTGGTTCTGCCAGAAGGCCCAGGCGGCGTTCGGGCTGCCGTAGCGGGTGTTCATGTAGTCCAGCGCCCACTTGATCTGGGTGGCCGGGTTGGTCTTCCAGTCGGCGCCGGCCGAGGCCATCTTGGAGGCCGGCAGCGCCTGGCCCAGCCCGTAGGAGCCCGAGCTCGGGTTGGTGGCGGTGACGTTCCAGCCCGACTCGTGGGAGATGATCTGGCTGAACGAGGCCAGCTGGTTCGCCGGGACGATCTGGGCGGCGATCGCCTGCGGGGAGGCGGTGGCGGCGTTGGCGGTGGCGGGCAGGACGCCGGCGCCCAGGGCGGTCAGACCGGCGGCACCGGCAAGAATCGCGGCAGAGGTACGCATACGGAGCTTGAAAGCGGGCATGTAGAACAGGACCTCGATCAGGTTGGGCCGCTGTCGCACCCCGCCTCGACCGTGGCCGGACAGGGGCCGAACGGTCGTGGGGTGTGACTCGGCGGTTAGCCGCACCCGGCGGGACAGGAGCCGGTGTGGCTGACGACGACTGCCAAGCTGCCAGACCGGATCGGCGCTCGCCAAGACCCCCTCGTTACGATCCGCGGTCGTAGCCGGAGGGGCCGCACCGGTTCGACGCCGGCCCGGCGATCGGGCCGCCCGGGGCGCTCCGACCCAACCCGGCCTGCGCGAACACTCCCCGCCGCGCCCCGGGGAGTGCGCGGAGCCGTCAGCACTATCGGCCGTCGTTTCCCTCGTCGGCGTGTGAGCGCACTCACCCGCCGGGCCTCGTCGCCGTCACCGACCGGTCCGCCGTCGGCACACCGCGTCAGCGACGGTCGGCCGCCGAGGGTGACCGCCGACACCACCCCGGCCGCCGGGTCCCCCCGGCCGGGACCCCCGGCCGGCAGGCAGCGGGAAGCGGCCTGCGGGAAGCGGGCTGCGGGAAGCGGGCAGCCAAGCCCGGGCCCTCGTCCGGGCCTGGCGGGCGGGGTGGAAGTGCTGCTGCGTGCCGGAGGCCGTCGGGCCGCTCAGGACGCCAACGCGATGACGGCGACGACGAAGCCTGTGAGCACGAACAAGGCCATGGTGAGCGAGAGCGCGGTGAGGCCGCGGGGCGGCGGGTCGGGAGCGTGGATCCGGGCCTCACGGGTGCGCCACTGCAGATGGCTCCCGGCGATCACTCCGGCCGCCAGGGCGATCAGGTAGGAGCCCAGCGCCAGACGCAGTGCGCTCGGCGTGATGTCGGTCAGTCTGACGACGGCGAAGGAGGCGGCGGGCAGGGCCAGCGCGGTCCGGGACCACGCCAGCAGGGTGCGCTCGTTGGCCAGGGCGTTCCGTAGGCCGGGCCCTTGCCCAAGCCACCGACTGCACCAGGGAGATGCCGTCGGACTCGCTCGGATTGCCGTCGGACACGACCGCGATCGGCAGTTCGCGTCCGTCGCGCTCGACCATTCCGATGCTGTTGATCACCCGCAGGCCGTCCACGTCCCGCGACAGCCGGCCGTTCTGCCATGACACGGGTTCGGGCGACCGGACCACCCGCACCGCCCTTGCCGGCGCCGGCCACCGCGGCAAGCCCCCGGGACTCACCACCTCGGGCCGGCCGCATACGCCACGGCCGGGCGGCGGCGGAGAACCGACGCGGTCAGGACGGCCCCTGAAGCGGCCGGCCGAGTACGGGTCCTGCGCAGCACGACGGTTCCGCCCTCGTCGGCGGCCCGGGATCGGGCCGGTACGGGAGGGACGTCGGGCAGCGCGAGTAGGCGGTCGACGGTCCGAGCAGCCAGGCGATCGACGGGCGAAGGCCCCACCGCCGGGCGACGGCCCACCGGGACGGCCCCGGCCGTCGGGCGGCCCCGGCCGTGCGGCGCCCCCGTCAGGCTGCGGACCGGGCCGCCCCCGGTCAGGCTGCGGGGCCGGCTGCCGGGGTCAGGGTGGTGTCGAGCCAGTCGAAGGTGACCTGCTGGAAGCGGGACATCGCTCCCATGTGGCAGTGCTCGCCCGCGCCCTCGGCCTCGGGGAGGGTGATCAGGGTGTGCGGGCAGGTCAGTGCGGCCCGGACGCGCTGGGGCTGGCCGCGGAAGAACTGGTCGTCCTCGGCGTCGAGGACGAGGGTGGGGCAGTCGATCAGGTGGGCGACGCCGTCGAGGGTGTAGGCGGCGGTGCGGCGGATGTAGTCCGCGACGGAGTCGGCTCCGAAGACCCACACACCGTTGCGCAGGGCCCAGCGGAGCTGGGTGCTGCCCTGCATGAGCAGGCTCGCGACGGGGTTGGCGAGGTCGTCGCGCCCGGCCTCGATCCACTCCCGCAGGAACGGCGGCATGACGCGGGTGTGGGCGTCGTGGTAGTCGTAGAGGCCGTCGTCCAGGACCAGGGCGGCCAGGCGGTGTTCGTGGGCGGCGGCGCGGGCGGTGAGGTAGCCGCCGAGGCTGTAGCCGAGCAGCGCGAGCCGGTCGGGGTCGGTCTCGGGACGGGTGAGCGCGTAGTCGACCACCGGGGTGACCACGGCCTCCCAGTCCGGACGGAGGACGAGTCCCTGCTCGCGCAGCGCCGCGCCCTGGCCGGGCCCGTCGTAGGCCAGCACGTTGTAGCCGCGCCGCAGCGCGGCTGCGCCGATGACGAAGTAGGCCTCCTCCAGGGTGGAGTCGAAGCCGCTGGTGAAGACGACGGTCGGGCGGGGGGTGCCGGAGTCGTCGACGAGGAAGAGGTACCCGGGCAGGCTGGTGTCCTCGTAGGGGATGCGGACGGCTTCGACGGGGGTGTCCATCAGCGAGGCGGCCGTCGCGAAGGTCTCGCGGGACAGTGCGGAGAGCGTATTGACCTCGGGGTCGTGGGCGGGGTCGGCGCGGCGGTAGAACTCGGCGGTGCGGTAGTAGTTCGAGGCGCGCAGCAGGGCTTCGCGGGCGCTGACCCGGTGGCCGGCCGTGAGGGCGCGGGTGCCGATGGCGTGGACGCGCTGCGCGGTCTTCTTCCACTCGCGCAGCCAGGCCTCCTCGTCGCCCTCGGCGATGTTGCGGACGGTGGTCAGGACCTCGCCCAGGTCGGCGCCGCCGTCGTTGGCGAAGCCGGCCGCGCGCAGCGCCTCGAAGGAGAACGACTCGTCCTCGTACAGGAATCGCATGGTGCACCCCAGACCGTTTGCCGAGACGGAACGGTTCCGTCTCGCCTTCGGGAACGACGATAGTCCGCACCTACCCGAGACGCAACCGTTCCGCCTCGTGTAGCTTCGGAGCATGCCCAGCTCCCCCGCCCCCCGGCCGTCCTCCTCCGCCCCCGTGCCCACGTCGGCCCCCGCGCCCGCCCCCGGGCGACGGCTCCCCGGAGGACCCGTGCTCCAGGACTCCGTGACCGAGGCGATCGCCACCGCCTTCTTCGAGGAACTGGCGTCGTCCGGCTACGCGCGGCTCTCCCTGGAAGCCGTCGCGAAGCGCGCCGGCGCCGGCAAGGCAGCCATCTACCGCCGCTGGGCGTCCAAGCTGGAGATGACCGTCGACCTGGTCTCCGCCGTCGCCGCCGACGCCTCCGGCAGCGCCGACACCGGGACCCTGCGCGGCGACGTCCTCGCCTTCCTCACCGAGGTCGCCGATGCACTGAACCGGCGGCTTCCGGCGAGGATCATCCCCGACCTGATCGCCGAGGGCGGCCGCAACCCCGAACTCGCCGGAGCACTCTTCACCACCGTCCGCGACACCCGCCGCGCCAAGGCCGCACAGCTCCTGGAACGAGCCGTCGCACGCGGCGAACTCCCCGCCGACGTCGACCGCGAACTCGCGCTCGACTTCCTCGCCGGCCCCCTCTACTGGCGCCTCGCGGTCACCCACACCCCGACCGCCCCCGACTACCTCGACCGGCTCGCCGACAAGCTCCTCGCCGCCTTCAGCGCCTGAGCCCCCCGCCGGGCGCAGCGCCCCCGGGCCGCCCGCACCCGCCCCCTCCCCGTCACACCCTTATCCGGGCGGGCAGGAAGCCGCCCGCCCGGCCGAGGAGGGCGACGGCCGCTTCGGAGGGGGAACCGGCGGAGGTGGTGCACACGACGAGCGCCTGGCCCGGTGCCGGGGCGATCGGCAGCGACTGCTGGGTCACCGTCAGCGCGCCGACCGCGGGGTGGTGCAGCCGGTGGGAGCCCCGAGCGCACGGCGCCACCCGGTGGTCACCCCAGAGCGCGACGAACTCCGGTCTCCGCCTGGTCAGTTCGCCGATCAGCCCGGCGAGCAGCGGGTCCTCCGGGTACCGGCCGACGGCGGTGCGCAGACTGCCGACCACCGCACGCGCCTTGGGCTGCCAGTCCGCGTACAACTCCCGGGTGTGCGCGTCCAGGAAGAGCATCCTGGTCAGGTTCGGTTGCCCCGCCGTCGAGCAGCCGGGCGCCGCACCCGTCCCGGTCGAGACGCCGGCCCGCCGGGCGCAGCGCCCGCATCGACCCGGGAGCCAGCGGGCGGGACTCCCAAGTCCGGTGTCACACCAGGTCCTTGAACATCAGGGCGCACATCGTCCTCCCCTGCCGCCGGAGCGACGGACGCGGGCGCGCGGACCGCCCTTCCCGGGGACACGCCGCCCGGCGCTGCCCGGTCCGCGGTCCGCGCGCCGCCACAATGCCCTGACGGACAGTCATCCAGGTGCCTTCGGGAGGTCGCCGTGTTCCGTCTCCGTTCCCTCGCACGGGCCGGGGTCGTGCTGCTGCTCGGGGCCACGATGCTGACGGCCGGGCCGGGCCCGCGCGGAGCGGCTGCGGCGGGCCCGGCGGCCGGGCGGCCCCCGGCCCACGTGGTGGTCGACGACCCTGCGGGCTACGTCAACCCGTATGTCGGCACCCGGGCGGACGCCCCGGACCGGGGTCACGGCGGCGGCGCCGGCAACACCTTCCCCGGCGCGTCGGCACCGTTCGGCATGATGCAGTGGAGCCCGGACACCGTCACCTACCAGCACGGCGGCTACACCTACGACGACCCGCGGCTGAGCGGCCTCAGCCTCACCCACATCTCCGGCGCGGGCTGCGGCGACTACGGCACCACCCCGTTCATGCCCGTCCTGGACGGCACGCCGACGGCGTCCTCCACGTTCTCGCACTCCGACGAGCGCGTTGCGCCCGGCGCGTACGGTGTCACCCTCGACAACGGCATCGGCATCGACCTGGCCGTCACCCAGCGGTCCGGCATCGCCCGCTTCACCTATCCGGCCGGACACACCGCCTCCCTCACCGTCGACGCGGGACGGGCCTTCAACGAGGCGTCGGGCGAGCTCACCGTCACGGGAAACACCCTCTCCGGGCGCACCGACGGCGGCGGCTTCTGCGGCACGTCCAACCGCTACCGGGTCTACTTCCACGCCGAATTCGACCGCCCCTTCCGTCGCGTCGACACCGGGAGCCTCCCGCCCGACTCCACCGTCTCCGGCAGCTCCGGCGGCGCGCCCGACGCCAAGGCGGTGCTCTCCTTCGACACCGGCCCCGACCGCGCGGTCACCGCCCGGGTCGGGATCTCCTTCGTCAGCGCCGAAGGCGCCCGTGCCAATCTGGCGGGCGAACAGCGCGGCGCCGGGCTGGCGGAGGTGCGCGCCCGCACCCGCGCACGGTGGAACGACCTGCTGGGCCGCATCGCCGTGGCCGGTGGCACCGCACCCCAACGGCGCGTCCTCTACACCGCGCTGTACCACGCGCTGCTGCACCCGAGCGTGTTCAGCGACACCGACGGCCGCTACCCGGGCTTCGACGGGCGCCTCCGCAACGCCCGCCCCGGGAGCGCCCAGTACGCCGACTTCTCCGGCTGGGACGTCTACCGCTCCCAGATCCAGCTGATCGCGCTGATCGCCCCCGACGAGGCCGCCGACATCGCGCAATCGATCACCGACCAGGGCGCCTCGGCCGGCTACTTCGACCGCTGGACGCTGGCCAACGGCGGCACCGGCATCATGGTCGGCGACCCGTTGCCGACCATGGCCGCCACCGTGCACGCCTTCGGCGCCACCGGCTTCGACGCCGCCCTGCTGCTGCGGCTGGCCCGACAGGGCAGGGACGACCCGCGCCAGCGGCCCGGCCACGAGGCCTACGACACGGCGGGATTCGTCCCGGCGGGCACCAGCGGGCCGGGCGCGTCCATGACGCTGGAGTACGCCACCACGGACTTCGCGCTCGCCCAACTGGCCGCCCGTCTCGGGGACTCCGCCGCCCGTGACGACCTGCTGCGACGCTCGGCGAACTGGCGCAACGTCTTCAACGGCACCAGCCGCTACGTCCAGCCCCGCGACGCGGACGGCACCTGGCCCGCCTTCAGCCCCGAGCAGCCCGACGACTTCGCCGAGGGGAACTCCGCCCAGTACACCTGGATGGTGCCGCACGACCAGCACGGACTGATCGACGCGATGGGCGGCGGCGCGGCCGCCGTGGACCGGCTCGACACCTTCTTCACCGAGCTCAACGCCGGCTCCCGCCTGCCCTACGCCTACCTCGGCAACGAGCCCTCCCTGAACACCCCCTGGGCGTACGCCTACGCGAGCCGGCCCGACCGCACCCAGGACGTGGTCCGGCGCGCCCTGACCACCCTGTTCACCGACGCCCCCGGGGGCGAGCCGGGCAACGACGACCTCGGCCAGATGTCCTCCTGGGCGGTGTGGGCGGCGCTGGGCCTGTACCCGCAGGTGCCGGGCCGGGCCGAACTCGTCCTCGCCAGCCCGCAGTTCCCCGCCGTGACGGTGTACCGGGGCAACGGCCCCACCATCGACATCACCGCCCCGGGCGCTTCCGACACCGTCCGGTACGTCCACGCGCTGGAGACCGACGGCCGCCCCAGCGGGCGTCCCTGGGTGAGCGAGGACTTCGTCCGCCGCGGGGGGACCCTCGCCTTCACCCTCGCCGACACCCCCGACCCCGCCTGGGGCAGCGACCCGGCGGACGCACCGCCGTCCTTCCCGCCGACGCCGACACCGGTTCCGACGCCGGTTCCGACGCCGACGCCGGTTCCGACGCCGGTTCCGACGCCGACGCCGGTTCCGACCGCGGCCTCGACCCCGGCACACCGGCCCGGCGGCACGGGGTGAGCCGACGGCCGCGCGGCCCGCGGGGCCACGGCGAGGGGGCGGGGCCGGTGCGGACACGGCCCCGCTGACGCCTGCGGGGGTCAGGAACCGCCCGCGACCGGGCCGTCGATCTGGTCGCGGTCGATGTTGAGGGTCACCCCGCCGTACGTCTCGTTGGCGCTGCCCCGGTACTGGTGGATCCGCTGACCGGCCCACAGGTCCTCGGGCAGTCCGGCCTGGCCGGTGGTGGTGGCCTTTCCGTCCCAGCGGGCGTACCAGAGCGCGTCCGGCAGCGGGGAGCGCCCGTCCTGGGCGGCGGCGACGATGTCCGCGACACCCGAGTTCATGCTGGAGTAGAAGCCCGACCGGTACCCGGCCTCGTGCAGGGCCCTGGTCCAGCCGGCGGTGAAGTCGACCACCGCCCGGCTGCACACCTCGTCACCCGTCGGGTACCCCTCCATGTCGAGGTACACGGGACTGCCCTGTCCCAGCCCGAGCGCCTGCAGCGCCGCCACCGCGTCGCCCGCCTCCTGCTCGCCCTGCTCGTCGGCCCGGCCCGGGTCAATCCGCAGCGGCTTGTCCGCTCGCTCGGCGCAGGGCGCCTGGAGCCCGACGTGGGTGGGCACCAGCTCCCACCCCATGGCACGGACCGCGGCGACCCACTGCGGCGTCAGCCGGTCCTGCTTGCAGCCGCGCTGGCCGCCGCTGCTGTAGATGTTGACCGCGCCGTACGGGGAGGCGGTGCGCCAGACGGACAGGGCCTCCAGCGGCGGCGCCGAGCAGGCGTCGAAACCGGCCCCTTCGAACCGGTACTCCGGCAATGGCTCGTCCGGCGACGGCGCACCCGGGCGCGGCTGCTCCGGTCCCGGTCCGGTGGGAAGCCACGGGAGGGAGGGCACGAAACCCGGCCCGGCAACGGGTGCGGGCCGGGTGGCGGGCCCCCGCGCGTCGGGGGCGAGCCCGTGGGCGGTACCGGGAAGCATGACCAGCACGGCCGCCGCGGGAAGGGCGGCCAGGGATGAGAGGCGCATCTCCCCGTTCTAGCCACGGCCCGCGGCCTCCCTCGTCTCGCCGGCGCCGTGGCGGACCCGTTCACCCGCATTCGTGACACCCCGGCCCCCGAACGGGGGCGCGGCAGCGGCCGCCGGTCCTGTGCCTGCCCTCAGACGTGGGGCCGTCAGACCTGGGGCCGTCAGACCTGGGGCCGTGAGACCTGGGACCGTCAGTCCTGTGCGGCGGCGGCCTCGGGCCGGCCGGCCGCGGCGACGGGCCGTACCGAGCCCTCGGGGACGCGCGGGCTGCCGGGGGCGCGGTGGAACAGGCTGCACAGGCCGCCGACCGCCAGGGTGACCACCACTCCGACGGGGACCAGCCACTGCGCCGCGATGGCGGTGGGAACGGTCCCCGCAGCCGTGGTCACGTCGATCTTCACCCCGCGCACGACGTAGGTCATCACCGCGACCGTGATCACGAACGCGAGGACGGAGTCGGCTTCGTTGGCACGCCGCACGAGACGCCCGAGCAGGAAGGCCCCGAGCAGTGCGCCGTAGGTGTAGCCGGCGATGGTGAGGCCGGTGAGGTAGACGTTGCCGGTGCTGGTGCTGAAGGCACAGGCGAAGACGGCCATCAGCACGGCCCACACCAGCGTCATCACGCGGGCGAGCCGGAGGAGGAACTCCTCGGAGGGCGCGCGCCGGAAGAAGCTGTGGATGATGTCGGCGACCGTCGAGTTCGACATGGAGTTCAGGGCTGAGGACAGTGAGCCCATCGCGGCGCCGAGGATGCCGGCGACGAGCAGGCCGGAGACCACCACGGGCAGTCCGTGCAGGACGAAGTCCGGGTAGAGGTTGTCGGAGCTGCCCAGTCCGAGGTCCTTGAAGCTCCTGCCGTCGTTGTAGGCCCACAGCAGGGCGCCGACGAGGGAGAACGCGGCGAACTGGACGGTGACGAACACGCCGGAGGCGATCATCGCCTTCTGGCCGTCGCGCAGGGTCCTGGTGGCGAGGACGCGCTGGACGATGAGCTGGTCGGATCCGTGACTGGCCATGGCGAAGATCGCACCGCCGATGATCGCGGTCGGCAGGGCGAACGGGCTGGTGAGGATGTGTGCGAGGCCGAAGTCGGTGTCGAAGAGCCTGAACCGGCCGGCGTCCAGGGCCCGCGTGTAGCCGTCGGCGCCGACGTGGCCGGACAGCACCGCGATGGCGAGGAGGGCGCCGCCGAGGTAGAGGCCCATCTGGACGGCGTCGGTCCAGATGACGGCCCGGATGCCGCCGAGATAGGTGTAGACGACGGTGATCAGCGTCAGCACGACGATGATGGTGCGGTAGCCGGTGTGCACGCCGAACTCGCCGAGCAGCAGCTTGATCGGGATCGCCGAGGCGAACAGGCGCACGCCCTCGGCGAGGAGCCGGGTGACGACGAACGTCACCGAGGCCAGCCCCTGGAGCCTGGGGCCGAACCGGCTGCCCAGGTACTGGTAGGCGCTGACGAAACCGCCGCGCTTGTACAGCGGGATCAGCGCGGTGGCCACGACCACGCGGCCGATGACGTAGCCCAGGGCGAGCTCAACGTTCCCGAAGCCCTGCCCCCCGTAGGCGCCGCCCGGCACGCTGATGACGGTCAGCACACTGGTCTCGGTGGCCACGACGGAGAACGACACCGCCCACCACGGCATGTGGCCCTCGCCGACGAAGTAGTCCCTCGCCGTGCGCTGGCGGCCCGCCAGCCGCAGACCGAGCACCGCGACGGCGATCAGGTAGACCACGACCACGACGAGATCGAGTTGACGCATGCTCACTCTCCTCAACGACGAGCGGGGGCTGAGGCCGGGGCCAGGGACCGGGACGGTCCGTCTCCGGGCAGCGACCACCCACCGGCCCCGCCCGGACTTGCCCGTGATGTCTCCCCACACGACCTCGACGGCACACCCCGACCATCATCGGCAAGCCCCTCCCCCGCGCCACACGGTCCGCCGTCCGGCCCCCGGGATCGCCGCGCCCGGCGGGCCGGACACAGGGCGTCGCACACGTCGCCGACGGGGTGGTCCGCCGGGTCGCGGCCCGACCGCCCGGCAGGGTTGCGCCGGTCCGCCGCCACCGGGCCTCGCCCGACCGCCGGCCGGCGGCCGGCCCTCCCCGGCAGCCGTGCCGGCCGGGCGGACCGGGTCAGGTGTCGGACCGCGCCTCGGGTCAGGCCCGGTGGATGCGCACGCCGCAGTCGGCGACGGCCCGCTCGTGGGCCTCGGTGAGTTCGTCGTCCGTGACCAGGTCATGGACATCGGACAGCGGGCAGATCGAAGCGAAGGTGACCCGGCCCACCTTGGTGCTGTCCGCCAGTACCACCGAGCGCGCGCTGCGCCGCAGGAATGCCCGGTCGGTCTGCGCCTCCATCTCGTCGTGCGTGGTGCAGCCCTCCTGCGCCGTCAGGCCGTCCACCCCGATGAACGCCACGTCGAAGTGGTACTGCGTGAGCATCCGGTCCGCGGCCGGGCCGACCAGCTCATAGCTTGCCGATCGGGCCAGTCCGCCGATCACCACCAGCCGGACCTCGGGGCGCACGATCAGCTCCGCGGCGATGTTCACGGCGTTGGTCACCACCGTGAGTCCGCCCCGCTCGCCCAACACACGGGCCAGCTCCGTCGCGGTCGTGCCACCGGTCAGCCCCACCACGGCGCCGTCCGGCACCAACTCGGCTGCCGCCCGGGCGATCCGCCGCTTCTCCTCCTGCCGCGTCCCGCTGCGGTGCCGCAGCGGCAGCTCCAGGTTCACGGCCCCGGTCACCGCGCCTCCGCGCGTGCGCTGCAACAGTCCCTGCTCGTGCAGCTCCTGCAGGTCCCGCCGCACCGTCGCACCCGACACGCCCAGCAGCTCGGAGAGCACGTGCACATCCGCACTGCCCACCTCGCCGATGTGGGACAGGATCAGGGTCGCGCGATCAGCTTTGAGCATGGCGGGATTCTAGCGTCACCACCGGGACGGCTGCCCGACCTGGAGGTATTCCTGGCATCGGGCACAAGGCGCCGCAGGCATCCGACTGTTCAGAGATGAGTACAATCGCCGGACTTCAATCATCAATACGCGGCCTTGCGCAACCCGGCCGCGCGGCCACGCACCGAAGGGTGATCCCATCCCATGACCGCGGAGGACCGTACCGTCCTGGCCGGCGCCCGACTCGTGCTGCCCGGCGGTGTCGTGGAGGACCACCGCCTCATCGTCGAGGGAGACCGGATCTGCGCCGTCACGAACGGCA
>NZ_JBEZIQ010000112.1:0-8846 GCF_040651155.1 Kitasatospora sp. NPDC048545
GCGCCTCGGGGTTCTTCGCGGGTGCGAACCCGGGCAGGCCGCAGAGGTTGGCCCAGTCCGGTTGTCTCTCGACCCCCTTCGTCGGCAGGTTCTTCGGTAGCGGCAGCTTTCGGTCGGCGCACGAGCGCGCCTTGGCCACCCCGTTGGCGAAGGCCACAGCCATGCGAGCCCTGGCCTCGTCATGGCCCTTCTCGCTGGTGAACACCTCGGTGCGTACGCCCTTCTGGCACCCCTCCGGGAGCACGGCCCACGCGGCGTCAGGGGTCACCGAGCCGGCCGCGTCGCCGGAGAACAGCCGGGCATCCGATGCGGCCAACGTGCCCGGGCCGTCGCCGGTGTTAAGGACGATGTTGAACTGTACGACCTTCTCGGAAGTCTCGAACAGGCCGGATCGGACCGTGGCGGAGCAGCTGTTCCCGGTGAAGTCCTTCGTCGCCGAGTAGCGTCCCTTGTCCTCGCTGATCCGCCCGGACCCCAGGAGATCGTGCACCTCGTCCGCGGTGACGGCCCCGTCGCAGACGCTGTCCGGGCCTCCGAGGTTCGTCAGCCGGTACAGCACGAAGCCCACCGCTCCGACCGGGACGAGGGAGAATGCCAACAGCACCACCGCCAGCCGAATCCGCAGCCTCAGTGTGGTGAACCCGCGCCGATTCAGCGCGGCACCGACCTTGCCGGCCGGCCCTGCGTTGTCGTCGGGAGGCCCGCTCTTGTTTCCAGTTCCCACGGTCCTCACGACCTGCCGAAGACGGCGCGATAGGTGTTGTTGATCCCGACGTCGTAGACGGTACCCGCGTTCGCCTGCAGCTGCTGGGGGATGCCGCCGTCGAGGTCCAGGGTCTTGCCGTCGTATCCGGACATGACCATCTTGTAGTTGACCATCGCGTCCAACTGCTGCCGCCCTGCCGAGAAGTGGGAGCTCAGATTGTCCTTGAGCCCCGTGTCGATCTTCGACTTGACGCCGTCCGCGTACGCGGCGGTCCCGATGTCGACGTAGCGCTGCGCGAGGTTACCCACTCCCGGAATCAGGTTCGCGGGCGTGCCGAGCAGGTGGTAGTTCATCTTCGCCTGCCAATCCGCGGTCGACTTCTCGGCGTCCGCGTGGTCGACGGCGGCGTCGGCGTACACCGCGTCGAGTGCGCCGAGGGTGGCGGCGGAGTTGTGGATGAGGGCTTCCGGCTGGGGCTTCGCATGGCCTGTCGCATCGGGCATCACGGCGTCCCGGTCGAGCCCGTCCAAGCGACGGGCGATCTCCTGGGTCTCCGCGTGCTGGATGACGGCGAAGGACGCCGGGTCCTCGGCGGAGCCCCGGATGAGACGCAGGAGTTGGTCCTGGGTGACGGTGAGACCACTGGGCGAGGTGGTGGAGAGGCGCGTCCCGGAGGCCGGCCGTGGGCCCGCGGCCGCCCGTCGAAGGGCACTCGATCGCTACGTCCGGCGGCTGCGTCGGCGTGATGACCCACGGTCAGCGATCATGCCCGGGAACTGGTTGCTTGGACAGCCGCTGCTCAGCCGTTGTGTGGGCGTAAAGACACCCTTCAGGCCCGGTCGCGCCCGGCCAGGCGCCAGGGTTACTGGCCAGGGCCGTGGGCGACGGCTGCGACGGCCTGGGTGCCGATGGTCGAGAGAAGGGCGAACTGCTCGGCGGCTGACGTACCCGAGGGCGCGGTGAAGAACGCGATCCGCAGGTCGCTACCGGGGACGGTCAGTGTGTCGCAATCCACGGTGACGGTACCGAGCGCGGGATGGTGGATGGTCTTGCTGTCGGCGGTGTGGAAGCCCACGCTGTGGGAGCGCCACAACTCGTCGAAGCGCCCGCTCTCACGCCGTAGGTCGGCGATCAGTGACCCCAGCTCCCCGTCCGCGGGATAGCGGGCGCTGGAGGTACGCAGGTCGGAGACCATCGCGGTCTCGAACCGGGTCTTCTCCTCGGGGGTGTGGGTGACCCGGGTGGGCAGGTGGGTGAAGTGGCGCCACGCGACATTGCGCTCACGGCCGCGCGACGTGGAGGGATCGCCGACCAGCACCGCCCACAACGGGTTCCACGTGATGAGGTTCCACGCCGCGTCGTGGACGCTGAAGGGAGTGCCGCGCAGTTGGTCCAGCAACCGCCGGACAGTGGGCGGAATGTGCTGGGATATCTGCCCGGCGGTGGGAGCGACCTGCCCGCCGAGGAGGAACAGGTGATCCCGCTCGGCCTGCGACAGCTGCAGGGCTCGCGAGAGCGAGGCGAGGACCTGGGGAGACGGCGAGGTGGCGCGGCCCCGCTCCAGGCGCACGACATAGTCGACGGAGAGCCCCGAGAGCTGGGCCAGCTCCTCGCGGCGCAGTCCTGGGGCGCGCCTGACACCGCCGGTCGGGAGCCCTGCCTCCTGGGGGCTCGTCCGGTCGCGCCATTGGCGCAGAGCTGTGCCGAGTGCCTTGTTGTCCTGAGTCACCCCCTTAGTGTCCGCTACCGGCCCGGCCGCAGCCTGGTACTGCCGGACCCCCCGCTGACCGGGGCTCTCCCTCGATCCGCGCTGGTCGGTGAAGGTTGAGGACATCGCCACCGCCGTGATGACGGAGACGAACAAAGGGGCTCGGATTCGAGACGGCATGCCGCTCCGTCGAGCGGGCACCCGCCGTGAGCCCGTCCCCCGGTGACAACGCGCACCACCACCCGCGTGTGGCCCTGCAGGCCGCCGACCTTATGGAGCATCACCATGACCACGAACCACGAGAGCGCCCTGGATACCGCCAAGGCCTTCTTCGCCGCCTTCGAGGGCCGCGACCCGCAGGGTGTGCGCGCCCTACTCGCACCCCACGCCAACATCACCATCCCGCTGTCGATCGAGGGTACGCCCGCACCCTGGTACGTCTTCGACGGTCAGGAGCACGTGATGGGCTACATCGAGTCCGTCGCCGCGAAGTTCGACCGCATCGCCTTCCTCGACAAGGTCTACACCGTCAGCGAGGATGCCAAGTCGGTCTTCCTGCAGGCCAACGGCGACATCCTGTCCACCGCCGAACAGCTCGTCTACCGCAACGTGTACATCTTCCGCGTCGAAATCCAGGACGCCAAGGTCACCAAGGTCTGGGAGTACGCCAACCCCGTCGCCTACGCCAATCTCGGCATCAAGAACTCCGACGCGGAAGCAGCCGCCCAGGCCTGCTGACGACGGTGCTGTGCCCGGAGCGGCAGCTCCGGGCACAGCACCCGCAGAACGCGCCCGCCGGGCCGGATGGCGAGCCGGTGGGGTGGACGGACCGGTCCCGCGCGGCAGCTCCCGAAGCGGGACGACGTGACCGCCCCGGCCGCGCATGTCCGGAGGAGCAGTACGTCGACAGCGCGGCGACCACCGGCAGCAATCACCACAGCGAACGCAAGGAGCTCACGTGAGTACGGTCATGGGTCATGGGGGGTTCGCGGAGGAATCCGCGATCGAGGCGCACGGCCTCGGAAAGCGGTACCGGCGCGGCTGGGCGCTCAAGGACTGCTCGTTCCGGCTGCCGGCCGGTCGGGTCTGCGGGCTCGTCGGCGCGAACGGCGCGGGCAAGACCACGTTGATGGGGATGGCGGTGAACCTGTTGAAGCCGACAACCGGCACCGTCCGGGTGTTCGGCGCGGCCCCGGGGTCCACGGAGGCGAACCGGCGGACCGCCTTCCTCGCCCAGGAGAAGCCGCTGTTCCGGCGGTTCACCGTCGCCGAGATCCTGCGAGTGGGCCGGGAGCTGAACCCCCGCTGGGACCAGAAGACCGCCGAGGAGATCGTCCGTTCCGGCGATGTGCCGTTCACCGCGCGGATCAGCACTCTCTCCGGTGGCCAGCGCACCCGGGTGGCCTTCGCCCTCGCCTTCGGCAGACGTCCCGACCTGCTCGTCCTCGACGAGCCGATGTCGGACCTCGACCCGCTGGTACGCCACGAGCTCATGTCCGTCCTCACGGCCGAGGCCGCCGAGCACGGCACCACCGTGCTGATTTCCTCCCACCTGCTCGCCGACCTGGAGGACATCTGCGACTACCTCATCGTCATCGCCTCGGGTGGTGTCCGCCTGGCCGGCGAGGTCGACGCGCTCCTCGCCGCCCACACCCTGCTCACCGGGGCCCGCACGGGTGCAGGCGTCCACCAGGACCTCGCTCGGCACACGGTCGTCGAATCCCGCGCCAGCGGTCCGCAGGTCACCGCGCTCGTGCGACCCGACGGACCCCTCGTCGGCACCTGGCAGGCCGACACCCCCACCCTCGAAGAGGTCCTCCTCGCCTACCTCCGCTCTCCCGACACGCCACCCCTGATCAGCCCCAGCGCCCGGATCGACCCGAACACGGCGGCAGCATGAGCACCCTGACCACCTCCCCCGCGCCCGCCCGCCGCGGCCCGCTTCTCAGCGGCCTGACCTGGCTGGTCTGGCGCCAGCACCGAGCCGCGTTCTGGACCGGGCTCGCCGTCACCGCCACGGGCATCGCGTGCTTCGCCTACCAGCGCGCGAGCATGATGGAGTACCTCAGCGGGATCGGCTGGCCCACCCCGACGTCGCCGAACTGGTCGGCCGGCTTCGAGACATACGACTCCCGCCTGTCCACCACCTCGTCCCTGCTCGGCCTCCTCATGCCCGTCCTGGTCGGCGTCTTCCTAGGCGCTCCGCTGATCGCGAACGACTTGGAGCACGGCACCGGAAAGCTCGTCACATCGCAGGCGGTGAGCCGCAGCTCCTGGCTCGCCAGGAAGCTCGGCATGGCCGTACTCGTGGTCACGATGTGCACCTCGGCGCTCTCCGCCGCCTTCGGCTGGTGGTGGGGACCGGTCAGCAAGGAGAACAAGGCCCTCTACTGGCTGGCGGGCAGCGCCACGGGCCCGGCGCCGGTGGCACTCACCCTGTTCACGATGGTCGGAGGCGTGGCGATCGGCATGGTCCTGCGCCGCACCCTCCTTTCCATGGTGGTCACCTTCGGCTTCGCCGTCGCGGTACAGCTCGTCTGGGCCTCTCGCTGGCTGGATCTCGGCCACCTGGTGACGGTCACCATGCGTGACGGCGTCGGCAACGGCACGTTCCCGAACCTGCCCGAGGGCGCCTACGACATGCACCAGTCCTACCTCACCGGCGCGGGAGAGCTCCTCGCCCACGGCACCTGTGCCATGGAGACCCAGCGGGTGATCAACGAGTGCCTGGCCAGGAATGACATCGTCGGTTGGTCGGTGGACTACCTGCCCCCCTCGGAGTTGTCACCCATGCTCTGGACCGGGTCCGCGATCCTCCTGGCCCTCACGGTCGCCGTCGCGGTGTTCATATTCTGGTGGGGCCGCAAGCGGCTGTACTGAACCCGGCGCCCTTACAACGTGTCCTACGTGGTAGCTGAGTCGTCGGACCGGTCATGGGGAGTGGTGGGTGGGGTTGGATTGTTCCTGACGGTTTGTGGGATCTGGTGGAGCCGTTGACAAGGTCTTAGGTCGCCGGGTCGTCCCCGCCGCGGCTCGATGCCGACGGACGGCAACCGCCGAGAGGGAGCACATGTCGGACGTGACCTGCGGAATCGACTGGGCCGAGGACCATCACGACATCGCGGTCGACTCCGACGCCCGCCTGCTCGGCAAGCTCCGGATCGGCGACGACGCCGCGGGCTTCCAGGACCTGTTGCGACTGCTCGCCGAGCACGGTGACAGCCCAGAGACTCCGATCCCGATCGCGATCGAGACCTCCCGGGGGCTGCTGGTCGCCTGCCTGCGCGCTTCCGGCCGGCGGGTCTACGCGATCAACCCGATGGCGGTCGCCCGCTGTCGTGACCGGCACGCCGCATCCCGCAAGAAGTCCGACCGCCAGGACGCCGTCGTCCTGGCGAACATCCTGCGGACCGACGCCGAGCTCCACCGACCGCTGCCCGACGACTCCGACCTGGTCAGGGCGATCGCCGTCTCCGTTGTGACAGTCGGCTGACCCAGCCCCGCACCGCGCTGCTCCGCGCTGCTCCGCGCTGCGGGGAGGGAGGCGGGGGAGTGTGGAGTACCGCAGTGCCGTCGGCGGCGAAGGCCGAGTTCCTGGCCGAGCGGCCCCGCTGCGAGGGATGTCGTCGCGGCTGGACGCGGGAGTGACCGCAACCGGTCGTGACCTGCTCGCCACATGCCGGGCACGACTTGCCTCGATCGCAAGTTGAAGAATTCTTCATGTTCATAGATGCTGCATTCTTGTATGGAGAGGTTCGACGCGGTCGGCTGCGGTGGTGGCCGGCCTGGGGAGGGTGGCGATGAGCGACGTGTTCGACGAGGAGCTGCGTGAGCAGCTGGCCGAGGCCCGGCGGCTGCGCGCGTCGGCGAGGGAGGCCGACGACGAGGACGGGACCCAGGCGTATGCGGGCCGGATCACGCAGTTGCTGCGGATCGCCGCACACCACGGCATCACGGTGGAGCACACCATGGACGAAACGGAAGAGGACTGAGCGATGGCGGTCCCGCTGTACCAAGCGAAGGCGGAGTTCTTCCGCACCCTCGGCCACCCGGTCCGGATCAGGGTCCTGGAGCTGCTCCAGGACGGGCCGCTCCCGGTGCGCGAACTGCTGGCCGCCATCGAGGTCGAGCCCTCCAGCCTCTCCCAGCAGCTCGCCGTGCTGCGCCGGACCCAGCTGGTGACGGCGACCCGGGAGGGCAACACCGTGGTCTACGCGCTGAGTACCCCGGATGTGGCCGACCTGCTGCGTGCCGCCCGGCGGATCCTCACCGAGATGATCACCGACCAGGGAACGCTTCTCGCCGAGTTGCGCGAGCCGGAACAGCAGGCGCACCGGGCATGAGCGGGACTTCCGACAACATCGCGTTCTCTCCCGCGTTCACGGTCTTCGCCCGGCGAGTGGGGGCGCGGCTGCGCGCGGTACTGCCGAACCGGACGACGATGGCGACGATGGGCCGCTCGCCGCGCAAGGACCTGCTGGCAGGGCTGACGGTGGCGGTCGTCGCGCTGCCGTTGGCGCTCGGGTTCGGCGTGGCCTCCGGCGCGGGGGCCGAGGCCGGACTCGCCACCGCGGTGGTGGCCGGCGCGCTGGCCGCGTTCTTCGGTGGTTCCAACCTGCAGGTGAGCGGGCCGACCGGGGCGATGACCGTCGTCCTGGTCCCGATCGTCCACCAGTACGGCACCGCCGGGGTTCTGACGGTCGGGCTGATGTCCGGTGTGCTGCTGGTCGCTGCCGCGCTCGGCGGGGCCGGCCGGTTCATGGCCTACGTGCCCGCCCCGGTGGTGGAAGGTTTCACCTTGGGCATCGCGGGCGTGATCGGCCTGCAGCAGGTGCCCGCCGCGCTCGGTGTACAGCCCTCAGGCACGGAGAACGTCGTGGCCGCCGCCGCGGACGCGGTCGCCGCCTTCGCGCGAACCCCGCACCCGGCCGCGCTCGCCCTGGCGGCCGGGGTGGCGGCGGTGATGCTGATCGGTGCCCGGCTGCGTCCGGGCATCCCGTTCTCGCTGCTGGCGGTCGTCGCCGCCACCCTGGTCACGGGGATGGCCGGCCTGGATGCGGCCACGATCGGGCACCTGCCCGCCGGGCTGCCCGCGCCCTCGCTCGACTTCCTCGATCTCGGTGAGATCCCGCATCTGGCCACTGCCGCGCTGGCCGTGGCCGCCCTTGCGGCGTTGGAGTCGCTGATGTCGGCCACAGCGGCGGACGCGATGAGCGTTTCGGAGCGCCACGACAGTGACCGCGAACTGTTCGGCCAGGGCATCGCCAACCTGCTCGCCCCGTTGTTCGGCGGCGTTGCCGCGACAGGCGCGATCGCCCGTACCGCCGTCAACGTCCGCTCCGGTGCCGCCTCCCGCCTCGCCGCACTCGTCCACGCGGCCGTGCTGGCCGTGGTGGTGTTCGCCGCCGCCCCGCTGGTGGCGGGCATCCCGCTGGCCGCGCTCGCCGGGGTGCTGATCGCCACCGCCGTGCGCATGGTCGAGGTCGCCTCGCTGCGGGCGCTGGCCCGCGCAGGGCGGGGCGAGGCCGCGATCCTGGTCCTGACCGCGGGCGCGACGCTGGCCTTCGACCTGGTCACCGCCGTCATCGTCGGCCTGCTGGTGGCCGGCGCGCTGGCCCTGCGCCAGGTCGCCCGCTCCGCCGCCCTCACCAGGGTGCCGTTGCACGAGGGCCTGCCCCCGGCCGACCACCACGCCGAGGAACAGGCACTTCTCGCCGAGCACATCGTCGCCTACCGCATCGACGGTCCCGTCGTCTTCGCCGGCGCGCACCGCTTCCTGCTCGAACTCGCCGAGACCACCGACGTCAAGGCCGTCATCCTGCGCCTGTCCCGGGTCAGCACCATCGACGCCACCGGCGCCCTCGTGCTCCGAGACGCCATCGCCAAACTGGAGCGGCGCGGCATCCTCGTCCTGGTCTCCGGCGCGCGCGAGGACCACCTGAAGACGCTGGACGCCCTCGGCGTCCTCGACGCCCTGTACGCCGAGCGCCGGGTCTTCGCCGCGACCCCCGACGCCATCGGCTACGCCCGGCGCCATGTGAAGGGCGTCGTTCAGGACGCCGGGCAGGGACAGCGGTGACCCACCGCCGGCGGGGCGTGCGCCGCCATCCAGAACCTGACCCCCAGCCGACGCCCCCGGCCGGAGTCCCGCCCGAATCCAGGGGAGGCGCCTACACCCTGAGCATGGCCGTGGAGGTGGCGATGATCCGCCTGTCCGCGCGCACCAGCCACACGGTCCTCACCGCCTGGGGCGTCCCTGCTGGAGCAGCCATCCTGGACGCCTCCCTGCTCGTCGTCACTGAACTCGCCACCAACACCGTCCGCCACGCCCGCTCCGCCCGCTCCGCCCGCTCCGCCCGCTCCGCCCGCTCCGCCCGCTCCGCCCGCTCCGCCCGCTCCGCCCGCTCCGCCCGCTCCGCCCGCTCCGCCCGC
>NZ_JBEZIQ010000112.1:8943-11123 GCF_040651155.1 Kitasatospora sp. NPDC048545
CGCGCCACCCTGGCGATCGTCGTGGCCGAGGACCACCTCACGATCGCACTGCGCGACGACGACCCCCGTGTCCCCGTACTCCCCGCCCCCGGAGCCCCGCCGCCGAGCACCGCGTCCGGACCCAGCAGGGGCCTTGCCGTCATCGCGGACCTGGCCGCGGACTTCGGCGGCCGCCTCACCGCCACCCCCGACCAGTCAGGGCCCGGCAAGACGATCAGCGTCCTGCTCCCACACTCCCCACCGCACCGCCCGTAGGAGGCCCGCTTGCACATCGGGATCACCCCCTACGACGACCACGGAAGACCCCAGCCGCCCCTCGAAGCCGACGCGGCACGGCTGCGAGAACACCTTGCCCGCGCGGCAGCCACCGGCCGGCGCCTGTCCATCCGCCCCCGGCCCCGGCCGACGCCCACCCACTCACCCACCCACGCACAGGAGCACCGATGAGCTCGGCCAACAACGATGAGAGGAAGCGACGCAAGGCCATGCTGGTCCGTGCCTCGATCTACATCGCCGGAACGCACCTGTTCGCCGGCTTCGTGATCCTGCTCTTCGCGCTCGGCAGCCGCCACTGACCACACCCCGCCTCGCCGGCAGAGCCGTTCGGCCACTGCCCGCCCACCACGCCACGCGCTGCCGCAGGCGGGCACCGCGCGCCCCGCAACAGGCCGCGGCGAGCGTCGACCCGGCCGTGCGGGAGCTGATCAACCCCAAGGCGCGCGACGCCAACCACGTCGCCGCACACTGGAAGGAAGCGCTGAACCAGTTCTCGCTCGTCTTCGAGGACCGGCTCAGCATCCAATGAACGCAGGGGACTTACACGAAGTCCCGCTGTCTCTCTCCGTGTGCTGGAGCGACCAGCCCCAAGCAGCGACTTCCTCGACTGCGAGTTCGTCGTGTCGACCGGGACCATCAACGGCAGCTTTCCGTCGGCATCACGTCCGATGACCCGGACCAGTGGGAGGAAGCCCTGGACAGGCTGGCCGGCAATCGGTTCGTCTCGTGGCTGAACTCCGGCCGGACGGTCCAGCTCGGGGTCAAGCCGTTGGCGTTTGGAGCGATCGGAGTGTCGCTTCAGGGACGCTCAGTCCTCGCAGGTGACGGTCAGCCTGCCTCTCTCGCCGTCGGCCGGCTGGATCGAGGACCAGCGCATGCGCCTCGGTCATGTGCGGCGGGCGTTTGTGGAGGGCTCACAGTCCCGGGGCCGTGTTCGAAGGACACTGCCAGATGGCGGCGCTCTCCGAACCCCTGGCCCCAGACAGTCGTCAGCCGACGGCTTGAGCGGCGACCTGGCCTTCCCGTTCCCCGGTGGCGACCTCCGGTACGTGCGCCGCAGCGACCACCAGCAACGGCCTGCACCGGATGGAGTACCTCTCCCCGTTCCACTGGTACCTGGGAGGCGAGCCGCTGCGCAACGGTGTCCAGTGGAGCCACTGCGCACTACTGGCCGGGGTCGGCCTGTGCTTCGCCGCGATCGGGGTCCGGGGTTTCAGCCGCCGTGACATGGCTGCTGCACCAGGGCAGGCGGGACGAGGTGGCGGCGGCGTTGTTCGTCCATCCGCAGACAGTCCGGTACCGGATGTCGCAGCTGCGGGAGCTGTTTGCGGATCTCGCCTCGCCACACCGGGTCCTTGAACTGACCCTGGCGGTGGGTCTTCGGGGCAGCTGACGCGTACCTCGACCGTCCACGACCTCACTCTTCCCGCCCACGACGTCCTGGTCGCGCTCGAGGTCACCGCGCCGGACACCCACGAGGCCGACACCGTGCGCAGGCCCGCGATGTACGCCGCCGCCGGCATCCCGCACTGCTGGCGTCTCGAACTCGAACCTGTCCCACGCCTGCACCTCGGGGACGGCCCTCCATCGACAGGACCGTCCAGGCCCGCGAGAGCACTGCGCTCACCGACCCGTTCCCCTCGACCTCGCCCGGCGAGACTGCGCCGGTAGCGACGTTCGGTTGCCTTGCGCCGTTGTTGCGCCGTGCCCGGTGGCGGCCGCTCGTCGACCGCAGAGGGCACGCCCTCCTGGGGTACCAGCCGGGTGGAAGTGTCCGGCGAACGTCGGGTCAACGTCGTGGTCGCGGGTGTCCGGCGGAGGTGAGGATGAGCCCGACCAGGACGTCGTGGGCGGGAAGAGTGAGGTCGTGGACGGTCGAGGTACGCGTCAGCTGCCCCGAAGAC
>NZ_JBEZIQ010000113.1:0-10033 GCF_040651155.1 Kitasatospora sp. NPDC048545
GTTCGCCTTCCCGCGCGAGGTCCTGTGCGAGCGCGACATCGTCTCCCGCGGCGGCTCCGGCGGGGAAACGAGGGTTCCGCGTCTACCCGCCGTGGGTGACCACGACCAACCGGCACGTCTCCTCCTCCCGGCCCGCCGTTTCCCGGGTGAGGCCATGTGCCGTGACGGCGCGGCGAGTCGGTGCGTCGCCGCACCACCGGGCGCAGCGCGCGGGCGCGTTCCCGCCGACGGCACTGCCAGGCCGCGTCCGCCGTCCCCGCGTCGCACGGCCCGGCCGGCTCCGTGGATCGAGCAGATCGCCCACGAGCCGGTCGACGCGATGCCGCCGTCGGGCGTGGTCGACGTCGTCGAGGCCTTCGACGCCCCGCTGCCCGCCACGGTCATCGCCGAACTACGCGGCGCCCCACCGGAACACCACCTGGACTTCCGCGTTGGTCGGCAGGCGGAACCAGACCCCCGGCACCGCCTCGTCGTACGAGGACAACCACTTCGGGGGATGCCGGTGTTCGACTTCTTCGCGCTCGTCCTCCTGCTGCCGGCCGGGCGCACCGGGCGCACCGGACACGTACGAACAGCCACCGTGACGCGTGAACGGCCACCGCTTCCGGCCGCGTCGAGCCTCGTTACCCCCGTGCCCGATGACTCGGTGGTGCCGAACGCCCCGCCGGAGTCCACCTGTATCGCTGCCGCATCCCCCTCATGTACTCGCCCGTGCTCCGGCCCGCGCAGGCCGTCATCCACTGCCTCGGCCCGCCCTGGTGGAACACCCGGGCGCCGAACCCGGGTGAACTGCCGTACCCGCTCCCGGGGATGCTCCAGGTCGGCTGCGCCGGTCCGTCGTGCCGCGGTGCGGGTCGCGTCGTCCTCAGGGGCCCGCCCGGGCGCCCGTCGTGGCGGCGGGGGCGTGCGAACACGCGGCAATGTTGTCATTGACAACATGAAGGGGTCCGGGCAGCCTGGGGGCATGAGCGCATCGCAGAGCAAGTGGACCGCCGCGGACCTCCCCGCGCAGACCGGCCGCACGGTCGTCGTCACCGGAGCCACCAGCGGAATCGGCGCCGTGACCGCCCGGGAACTCGCCCGGGCCGGCGCCCACGTGGTGCTCGCCGTCCGGGACACCCGGCGCGGCGAAGCCCTCGCCCGGGGCCTGCCGGGCAGCACCGAGGTGCGGCGACTGGACCTCGCCGACCTCTCCTCGGTCCGCGGGTTCGCCGCGGGATGGCACGGCCCGCTCGACGTCCTGGTGAACAACGCCGGCGTGATGGCGATCCCCGAGGCGCGCACGGCCGACGGCTTCGAGAGGCAGTTCGGCACCAACCACCTCGGCCCGTTCGCCCTCACCAACCTGCTGCTGCCGCAGATCACCGACCGCGTCGTCACCGTCGCCTCCAACGCGCACCGGCGACCGGGTGTGGACATCGACTTCGACGACCTCGACTCGCGCAGGTCCTATCGCCCCTGGCGGGCCTACCAGCAGTCCAAGCTGGCCAACCTGCTCTTCACCAGGGAACTCCAGCGCCGGCTCACCGAGGCCGGCTCCGCCGTCACCGCGCACGCCGTCCACCCCGGCTACGCCGCCACCAACCTGCAGAGCGGCGCCGCCGGCGCCGGCCAGCGGCTGATGATGGCGATCGCCAACCGTCTGGTCGCCCAGTCGGAGGAGCAGGGAGCGCTGCCCTCGCTCTACGCGGCCACCCAGCCCCTGCCCGGGGCCAGCTACACCGGACCGGACGGCCGCGGCGAGCTGCGAGGCTTCCCCGCCCCCGCACAGCTCAGCCCCCACGCCGTCGACGACGCCAGGGCCCGCCGTCTGTGGGACGTCTCCGAACGGCTCACCGGCGTGGGCTTCCCCACGACCCTGAGTCGCTGACGGCGGGCGCCGGTCCGACCGCGGCTCCCCCTGCAGGGCCGCGCGTCCGCGGCTGCCGTCCCGGGCCGCGACCGGTGCCGGGGCCTCGGTTGGGGTGGCGGGGTGAACGGTTACGAAGAGGAACCGCTTGACCCGCTGTTCGGCGCCGACCGCACCTGACCGCCCGTCCGTGCCGCGGTGGTGGGCGGCCGTTGACCCCCGGGGTGGTGGCCGGCCGTCGAGGCCCGGCGGGGGTGTGCCCGCCGGCCCGCCCTACGCGTCCGTTTCCTCGGTGAGGCGTCTGAGGAGGCCGAGCAGGGTCGCGCGATCCGCCTCGGGCAGCGCCGCGAAGCAGTCGGCGAGGATGTCGTCGGCGACCTGGTGGCCGACGGTCAGGATCTGCTCGCCCGCAGGTGTGAGGTGGTGCTCGATGCGTCGGCCGTGTCCCGGCCGGCGTTCGACGAGACCCTGGGTCGTGAGGCGGCCGACGAGCGCGCCGAAGGCCTGCTCGGTCTGGAAGGTCGCCGTGGCCAACTCGCGCCCCGAGGCGCCGGGTGAGCGGCTGATCGCGCGCAGGGCGTCCCACTGGGCCAGTGTCGTGCCGGCGTCCGAGAGCGCGCTGTCGAGCGCCCGGTGTTGTCGGTACTGGGCCTGCTTGACCGCTCTGCCGAGTTCTTGCAGCTCATTACGCATGCGTCGAGTCTATGCCAAACAAAACTAGCTTATATAAAGATCTTTAGTTACCCTGAGGCATGCCCACCGACACAGCAGCCGTGTACGCAGACCTGCCCCTCACCCTCACCGAGGCCGGAACCGGCAGGCCGGTCCTCGTCCTGCACGGAGGCGGCGGGCCCGCCACCGTCGCCGGCCTCGCCCGACACCTCTCCGGCCTCGCCCACACCATCACCCCGGTGCACCCCGGCTGGGACGGTACCCACCGCCCCGGGTGGCTCACCGGCATCGACGACCTCGCCCTCGCCTACCTGCACCACCTGCACGACCGCGCCCTGCGCGACGTCCTCGTCGTCGGCTCCTCCCTCGGCGGCTGGACAGCCGCGGAGATGGCCGTACGCGACACCGCGGGAATCATCACCGGCCTCGTCCTGATCGACGCCGTGGGCGTACAGGTCGACACGGAACCGATCACGGACTTCTTCGCCCTCGACGCCCGCAGCGCCGCGGAGCACTCCTGGCACGACCCGGACCGGTACCACGTCGACCTCGCCGACGTCCCGGCCGAAGAACTCGCGCGCAGGCAGGCCAACACGGCGACCGTGCGCCTCCTCGCCGGCGACCCCTACATGTACGACCCCAAGCTGCTGCGCCGGATCGGACGCGTCCAGGTGCCCACCCTCCTGCTCTGGGGCGCCAGCGACCGCATCGTCACACCCGCCTACGGTGCGACGTACGCCGAGGCCTTCGGCAACGGCCGGTTCGAGGTCGTCCCCGAGGCCGGCCACCTCCCGCAGATCGAACAGCCCGACGCCACCTTCGCCCTGATCGACGCCCACCTCCGCCGGACGGGCACCGCTTCCCCCGACGCCGGCTAGCGGTCGCGCCCGGGGCCGGGACGCACCGGCCCGGGGCGCACCGGCCCGGAGGGCGTGGATCCGTCCTCCCACGTCGGCCGAAGGTGAGCCGGACCGGCCGGATCCGGTGCTCCTCGATGGCCCGATGTGACAGATCCTGGTCATTGCGGCCGTGGCCGGCCGGGCGGAATGATCAGGGCATGCCCCCACCGCACCGTGTCGTGATCGTCGCCTTCCCCGGCATCGAGCTGCTCGACGTCACCGGCCCGGCCGAAGTGTTCTCCGTCGCCACCCGGGTCGCCGGAACCGACCGGCCCGGCTACCACGTGCGGATCGCAACGGCCGATGGCGGCCCGACGGTCACCTCCAGCGGCGTCCGGCTGATGGCCGACCTGGCCCTCGACGAGGTGTCCGGCCCGATCGACACCCTGCTGGTGTCGGGGGCGGTCGAGATCGCCGACGGCGGCGTGGAACCGGTGATCGACCGTGAAGTCACCGACTGGCTGCGCCACGGGGCGTCCCGAGCCCGGCGGGTCGGCTCGGTCTGCGCGGGAGCGCACGTGCTGGCCGCCGCCGGGCTGCTCGACGGCCGGCCCGCCACCACGCACTGGCTCACCGCGGCCCGGCTGGCCGCCGACCACCCCCGGGTCCGGGTCGACCCCGACCCGATCTTCATCCGGGACGGGCAGGTGTGGACCTGCGCCGGCGTCACCTCCGGGATGGACATGACGCTGGCCATGGTCGCCGAGGACCACGGCCAGGACCTCGCGCTCGCGACCGCCCGGATGATGGTGATGTACGTCAAACGCGCCGGCGGGCAGAGCCAGTTCAGCGTGCCGCTGTCCGTCCGGAGCTGCGAGGACGACCGGATCGACGAACTGCGGATGTGGATCGCCGAACACCTCGTCGAGGACCTCTCCCTCGAAGCCCTCGCTGCCCGGACGCACCTGAGCGTGCGCCACTTCACCCGGCTGTTCCACCAGCGCACCTCCACGACACCGGCCGCCTACGTGGAGGCGGCCAGGCTGGAGGCCGCCCGGCGGCTGCTGGAGGACAGTCACCGGAGCCTGCCGGAGGTCGCCGCCGCCAGCGGCCTCGGCTCCGTGGAGACGCTGCACCGCGTCTTCCGGCGGCGGCTGGGCACCACCCCGGCCGAGTACCGCCGGCGCTTCTGACCCGCCCGCCCCACCCGCCCCCCACCTGCCCCCACCTGCCCCCTTCCGCCGGCACCGGCGAAGGGCCGAGCTCCGCCGTGCCCGCACGGCGCGGCACCGCCGCACATTCCGGAGGAGAGCCATGTCCCGCACGAAGGTCGTCCCGATCCCGGTCATGGGCCGGCACGTCGTCAACGCCTACCTGCTGCTCGGCCGCAGGCCCGTCATCGTCGACGCCGGAACCCCCGGGAGCGGCCGGAAGATCCTCGACGGGGTCACCGCCCACGGCGTCGACCCCGCCGACGTCTCGCTGATCGTCATCACCCACGGCCACATCGATCACTTCGGTGCCGCCGCCGAACTGCACCGGCTCACCGGCGCGCCCGTCGCCGGCCACATCGCCGACCTCGGGCCGTACCGGTCCGGCCGGGTCCGCGAACCGTACCTGCCCACCGGTCCGATGGGCCGCCTCATGGCCCGCAACAGGAACCTCCACGTCCGGGCCGAGCCGGTCGAACCCGGCGTGCTCGTCCGCGGCGAGACGAGCCTGGAGGACTTCGGTGTCGCGGCGCGCATCATGCCCACCCCCGGCCACACCGCCGGATCGGTCTCCGTCCTCACCGACGACGGGGACCTCGTCGCCGGTGACCTGGTCGCAGCCTCCTTCATGGGCCTGATCCCCGGCAGGCCCGCCAACCCGCCCTTCCACGACGACCCCCGGCAGAACCTCGCCAGCCTCCGCCGGATGCTCGCCCTCGACCCCACCGCCCTGCATGTCGGCCACGGCACCGCGCTCGACCCGGACCGGGTGCGGCGGTGGGCGGAGAAGGAACACGCCCGCCTCGCACGGCTCGACGCCGCCGGCCGCCTCACCACCCGCGGCGAGTGACGCGGCGTCCGGACGGGGCTCAGGAGGCCGGGCCCGCGGGCGGTGCGCCGGTGGTCGCGGCGTCGTACAGGGCCCGGGTGGCGGAGCCGAAGTACGCGCTGTAGGACACCTGGGGGGTGTTGCCGCCGATGTGGTAGCCGCCGATCACTCCGATCACCGCCCAGCCGCCCGGCCACGGCACCAGCATCGGTGCCCCCGAGGTCCCGCTCACGAAGCCGTCGCACGCGATGCGCTGGAAGGTGCCCGGGTCGGCGGGGTCGTCGCCGACCCACCGGGTGGTCCGGCCGAGGCACTCCAGCGGCTTCTGCGCGCGGCTCGGGTACCCGATCATCCGTACCGGCGCGTGGACGTACCCGGAGTCGGTGAGCAACTCGACCGCGCCGACCGCGTCCTGGATCCGCCGCCCGTCCTGGCCGGGCCCGGTCACCGCGAACCCGAAGTCGTACGCGGCCCCGGCGTGCGGGCCCCGGTCGTAGTACTCCTGCGGGACGTGGACGCCGTTGTTCCTGACCGGGAAGACGCCGAACGGCGCGAGCCCGTCGTGGTACTGCGGAACGAACCCCAGGTGCCGCTTCGGGGAGGTGCCGGAGTATCCCGAGAGGCAGTGCCCCGCGCTCAGCACCAGGTCGCGGCCGGGGCTGCGCACCACGGAGCCGCTGCAGCTCCGGCCCGTGCCCCCGGCGTCGGTCCAGAAGAAGGCCCCGACCTGGGGGATGCCGTCGAAGCTCCTGCTCGGGGGCGTGACCTCGCCGGGCAGCGGCCCGTCCGCGGTGGCCGGCGCGGCGCGTCCGGTGTCGCCGGGGAGCGCGGCCGCCATCCGGGCCGCGGTCCAGTACGCGCCGAGCTGCCGCGCGTCCGGAGCGCCCGCGTCCGGACCGCCCGTGTCCGGTGCCGCGGCGGAGGCGGCCGGGGCGGGCCCGGTGCCCAGCACCAGGGCGGCTGCGACGGCCGCGGCGTGCCTGATGACCCGTGTCCTCTTCGGGGACGAGGCGGACTTGTCCGCGGGATGCTGTGACATACCCGCAGTGTCGGGTTCGGGCGGGGTGCGGGGGCGGACACCCTTCGCGATCTTCACTCGAAAAGGTGAAGGGCGTGGGCGTGTACGGCCGACGGTCCGGCTCTTGCCGCCTCGGCGTCCGAGGAGGACGAGCACCGGCCGCCGTCGGCGGTCGCGCCGGACCGTGCCCCGCGGCTCCGGCCCGGCGGGACGCCGGGATAATGATCTTGGATGTCGGCTGGTGCTGAGCGGGGGCGGGCGGGGTGCGGATCAACGTCATGGGGCCACTTCAGGTCGTACGGGGTGCGGACGGGTCGGCGTCCGAGGTCGGCGGGGCGCGGCTTCGGCTGCTCCTGGTCCGGCTGGCCCTCGACCCCGGGCGGGTGGTCACCCGGGAGCGTCTGGTGGACGACCTCTGGGGGGACACCCCGCCGGAGGAACCGGCCGGCGCCCTGCAGTCCCTGGTCTCCCGGCTCCGCCGGGCACTGGGCGACGACCGGGCCGTGATCGGCACGCACCCCGCCGGGTACCTGCTCGACCTGCCCCGCAGCAACGTGGACGCCTGGGACTTCGAGCAGCGGGTCGCGGCCGGGCGGGCGGCGCTCGCGTCGGGCGGGTTCACCGACGCGGTCGCCCTGCTGGACGGGGCACTGGAGCTGTGGCGGGGAACGCCCTTCGCGGACGCCGAAGGCGCGGGGTTCGTCGCGGCGCCGACGGCCCGGCTGACGGAGCTGCGGCTGTCGACGGTGGAGGAGCGGGCCGACGCCCTCCTCGCCCTCGGCGCGCCCGGCCCGCTGCCGCGCCTGGTCGCGGAACTCACCGGGCTGTGCGTCGCGCACCCGCTGCGCGAGCGGGCCGCCGTCAGGCTGATGCGTGCACTCCACGCGGACGGGCAACAGGCGGCGGCGCTGGAGGTGTTCGAGCGCACCCGGCGGGCACTGGCCGAGCACCTGGGCGCCGACCCGTCAGCCGAACTGCGGGACGTCCACCTGCAGGTGCTGTCCGGCGGGACGCCGCCCACACCGAGGCCGACCCCCGCCACCACCGCGAACCCGGCCCGGCGTGCCGCCCTGCCCACCTGGCTCACCGGCCTGGTCGGCCGCGACGAGGCGCTGACGGCGATCCGTGAACGCCTGCACCGCTCCCGCCTGGTGACGCTGACCGGGCCGGGCGGTGTCGGCAAGACCCGGCTGGCGGTCGCGGCCGCGACGGCCGCACCGCCCGCGACGGACGTCCGGCTCGCCGAACTCGCGGGCGCCGCCGGGCCGGACGCGGTGGCCCAAGCCGTGCTGGCCGCGGTCCGCCGCCCGGCGGACACCGGGGTCGCGGCCGGCGGCCTGCCCGCGGGCGGTCAGGCCGGGGATCCCGTCGACCGGATCGTCCGAGCCCTGGAAGAGCGTGCAGACCGTGAGGTCCTGCTCGTCCTGGACAACTGCGAGCACCTGATCGAGGACGCGGCCCGGCTGGCCCACCGCCTGCTGGCCGCCGCGCCCCGGCTCACCGTGCTGGCCACCAGCCGCGAACCGCTCGGCGTCACCGGCGAGGTGCTCTGGCCGGTGGCGCCGCTCGCCGTGCCCGAACCCGGTGGCACCGCACAGGAGGCACTGGCGCACCCCGCCGTCGCCCTGTTCACGGAGCGGGCCGCCGCGGTCTGCCCCGGATTCTCCCTGGACGACGACACCGTCGAGCCGGTCGTCCGGATCTGCCGGGAACTGGACGGCCTGCCGCTGGCCCTCGAACTGGCGGCGGCCCGCCTGCGGGCCCTGAGCCCCGGGCAGGTCGCGGCCCGGCTGAACGACCGGCTCCGGCTGCTGGACAGCGGCTCCCGTACCGCCCCCGACCGGCACCGCACGCTGCGCGCCGTCATCGGCTGGAGCTGGGAGCTGCTCGACGAGGACGAGCGCGTCCTGCTGCGACGGCTCTCCGTGTTCGCCGGCGGGGCGGCCCTGCCCGACGCGCACCCGGTCTGCGCCGGGCACTGGCCGGGTGGCTCGGCGCCCGACCCGACGGCCGTGGAGGACCTGCTGGCGTCCCTGGCCGACAAGTCCCTGGTCGCGGTCGTCGGCCGGGAGACCGGCGCGGTGCGGTACCGGCTGCTGGAGACGGTCCGCGCGTACGCCGCCGAACGGCTCGTCGAGGCCGGTGAGGCCGACGCGACCGCGGCGGCCCACCTGCGCCGGTTCGTCGAGCTCGCCGAGACCGCCGAACCCCGGCTGCGGACAGACGGCCAGATCGGCTGGCTGGCGCGCCTCGACGCGGAACAGGGGAACCTGGACGCCGCGCTGCGCCGGGCGGTCGCCGTCGGCCCACCGGAGCACGCGCTGAGGCTGACGGCCGCCCGGGCCTGGCCCTGGCTGATGCGCGGTCAGAGCCGGGAAGCCGGCGAGTGGACGGCGGCCGTCCTCGCGGCCCACGGCCGCACCCCGCCGCCCGGCCTGGAGCAGGCGCACGCCCTGTGCGTGATCCTGCTGCAGCTCACCGCCCCGCTCCGGGAACCCGGCGACGCCGTGGTCCCGCCGGAGGCGACGGGTGCGGCGCTGATCACCGCCCAGCAGGCCGATCACCCGGTCGCCCTGGCCGCCGCGCTGCTGCTCGCCATGGCGGGCCCGCCGGACGCGGTCGGCACGACGGCGCAGCGGTACGGCGAGCACCCCGACCGGTGGACGCGGGCAGCCGCCCACCTGGTGGCCGGCCGGATCGAGCTGGGCGAGGGCCGGATCGGACACGCCGAGCACCGCCTGCGGACCGCGGTGGACGGCTTCCGGACCGTGGGCGACCGCTGGGGGCTGGCCATGGCGCTGGTCACGCTGGCCGCGCTGCTGTCCGTCACCGGCGCGGCCGACGAGGCGCTCGCCGCCCTGACGGAGGCCGGTGAACGGGACGCCGAGACGGGCGGCCGCGGCGAGGCGCCGCTGGCACTGCTGCTGTCGGGCCGGCTGCGGACGCGCCGCGGCGAACCGGCTGCGGCCCGGTCCGACCTGGAGCGCGCGCTGGCCGCCGCCGACCGCGCCCGGGACCCCCACCTGCAGGCCGCCGCCCACTACGCGCTCGGTGAACTCGACAGGCGTGTCGGCGACTTGGACGCGGCCCTGCGCGGCCAGCAGGAGGCGCTGCGGCGGCTGGAACGGCTGCCCGCGACCGGCCCCGCCGCCCCGGCGCGGCTGCACCTGCTCGCCCTGCTGCACAGCGGCGTGGCCCGGATCCGGCAGCGGCGCGGCACACCGGACGCGGCGGGCCCGCTGCACCGCCGGGCCCTGGAGCTCGCGGCGGACAGCGGCGACCGGCCGGTGCGGGCGGACGTGCTGGAGGGGTTCGCGGAGCACTGCCTCGCGCTCGGCGAGGCGGCCCGCGGTGCGGCGGCGCTGGGCGCCGCGTACGGCCTCCGCGGGGCTCACGACGCGGGAGATCCTGAGCTGCGGGCCGTCCTGGACGGCTGCGCCGAGATGCTCGGGGAGTCCGGCTTCCGGGCCGCCTGGGAGCGCGGACGGGCGTTGTCGAGGCCGGAATCGGCGATCCTGGAAGCAATCTGACGATTCGTCAGGGACGGGCCTGCGCCTGTCGCGCCCCCCCCGGCGGGGGGGGGGCCCAGCGGGCCGCCCGACAGCCCCCGCCCCG
>NZ_JBEZIQ010000114.1:0-9819 GCF_040651155.1 Kitasatospora sp. NPDC048545
GCCGGCCGGCGGCGTGCTGCAGCGGATCGTCGGCGAGGGCCGCGGCGGTCTCCCGGCTGCTGTGCACGGTGTATCCCGCGGGCAGGCCGTGGGTGGCCTTGCCGACGGCCGCGGCCTCGTCCGCGATCAGCCTGGCCAGGCCGACCGGCCGGACCACGCCGCTGTCCCGCAGGGCCGACCTGACCCCTTCAGGGTCGACATCGCCGACGGCGAACCACTCGTTCACCCGTTTGGCGTCCGGCAGCCGTTCCCAGGCGGGGCCGGCGGGAACGACGACGAACGGCTTGCCCGGGTCCGGCAGCGCGGGGGTGGCGCCGACGGTCCCGGCGACGGTGAGACGCAGGTCATTGCCGTTGGGCGTGCGCACCCGGGACGCCCCTGTGCCGAGGCGCTTGGCCAGGTCGCGGCTGACCAGTGCGGGCACCGGGGTGTCCGGGCCGCCGGACGGCCCGGACAGCTTCGCCGGGTCGAATCCGCCGACCCCGAGGGTCCGGGCGATCTCGGCGTACGCCGCCGGATCGACCACCATCACCAGGTAGGCCTCGGTGTCGTTCTGGTCGGCACCGGTGATGCGGGCCTTGGGCTCGACCCGGACCGCAGTCGAGGACCGGACGCCCGGCAGGGCGCCGGCGGCCGTGGTGAACGGCTCGGTCAGGGTCGCGTAGTCCGGGAGGGAGACGCCGATGTCCCCGCCGGTGGCGATGCGCGCGGCGCGGGTCCGCACGTGATCGACGGTGTCGAGCACGGTGGCGCCGAACCCGGCCGTGGTGACGGCGATCAGCAGGGCGAGCTGGGGCAGCGCGGAGGTCCGGCGCCGGCCCGAGGTGTCCCGGGAGGCGCGGGCCAGGCCGAGGAAGCCGATCAGGCCCCGGCCGCGGCCGGCGAGGGCGGCCGACCAGCCGATCACCACCGGTTCGATCCGGGCCAGGACCAGCCCGCCGGTGACGGCGAGCAGCAGCGGCGCGGCGACCAGCAGCGGATCCAGCCCGGCGCCGGTGCCGACGCCCCGGCGCCTGACCTCCGCCACGGCCACGACGGTGACCGTCAGGACGGTGAGTTCGCCGACGAGTCGGCGTCGGCCGCCGACCGCCCGCGGGCGCGCCCACAGCAGGGCCGCGCGGGCCGGGAAGGCCGACAGGGTGATCAGCGTCGCGACCAGGGCTGCGAGCACCGAGCGTTCCCACCGGGGGGTGGGCAGCAGCACCAGGGCGAGGGCCGTTCCGAGCACGGCGGCCGGCAGGACGGTGACCGCACCCTCGCCGATCAGCCGTCGCAGCACCCCGGCGAGGGAAGCGCCGCGGGCCCGGAGCAGGCGGATCTCGGCGGCGCGACGGTCGGTGCCGAGGGCCGCGGCCAGGAACAGCACGACGACGGCCACGCCCGCGACACCGGCCGGGCCGATCGCGCTCAGCGGCATGGCGGCCCGGTAGCGGGCGTCCGCCCGGCCGAGGAGGTCGGGAAGGCCCGAGGAGGTGTGCAGGTCGGGGCGCCCGGTCGCGCCGGCCAGAGCGGTGGCGTCGCGCCCTGCCAGGAAGGAGCCGAGGATGCTGCGGGTGCGGTCGAGCCGGTCGGCGCGCAGCGACGCGGCGTCGACGGGCAGCCGCCAGAAGTTCTCGGCGCCCGAACCCCAGCGGGCCATCGCGGGCAGGCTGCCCCCGTCGACGAATCCGCTGGTCATCCAGTGCTCGTGCTCGGGGTCGGGCCTCAGGCAGGCGCGGGTCGGGCAGCCGAGGTCCTCCCAGAACGGGTCCTGGGGGTCGTTGACCCGGTAGAGGCCGACCACCACGGTGGTCCGCTCGGTGCCCGGGCCCTCGACGCCGTTGTCGATGACGTCACCGAGCTTGATGTGAATGGTCTCGGCGGCCTTCTTGCTGATCACGACCGGCAGCGGACCGCCGACCGCACCGGGGGCCGGCCAGCTGCCGTCGGTGAGGGTGGCCCGGGCGGCCAGGTCGTGCAGGTAGAGCAGGCCGAGGACCGGGTCGGTCCGCTTCTCGGCGATCCGGACGTACTCCGGGTTGCCCATGCCGTGGTCGGCCAGGGCGCGGGAGCCGTAGACCCTGCCCGACCGGGTCGGCGTCAGCTCACGGCCGAACGCCTCGACCAGGGTCTGCTGCACCCGGTCGAGCGTGGCCGCCCCGTCGTCGTCGCGGACCCTGGAGGTGGTCTGCAGGCTGGTCTGGTTGATGCCGTTCCGGCCGACGAAGTCCTGGAGCGCCGCATCTGCGCCCCGGTCCGCGATGCGGGGGAAGGCCGCCGTCAGGAAGACGGTGACGAACGCGAGGGCCGCCATGAGCAGCGCGGCCGCCGGGCTCGCCCGCAGTCTGGTGCGGACCCAGCGTGCGGGGCGGTGTGCGGTGTCGGGGGTGGGCACGCGGGTGCCGGCCCGGGTGGTCACATCTCCTCCACGAGGCGCAGCCGGGCCGCCGGGTCGCTGAGCCTTCCCCCGGCGACCTCGTCGTCGAGCCGGGCTTCGAAGCCGAGCACCATCGTCCTCCCCCGGTCATGTCCCCGGCCGTGTCCCGACCCCACCCGGCCCCACCCGGCGATCCGATCCGGCCACAAACCGGGCGTGGACGAACACTTCACGGGCACACAAGCGCAATGATCGCCGGCAATTCGATCACCGGATAGCGGACGATGCTGTCAGATTCGACCCGGGAACGGAAGGGACTTGCGCGAATCACCCGCACAAGGAACGCATTCCCTTCATTGGCGGGATCCTCGCTGGCGACAAGCGAGTTGACACACCGTGCACAATTCCCGACTCCGGTTTCACCACCCGCCCCCGACCAGCGAACTTCCCGTCCGGGAATTCCCCGCCCGGAACGGTGAACCCGCGAAACCACCTCGGCCGTTACCCCGGACGAAATCGGGCAGCCACCGCCCGCGGGAATACTCGGCAGGACGCAGCACCAGGCCGCCGACACCGCCAGTGGGGAACCGTCGCGGCCGACACCGCCGACCTGAACGACGTGCGCACCCACCGAGCGCGGGTCAGGGAACGCCTCACCCTCCAGGGCGGGTTGACCGTCGACAACGTGCTGGAGACGCAGGACGGCCCGCCGCGGCTGCTCGTCCACGGCGCCTCGACGCCGAGGGCCAGGTGACGGCGGCCGGCGAGGTCGTCGTCGGAGGCGACCTCGACACCACGGGCATCCTGCGGGTCCACGGCGAGTCCCGCTTCGTCGGGAAGGTCAACGCCAACGGGCACCTGTCGGTCCGCAACGAGGGCGTCTGGATCATGCACACGAACGACGGGAAGGTGTCGATCGCCGGCGACCTGCGCGTCCACGGGGCGTTCCGCGCCGACAGCTGACGGACGTGACGTGACGGGCGCCCCCGCCGATCGCGGCGCCGGGAGGTCAGTGACACCGCTTCCAGGCGAGGCGGTACACGGTCTTGATGCTGCCGTCCGTCGAGTCCATCTCCAGGAAGCTGGTGGCGCCCGGGCTCGACGTTCCGGCCTCGACCCGCAGTTCCGTGTCGATGTCGAGGTTGCGCGTCTGCCCGCAGGGGGCGAAGACCCGGGCGGCGACGTCCACGGTGTCGGTCTCCTGCCAGTTGCCGGTGAACCCGCCCTCGAAGTGATGGGTCGAGTCGGTGGTGCGGGCGCTGCCCTGGAAGTGGTAGCTCGCCCGCTGGGTCCCGGACGCGCCGGGCGCCAGCGACGCGAAGCCGCGGTAGGTGGCGGACACGACCGCATAGGTGTAGCCACCGGGGACGTGCACGAGAAGGCCGAGCTGACAGTTCTTCCGGTAGTCGGTCGGCGCCGTCCCGGGCCCCACCTTGGCGGTGTAGTTGCTGTAGGTGACCGTGAAGGCGGTGTTGTCGGGGGCCACGGACACGGCGGCCGTCCCCGCCGGGCAACCGGACCCGTTGACCGCCACGCTCTCGATGACGATCGGGGCCGGCGGCGGGACCGGTTTGCCGCCGAGGCCCGATGAGCCGAACAACGATGCGGCGACACCAGTTGCGGCCAGCGCGCGGAGCACCATGGGATTCCCTTCCGTCGTCCACGGACCCGGGGCGGGCGTCGCGTTCCGGCCCGACCCCGGATTTCACGGGGGCATCGCATCACACGTTGCACCCCCGCACACAGAAGGTGACGCCCCGGTCACTCGGACGGCTTCGGGATTGCAGCCCGGCCGTACCCACGCGTCCCGGCCGTCCGCTCCGGCCAGACGGTGGCCCGCCGACCCGCCGTCACACGTGTCACCACCGGCGGTTCAGCGATGTGCGGGGCCTCCTCCCGGTCGCCGGTGGTCGGGCCCGCCCGGTCAACGCCCCGTCCAGGAGGTGGGAGAGAATCGTCAAGGTCCCGGCCCCGAAGGCCCGGCACCGGCGTGTCGTCCGGGCCGACCCACTAGCCTGGGCCGCTTGCCAGCCCGAGCCCCCCGAGGAGCACAGCGCCGTGTCCGACAGCTTCGCGCACCTGCACGTCCACACCGAGTACTCGATGCTGGACGGGGCGGCGAAGAACGGCAAGCTGTTCGCCGAGGCGCAGAGACAGGGCATGCCCGCCATCGCGATGAGCGACCACGGCAACATGTTCGGCGCGTACGAGTTCTTCCACGCGGCGGCGAAGACCGGGGTGAAGCCGATCATCGGCATCGAGGCGTACGTCGCACCGGCCTCGCGCTTCCTGAAGAAGCAGGTGTTCTGGTCCCCCGGCGGCCAGCGCCCGAGCGGCGCCGACGGCGAGGGCGGCAAGGACGTCTCCGGCGGCGGCCGCTACACCCACATGACCATGTGGGCGCAGAACGCCACCGGTCTGCGGAACCTCTTCAAGCTCTCCTCGCTCGCGTCGATGGAGGGCTACTACATGAAGCCCCGGATGGACCGCGAGCTGATCGCCGCCAACGCGACCGGCATCATCGCCACCACCGGCTGCCCTTCCGGAGAGGTGCAGACCCGGCTGCGGCTGGGGCAGTACGACGAGGCGGTCAGGGCGGCCGGCGCCTACCAGGACATCTTCGGCAGGGAGAACTACTTCCTGGAGCTGATGGACCACGGCCTCTCCATCGAGAGGGACGTCCGCGAGGACCTCCTCCGGCTGGCCAAGCAGCTGAACATCCCGCTGCTGGCCACCAACGACTCGCACTACGTGACCGCCGACCAGGCGGACGCCCACGACAGCCTGCTCTGCGTCGGCGTGGGCAAGAACAAGGACGACCCGAACCGCTTCAAGTTCAACGGCTCCGGTTACTACGTCAAGACCGCCGAGGAGATGCGCGAGCTCTTCCGCGAACTGCCGGAGGCCTGCGACAACACGCTGGCGATCGCCGAGCGGGTCGAGTCGTACGAGGAGGTCTTCACCTACGTCGACCGGATGCCGCAGTTCGACGTGCCCGAGGGAGAGACCCAGGCCTCGTACCTGCGCAAGAAGATCGAGGTCGGGCTGCAGCACCGCTACGGGGACAGCCCGAGCCAGGAGGTGCTGGACCGGATCGAGCTGGAGATGGGCGTGATCACCCCGATGGGGTTCGACGCCTACTTCCTGGTGGTCGCCGACATCTGCCAGTACGGGCGGGACAACGGCATCCCGGTCGGGCCGGGCCGCGGTTCGGCGGCCGGCTCGATGGTCGCCTACCTGACCGGCATCACCCAGCTGGACCCGCTGGAACACGACCTGCTGTTCGAGCGCTTCCTCAACCCGGAGCGCATCAACCCCCCGGACGTCGACATCGACTTCGACGACCGCCAGCGCGACCAGATGGTCCGCTACGTGACCGAGAAGTACGGCGCCGCGTACACGGCCCAGGTGAACACCTTCGGCACGATCAAGGCCAAGGCCGCCGTGAAGGACGCCAACCGCATCCTCGGCTACCCGTTCTCGATGGGCGACCGGATCACCAAGGCGATGCCTCCGGACGTCATGGGCAAGGGCGTCCCGCTCGCCGACCTCTTCGACGAGAAGCACGCCCGCTACAACGAGGGCACCGAGATCCGGGCGCTCTACCAGAACGAGCCCGACGTCAAGAAGATCATCGACACCGGGCGGGGCATCGAGGGCCTGATCCGCGGCACCGGTGTGCACGCCGCCGCCGTCATCCTGTCCTCCACCCCGCTGCTCGACCTGATCCCGCTGCACATGCGGGACAAGGACGGCGTGATCATCACCGGCTTCGACTACCCGTCCTGCGAAGCCATGGGCCTGATCAAGATGGACTTCCTGGGTCTGCGGAACCTGGGCATCATCGACCACTGCATCAAGATCGTGAAGGCCAACCGGGGCATCGACGTCGACATCGAGAAGATCCCGATCGACGACCCCACCACCTACCAGCTGCTGGCCCGCGGCGACACCCTGGGCGTGTTCCAGCTCGACGGCGGCCCCATGCGCGCCCTGCTCAAGCTGATGAAGCCCACCGAGTTCGCCGACATCTCCGCCGTCTCCGCGCTGTACCGGCCCGGCCCGATGGGCATGAACTCGCACACCAACTACGCGCTGCGCAAGAACGCCCAGCAGGAGATCGTCCCGATCCACCCCGAGCTGGAGGAACCGCTCAAGGACGTCCTCGGCCCCACCTACGGCCTGATCGTCTACCAGGAGCAGGTCCAGCGAGCCGCCCAGGTGCTGGCCGGCTACTCGCTCGGCCAGGCCGACCTGCTGCGCCGCGCGATGGGCAAGAAGAAGAAGGAGGTGCTGGAGAAGGAGTTCGTGCCCTTCCACGCGGGCTGCAAGGAGCGCGGCTACTCCGACGCGGCGATCCAGGCGGTGTGGGACGTCCTGGTCCCGTTCGCCGGCTACGCGTTCAACAAGTCGCACTCCGCCGCGTACGGCCTGGTCTCGTACCAGACCGCCTACCTCAAGGCCAACTACCCGGCCGAGTACATGGCCGCGCTGCTCACCTCCGTCGCCGACGACAAGGACAAGATGGCCGTCTACCTGGCCGAGTGCCGGCAGATGGGCATCAAGATCCTCTCCCCCGACGTCAACGAGTCGGTGGTCGACTTCACCGCTGTCGGCAGTGACGTCCGCTTCGGCCTCAAGGCGGTGCGCAACGTGGGCGTGCCGGTGATCGAGTCCCTGGTGCGCACCCGCGGGGAACAGGGCAAGTACACCTCCTTCGCCGACTTCCTCGACAAGGTCGAGCTGGTGGTCTGCAACAAGCGCACCGTCGACTCCCTGGTCAAGGCGGGCGCCTTCGACTCGCTCGGCCACACCCGGCTCTCGCTCAGCACCGTCCACGAGAGCGCCATCGACGCCGTCACCGGGGTGAAGAAGCAACAGGCCATCGGCCAGGACGACCTGTTCGGCGCCCTCGACACCGGCGACGACGGACCCGGCATCGGACTGGACTTCCAGCTCAGCGAGAACGAGTGGCCCCGGCGCCAACTCCTCGCCCTGGAACGCGAGATGCTCGGCCTCTACGTCTCCAGCCACCCGCTCGACGGCGCCGAGCACATCCTCTCCCAGAACCGCGACACCTCGATCGCCGAACTCCTCGGCTCCGGCCGCTCCGAGGGCGAGGTCCGCCTCTCCGGCCTGATCACCGGCGTCGACCGGCGCATCAACAAGGCGGGCAACGCCTGGGCGATCATCACCCTTGCCGACCGCGACGGCTCGGTCGAGGTGCTGTTCTTCCCCGCCACCTACAACCTGATGGCCGAGCAGATGATCGAGGACAACGTGGTCTCGGTCCGCGGCCGCCTCAACGAGCGCGACGGCTCACTGAGCGTCTTCGGCCAGGAGATCACCACCCTCGACGTCTCCTCCGCCGAACTCGGCACCAAGCCACCCGTCCACATCACCGTCCCCGCCTCCCGGATCACCCCCGAAGTCGTGGCCGAACTCAAACTCGCCCTCCAGGCCCACCCCGGCGACGTGCCCATCCGGCTGCTCACCACCAACTGGGACAAGAACACCCTCTACGAGCTCGGCTTCCTGGTGAACCCCGACAACGGCCTGGCCTCGGACATCAAGACCCTCCTCGGCAACCGCGCCTGGGCGGGCGCGGCCATCAGGTCCTGAGCCCCGCCGCGGCGCCCCCGGGGCCCACCGGCGTTCGGCGCCGAGGGCCGGGGAACGGGCGTACGTGCTCCCGGAGGACGTCCCGGGAACGCACGGGTGCCCCCGACCGCGTGGCGCGGTCGGGGGCGGCGGGAGATCCGCTACGCGTGGGCGTTGACGAGGTACCAGTAGTAGATGCCCGTGGCCATGACGGCGGCGTTCGCGGCGTTCAGCGCGAGGTAGCGGCCGGTGGCCCGGTTCTGGAGCGCGACGGAGCCGCTGGGGCCGGCGACGGCCGTCCAGCCGAACGCGTCACCGTTGCCCCAGTTCGCCTCCACGGCCCCGTTGTCGTCCTGGAGGCTGCCGTGGAACTCGACGTTCTCGAGCCCGACGACGCCGCCGCTGACCCGGGCGGTCCACAGGGCGTGGCTGTACTGCTGCGCCCCGTACCAGAGCCTGCTGGTCTGGGCGACGATGTCGTTCCAGCCGTTCTCGCCCAGCCACTGGTCGGGCGCCTGCTGCGGTGCGAGGACATAGGACTGGCCGTCGTCGATGTTCGCCTGCGCGACGGCGGCCCGGACCCGGACGGCGGGCGGCGCAGGGGCGGCAACGGCCTCGGCCGTGGCCACCGGCACCAGGGTCAGGGCGGCGACGGCGGCCGCGGTCAGGGCCTTGAAGCCCGGCCGGGTACGGAGGAGACCTCGCATCGGATCAGCCCTTCCGCACGGTGAAGGTGACGAAGGCGTTGTCGCCGCTCCCGCCGTCCTGGCTGCAGGTGTAGCCCTGGGGGACGGTGCAGCTGTACTTGTTGCTGCCGACGTACGGGTTGTCCCACCAGATCTCGACGTTGCCCACGTTGAACAGGTTGTAGACGGCCCTGCCCTCGGTCCCGGTCATGAAGCCGTTGGACTCCGACTGCCAGTGGCCGTTGTCCATCGGGAACACCCGGTCCTGCGGCAACAGGTTCTCGCTCCAGGTGCCGTGGTCGAGCACGGAGGAGGTGCGCTCCAGCACGCTCGGCGTGCGGTTCTGCAGCGTCACGAAGGTGCTCCTGACCGCCGAGGCGACGGCGGGGGCCTGCTCGGCCTGGCGGTCGGCGGCCACGCCGGCCGGGGCACCGCCGATGGTGAAGGCCACCGAGGCGTTGTCGCCCTTGCCGCCGGTCCAGCTGCACGTGTAGCCACCGGGGACGGTGCAGCTGTAGCTGTTGCTGCCGGCGAACGGGTTGTCCCAGTGGATCACCGCCTCGCCGGTGCGCAGCTGGTACCGTACCTCGCCCTCGGTCCCGGTCATGAAGCCGGAGGACTCCGAGCTCCACGAGACCTTGTCGGCGGCCTTGATGGCGTCCGGCGGGGTCACGCTGCCCCAGACGCCGTGTGACAGCGAGGTGTAGTTCCGGTAGATCACGTCCTTGGTGCCGTTGTAGAGCGACACGTCGGTGCTGCGCGCCGCCTGCGCCACCGCCGGTCCCTGGGCCGCTTGCCGACCGTCGGCGGCCGAGGCCGCGGGGGCCGCGGAGAGCAGCAGCGCGCCGACGGCCACCGAGCCGAGCACTGCCTTCTTGATCGTGTTCACGGAGCGGATCCTCCTTGATCGGTGCTGCGCCGACCGGGTGGTCCGCGCTGAAGTCCACGGTGGCCGACCGCCATTGACGGTCCATAAGCATTCCGTTGAGTACCGCCGCCCGCTCCCGGCCGAGCCGACCGTGCCGGCCTGCCGGCCGCGTCCTCCGAGGCGACTGCTACTGATCGTCCGGCGCTGATCGTCCGGCGCACGCGTGCCCGACGGTGGGGCGTCACCGTCGGCGCCCGGGCCGCGAGCAGTTCCAGCACGGCGAACTCCTTGCGGGTCAGGACGAGCAG
>NZ_JBEZIQ010000115.1:0-8843 GCF_040651155.1 Kitasatospora sp. NPDC048545
GAGGCGGTGTTGGGCCGGCACGAGGCGGTGGCGCAGTGCGCGGTCGTCGTGCGTGAGGACCGTCCGGGCGACCCCCGTCTGGTGGCCTATGTGGTCGCCGAGCACGGCACTGCCCCCTCGGCCTCGGCCCTCCGGCCCCACCTGGCGGCGACCCTGCCGGAGTACATGGTCCCGTCCGCTTTCGTCTTCCTGGACGCCCTGCCCCTGAGCCCCAGCGGCAAGCTCGACCGGCGGGCTCTCCCCGCGCCCCGCTACGAGGCGGGCGTCGGTGAGAGCCGGGCCCCGCGCACCCCGCGTGAGGAGATCCTCTGCGGCCTGTTCGCCGAGGTCCTGGGCGTCGAGCGGGTCGGCATCGACGACGACTTCTTCGTCCTCGGCGGCCACTCCCTGCTCGCCACCCGTCTCGCGGCCCGGATCAGGTCCGTGCTGGACGTCGAACTGCCCATCAGGGCGCTGTTCGAGAGCCCGAGCATCGCCGCCCTGGACTCCGCGCTGGACCGGGCGGGCGGTGCGGCCCGGCCGGGGGTGCGTCCGGTGGAGCCGCGTCCGGAGCGGATGCCGTTGTCCTTCGCCCAGCAGCGGCTCTGGTTCCTGGACCGGCTGCAGGGCCCCAACGCGACGTACAACATCCCGGCGGGCCTGCGGCTCAGCGGTCGGCTGGACGTGCCGGCGCTGCGCGCGGCGCTGGCCGACGTGGCCGCGCGGCACGAGGTGCTGCGGACGGTCTTCGCCGAGGACGAGCAGGGCCCGTATCAGGTGGTGCTGGACCCGGCGCAGGCCCGCCCGGTGCTGACCGTGGTCGACTCCGGCCCGGACCTGGTGGACCGGCAGCTGTCCGACGCGGCCCGGCACCGTTTCGACCTCTCCTCCGAACTCCCGTTGCGTGCGGACCTGTTCGTGACCGGGACGGACGAGTGCGTGCTGCTGCTGGTGATCCACCACATCGCCGGGGACGGCTGGTCGATGCCGCGTCTGGCCCGGGACCTGACCCTCGCGTACGCCGCGCGGGTCGTCGGCGAGGCGCCCGGGTGGGCCGCACTGCCGGTGCAGTACGCGGACTACACGCTCTGGCAGCGTGAGGTGCTGGGCTCCGAGGACGACCCGGACAGCCCTCTGGCGCGCCAACTCGCCCACTGGACCGAGACCCTGGCCGGCCTGCCGGAAGAACTCGCGCTCCCCGCCGACCGTCCCCGTCCCGCGGTCGCCTCCTACCACGGCGGGGAGGTGGCCTACGAGATCCCGGCCGCCCTCCACCGGGCCCTGTCCGCGGTGGCCCGGGACAACCGGGCGAGCCTGTTCATGGTGGTGCAGGCGGCGCTCGCGGTGCTGCTGGGCCGGCTCGGCGGGAGTGAGGACGTGCCGGTCGGCACGCCGATCGCCGGCCGTACCGACGACGCCCTGGACGAGCTGGTCGGCTTCTTCGTCAACACCCTCGTCCTGCGCACCGACACCTCCGGCGACCCCACCTTCACCGAACTGCTCGCCCGCGTCCGGGAGACCGACCTGGCGGCCTACGCCCACCAGGACGTCCCCTTCGAACGCCTGGTGGAAGCGCTCGCCCCGGAGCGCTCGCTCTCCCGGCACCCGCTGTTCCAGGTCTCGCTCGGTTTCGACAGCGCCGATCAGCAGGCGGCCCTGGAGGCGGTCAGCGGGCTGCCCGGGCTCGCGGCGGCCCACCACCGGGTGGGCGCCGGGGCGGTGAAGTTCGACCTGTCCTTCACCTTCCTGGAGCAGCGTGGTGCCGACGGCACCGCGGCGGGGATGCGCGCCACCGCGGCCTACCGGGCGGACCTCTTCGACCACGCCACCGTGCGCGTCCTGACCGAGCGGCTGCTGCGGGTGCTGGAGCAGGTGGCGGCCCGGCCGGGGGACCGGCTCTCGGCGATCGAGCTGATGGACGCCGAGGAGCTGCACCGGGAGCTGGTGACCTGGAACGACACGGCGCGAGCGGTCGAACCGGAGCCGCTGCCGGTCCTGTTCGAACGGCAGGTGGCCCGGACTCCGGACGCGCCCGCGCTGGAGGACGGCGACCTCGTCCTGACCTACCGCGAGCTCAACTCCCGGGCGAACCGGCTGGCGCACTGGCTGATCGCCCGCGGCGCGGGGCCCGAGTCCCTGGTCGGGCTGCGGCTGCCGCGGTCCGCGGAGCTGGTGGTCGCCCTGCTCGGGGTGCAGAAAGCGGGTGCGGCGTACCTGCCGCTGGACCCGGAGCTGCCGGCCGAGCGGGTGGCGGCGCTGGTGGCCGACGCGGCCCCGCTCCTGGTCCTGGACGCGTTGCCGGCCTCCGACGGCGGCACGGGGGGCGGCTGCCCCGCCGCCGACGGCGGTCCGGCCGCCGAGTGCCCCGACAGCGACCCGGTGGACGGCGAGCGGGTGACCCCGCTGCGGCCCGACCACCCGGCGTACGTCATCCACACCTCCGGCTCCACCGGCACCCCGAAGGGCGTCGTCACCACCCACGCGGGCATCGCGAGCCTGGCCACCCTCGCCGCCGACCACGGCGTCGGCCTGGGCAGCCGGGTGCTGCACTTCGCCTCGTTCAGCTTCGACGTCTCCGCGCTGGAGCTGTGGACCGCGCTGCTCACCGGCGCCACCCTGGTGCTGGCCCCGGCCGAGGCGCGCACCCCGGGCGCCCCGCTGACGGATTTCCTGGCCGAGCGGCGGATCAGCTACGCCAAGCTGCCGGCCGCCGTGGTGGCCGCGCTGCCCGAGGAGTCGGCGCTGCCGGCCTGCCTGACCACCCTGGTGGTCGGCGGCGAGGCGAGCACGGCGGAGACGGTGCGGCGCCGGTCCGCGGGCCGCACCATGATCAACGCCTACGGCCCGACCGAGTACACCGTGAACTCGGTGGTCAGCGGCCCGCTGACGCCGGTGGGCGTGCCGCCGATCGGCCGCCCGCTGGCCAACGTCCGGGCCTACCTGCTCGGGGCCGACCTGCGGCCGGTTCCGTCCGGGTCGCCCGGCGAGCTGTACCTCGCCGGACCGGGCCTCGCCCGCGGCTACCTGGGCCGGCCGGACCTCACCGCCGAGCGCTTCGTCGCCTGCCCGTACGGGGAGCCCGGCGAGCGGATGTACCGCACCGGCGACCTCGCCCGGCGGCGGGCGGACGGCGTGCTGGAGTTCCTCGGCCGCACGGACGACCAGGTGAAGCTGCGCGGCTTCCGGATCGAGCCCGGCGAGGTCGAGGCGGCGCTGTCCCGGCTGCCCTCGGTGGCCCAGGCCCGGGCGGTGGTCCGCGAGGACCGGCCAGGCGACCGCCGGCTGGTGGCCTACCTGGTCCCCGCCGCGGCCGAGCCGCCGACCCCGGCCGGGCTGCGCGCCGAACTCGCCCGCACCCTGCCGGACCACCTCGTCCCGGCGGCGTTCGTCACCGTGGACGCGCTGCCGCTGACCCGCAACGGCAAGCTGGACCTCGGCGCGCTGCCCGCCCCGGACTACGGTGCGGAGTCCACCGGGCGCACCCCGCGCACCGCGCGCGAGGAACTGCTGTGCGCGCTGGTCGCGAGCGTGGTCGGCCTGGAGCGGGTCGGCGCCGACGACGACTTCTTCGCGCTCGGCGGCGACAGCATCATGTCGATCCAGCTGGTCGGCCGGGCCCGCCGGGAGGGTCTGCAGTTCACCGTGCGGGACGTCTTCACCCACCGCACCCCGGCCGCTCTGGCCCGGGTCGCGACCGACCCGGCGGCGACCGCACCGGCCGAGCGGGTGCCCGGCACCGGCCGGCTCGCGCTCACCCCGGTGATGCGGGCCTTCGCCGAACGAGGCGGCCCGATCGGTCACTTCAGCCAGTCGCACGTGGTCGCCGTCCCTGCGGGCGCCCGCCCGGAGCAGCTGTACGCGGCGCTCCAGGCGGTCCTCGACCAGCACGACGCGCTGCGCGCCCGACTGGACACCTCCGGGGCCGAGTGGGAGCTGGACGTCCCGCCGGCCGGGGCGGTGCGGGCCGAGACCTGCCTGCACCGGGTCGACGTCCGCGCCTTCGCCGAGGAGGACGAGCGGTACGCCGCGCTGTTGGTCGCCGAGGGCACCCGGGCCCGCACCGAACTGGACCCGGCAGCCGGGCGGATGGTCCGCGCGGTCTGGTTCGACGCCGGGCCGCACCGGCCCGGCCGGCTGCTGCTGATCGCGCACCACCTGGTGGTCGACGGCGTCTCCTGGCGGATCCTGCTGCCGGACCTCGCCGAGGCCTGGCGCGCCGTCGCAGGCGGCGGCACCCCGCGGCTGCAACCGGTCGGCACCTCGCTGCGGGGCTGGTCCCGGCTGCTCGCGGAGGCCGCCAGCACGCCCGGGCGGGAGGCTGAACTCCCGCTCTGGGCAGGCGTCCTGGCGGCCGGCGAGCCGCCGCTCGGCGGCCGGGCGCTGGACCCGGCGGCCGACACCCACGCAACGGCCGGCCGGGTCGTGGTGACCGTGCCGGAGACCGTCACCCGGGCGGTGCTCTCCACCGTTCCCGCGGCCTACCAGGCCGGCGTCGACGACGTCCTGCTGGCGGCCTTCGCCCTCGCCGCCACCGAGTGGCGCCCGGGCCTGGGCACCGGCGTGCTGGTGGACCTGGAGGGACACGGCCGGGAGGAGGAGGCCGTCGGCGGCGCCGACCTGTCGCGGACGGTCGGGTGGTTCACCAACACCTACCCCGTCCGGCTCGACCTCGGCTCCCCGGACCGCCGCGAGCTGTGGGCCGGCGGCCCGGCCGTCGGCCGGCTGCTCAAGGGCGTCAAGGAACAGCTGCGGGCACTGCCGGACCGGGGCATGGGCTACGGGATGCTCCGCCACCTCAACCCGGCCACCGCGCCGGTGCTCGGACAGGCGGCCCGGCCGCAGATCGGCTTCAACTACCTGGGCCGTTACACCGTAGGCGGCCCCGGCACGGACTGGGGCATCGAGGCCGGCCTCGCCACCGGCCCCGAGCACGACCCGGCGATGCCGCTGACCCACGTCCTGGAACTCAACGCGGCCACCAAGGACGGCCCGGACGGTGCCGAACTGGTCGCCTCCTGGACCTTCGCGGACGGACTGCTCACCGCGGACGAGGTGCGGCGGCTCGCCGACATCTGGGTCCGCGCCCTGGAAACCCTGGCCGCCCATGCGGAGCGGCCCGACGCGGGCGGCCTGAGCCCGTCCGACGTCGCTCTGTCCTCGATCGGCCAGAGCGAGATCGACGAATTCGAACGGGAACTGCACGAGGAGTGGGGGACGCTGTGAGCCGACCGTCGAGGACCATCGAGGACATCCTGCCGCTCGCCCCGCTCCAGGAGGGGCTGCTGTTCCACCACGCCTACGCGGGCGACGGCACCGACGTCTACACCGGCCAGGTGGTGTTCGACCTGGAGGACCCGCTGGACCCGGGCACCTTGCGGACCGCGTTCGAGGCCCTGCTGCGCCGGCACGCCACCCTGCGCGCCTGCTTCCGCCAGCGCCGCTCCGGCGAATGGGCGCAGCTGGTGCTCTCCGAGGTCCCGCTCGCCTGGCAGCAGACCGACCTCACCGCCCTGGACCCGGCGGCCCGCGAGGCCGAAGCCGAACGGCTGACCGCCGAGGACCGGCTGCGCCGCTTCGACCCGGCGACCCCGCCGCTGTGGCGGCTCACCCTGCTCGGCCTCGGCGAGGGCCGCCACCGCCTGGTCATGACCTTCCACCACACCCTGGTGGACGGCTGGTCACTGCCCTTGCTGGTGCGCGAACTGCTCGCCGTCTACGCGGCCGGCGGCGACCCGAGCGGACTGCCGCCGGTGCGCCCGTACCGCGACTACGCGCGCTGGCTGGCGGCGCAGGACCGCGACGCCGCCGTACGGGCCTGGCGGGAGGCGCTCGCGGACGTCGACGAGCCGACCCTGGTCGCCCCCGGCGCCACGCGCTCGGCCGCGCTGCCCCGACGGATCCAGCGCGAGCTGACCGAGACCGACACCGCCGCGCTCACCGCCTGGGCCCGCGCCCACGGTCTGACGCTCAACTCGGTGGTGCAGGGCGTCTGGGCGCTGCTGCTCGGTTCGCTGACCGGCCGCGCGGACGTGGTCTGCGGCAACACCGTCTCCGGCCGGCCCGCCGAGGTGGACGGCGTCGAGTCGATGATCGGCATGATGATCAACACCGTGCCGCTGCGGGTGCGCGTCCACCCCGCCGAGACCCTCGGCGAGCTGCTCGCCCGCGTCCAGCGCGAGCAGACCGAGCTGCTGCCCCACCAGCAGCTCGGGCTCGCCGAGATCCAGGGCCTGGCCGGCACCCCCGCCAGCACCGAACTGTTCGACAGCCTCTACGCGTTCCAGAACTACCCGTCCAGCGGCGCCGGCCGCGACGGGCTCGGCGGCACCCTGCGGGTCGCCGGGGTGCGCACCCACGACGCCGCGCACTACCCGCTCACCCTGGTGGTCGGCCCCGGCCGGACCCTGCGCTTCCACCTGGACCACCGGCGCGACGCCCTGGACGACACCCGCGCGGACGCCCTGGCGGACCGCCTCGCCGCAGTGCTCGCCGCCGTCCCGCGGGCCGCGGACGCCCCCGTCGCCCTGCTCGACCTGGTCGGAGCCGAGGAGCACGATCGGCTGCTCGCGCTCGGCACCGCCGACCGGCCCGCCGTCGCGCCCGAAGCCGAGCCGGCCACCCTGGTCGAGCTGTTCGAGCGCCAGGCGCGGCTCAGCCCGCAGGCCGTCGCCGTCGTCGACGGCGGCACCACCCTGACCTACGCCGAACTGGACACCCGGGCCAACCGGCTCGCCCACTGGCTCGCCGCCCGCGGCGCGGGCCCCGAAGCCTTCGTGGCCCTCGCCCTCCCGCGCGGCGCCGACCTCGTCGTCGCCGTGCTCGGGGTCCTCAAGTCCGGTGCGGCGTACGTCCCGATCGACCCCGACTACCCGCAGGACCGGGTCGACTACATGCTCGCGGACGCCCGCCCGGCGTTCGTCGTCGACGCCCTGCCCGCCGAGGTCACCGACGGCGACGCGGACCCGGACGGGCGGACCTCCGCCGCCCCGGCCGTGCCGCTGCTGCCCGACCACCCCGCGTACGTCATCTACACCTCCGGCTCGACCGGCCGCCCCAAGGGCGTCGTCGTCCCGCACCGCAACGTGGTCCGGCTCTTCTCGGCCACCCGGCACTGGTTCGGCTTCGGCCCGCAGGACACCTGGACGCTCTTCCACTCCTACGGATTCGACTTCTCCGTCTGGGAGTTGTGGGGCCCGCTGCTGCACGGCGGCCGACTCGTGGTCGTCCCGCACGACGTCTCCCGCGCCCCCGAGCGCTTCCTGGAGCTGCTCGTCCGCGAGCGGGTCACCGTCCTCAACCAGACCCCCTCCGCCTTCTACCAGCTGATGCAGGCGGACGCCGAGAACCCCGAGCTCGGGAGCGAACTCGCCCTGCGCTACGTGGTGTTCGGCGGCGAGGCGCTGGAGGTGGCCCGGCTCGGCCAGTGGTACGCCCGGCACCCCGAGGACGCGCCCGTCCTGGTCAACATGTACGGCATCACCGAGACCACCGTGCACGTCACCCACCGCGCCCTGGACGCCGCCACCGCCGCCGACCGGCCCGCCAGTCTGATCGGCCGCGGCATCCCCGACCTGCGGGTCCGGGTCCTGGACGACGCGCTGCGCCCCACCCCGGCCGGCGTCGTCGGCGAGCTGTACGTGGCGGGCGCGGGCCTGGCCCGCGGCTACCTCGGACGGCCCGGGCTCACCGCGGAGCGGTTCGTCGCGGACCCGTACGGACCGGCCGGCACCCGGCTCTACCGCACCGGCGACCTCGCCCGCTGGAACGCCGACGGCGAGCTCGAGTACCTCGGGCGCGCCGACGAACAGGTGAAGGTCCGCGGCTTCCGGATCGAACTCGGCGAGATCGAGGCCGTGTTGGCCCGGCACTCGGCGGTGGCCCAGTGCGCGGTCGTCGTGCGCGAGGACCGGCCCGGGGACCGCCGCCTGGTGGCCTACCTGGTGCCCGCCGAGCAGGGGACCACCCCCGCCCGGCTGCGTGACCACGCCGCCGGTGCGCTGCCCGAGTACATGGTCCCGGCCGCCTTCGTCACCCTCGACGCGCTGCCGCTGACCGCCAACGGCAAGCTCGACCGCCGGGCCCTGCCCGAACCCGCCCAGGACACCCACAGCGGCGGCCGCGGGCCGCGCACCCCGCGCGAGGAGATCCTCTGCGCGCTGTTCGCGGAGGTCCTCGGACTCGCCTCGGTCGGCGTCGACGAGAGCTTCTTCGACCTCGGCGGCCACTCCCTGCTGGTCACCCGGCTGGCCGGCCGGATCCGCTCCGGCCTGGACGTCCAGCTGTCGGTCCAGCAGATCTTCGACGCCCCCACCGTCGCCGGTCTCGCCGCCGCCCTGGACGCCGCCGCCGGTCCCGCCCGGCCCCGGGTGACCGCCGTCGAGCGGCCCGAGCGGCTGCCGCTCTCCTTCGGCCAGCAACGCCTGTGGTTCCTGGACCGCTTCGAGTCCACCGGCGCGACGTACCACATCCCGGTCGTTCTGCGCCTCGACGGCCCGGTCGACGGCGCGGCCCTGGCCACCGCCGTGGCCGACCTGATCGAGCGGCACGAGGTGCTGCGCACGGTCCTCGCCGACGACGGCGACGGACCGCAGCAGATCGTGCTCGCACCCGGCTCCGTACCGGCCCCGCTGACCGTCGGATCGGCCGACGAGGAGTCGCTGCCCGGCGCCGTCGCCGCCGAACTGGCCCGCCCCTTCGACATCACCACCGAACTCCCGCTGCGCGTCAGCCTGTTCACGCTCACCCCGGAGCGGCACGCGCTCGTGCTCGTGTTGCACCACATCGCGGGTGACGGGTGGTCGTTGCCGGTGTTGGTGGGTGATCTGGCGCGGGCTTATGCGGCGCGTGCGGGTGGTTCGGTTCCG
>NZ_JBEZIQ010000116.1:0-8121 GCF_040651155.1 Kitasatospora sp. NPDC048545
TTGGCCAACCTGTCCTCGGTCGCCGTCGACCGCCTCGAAGCCCTCGTCCGCAACCGGCTCAAACGGCTTCAGTACCGCCCCGACATCCTCGACGGCTTCCTCGCCGGGACCGGCCTCTCCCTCGACCTCCCGCCGCCATCACCCTGAAGCGCCAATGTCAGTAAGGGTGTCCGGCTGGTGGGTAAACCCCCGTCCGCGTGGTGGGTAGACCCCTGTCCGCGTGGTGGGGGACTCCCTGTTCAGAGTGTCCCGCGACAGCTGATCTTGACGACTCTGTTTCCGAAGCCCACGGCCAAGGCTGCCCGACCGCTGCGTGCCTCAGCTTGACGGCCCACCGCCCCAGGGATCGTCGAGCACCGCTGCGGGGACCTTCGCCGCGAGCATTTCGTCGATGCAGCTGCGCAGCGCGAAACCGGGGGCGTCGCACCAGGTGAGCCATGGCACCGACTGGAGCAGGTCGTCGTACCGGCGAATGCCGGGGTCGGTGAGGAGGGTGCGGAGTTCGTCTGGGGCGGGGTCGGTGATCAGGCACAGCCAGGCCAGGCCGCCGCCGATGCGGATCTCGGGCGGTCGTCCCGGGTTCGACCAGAGGTCCCGGGCCCACCGGGGAGCGTGGTTGTCCTAATGTTCGCGGGCGAGTTGGGCGATCGCCAGGATCAGGCTCACCCGGACCACCGCGTCGTCTTCGTTCGCCAGCCTGAACCGCAGGGCCGAGGAGACGCGTGGGATCTCGTCGGTCGCCGCCGCCAGGACGTAGGCGGTCATGGAGCGGACCTCGGCGTCGGGGCCGTCGAGAAGCGGGAGCAGGAGGGGCAGGTCGTCCGTGACCGCCTGACGGGCGGCCTGGATCGTCCAGTCCACCGGGCACATCGTGCTGCCCTCGACCATCAGCGGCTCCTCGGCGACCTGGAGCAGGCCTTCGCGCGATCCGTCCCCCATGTGCTGGCACCGGCCGATCTCGGCGACCAGGTGAAGCGTTTGCGCGCGGAGCCCGGGATGCCCGGTCGCCGCGATCCGTAGCAGGAACGGCGCCGCCAGTGCTCCCACCGCGATCGTGCCGCCCTGGTGGTGAAGATTCGTCCAGAGCTGCCGCAGGGCCCTGTCAGCGGCTTCGGCGTCCCCGGACGCGAGCGTGGCGAGCAGGCCGGGGATCTCCTCGCCCGGGCCGTAGAAGTGCCGGACCGCCGCCAGGGGACCTCGTCGTACCTGAACCCGTCCTTGACCTCCGGCGGGATCGCGCCCACGGCCGTCCGCACGTCGCAGTCCGTGCCGGCCCACCGTTCTGGCCAGCCGGCCCAAGGGTCGTCGTCCATGATTTGGCCTTCCCGTCCACCGGCAGCATCCGAACCCCGGAGTCTAAGGACTGATGATCGAGAGGCGGACCGCTTCTGGCCTACTCCGAAATGTTATTTTCGAACAAGTGTTTGCATAGGAGGTGGAGTGTGGCTGACGACCTGTTCGCGTCGATCGACGCGCTGTTGGCGCGGCCGCGCTCGGCGGACGACCTGCCGGTTCCGGCCGAGCGGGTGCGGCTGCGCAAGGCCAGCGAGTACACGCAGGAGGAGCTGGCCGCGGCGCTGGAGACCCGGCGGGAGACGATCGTGCGGTGGGAGGCCGGGACGACCGAACCACGCCCGCCGAAGCGCGAGGTGTACATCCGGTTCCTCGCGAGGCTGGCGCTCCAGCACGGCACGGTCGAGCCCACCGAATGGCTGCGCCGCGCGCAGGCCGCCGGCCTCGTGCACGCCGACGACGACCCGGCGCCCGCCCCGGCCGAAGCCCCCTCGCCCGCCACGGAGTCTGCCGCCGCCCCGGCGGCCCCGGCGCCGGAGGCGTTCGTCGCCACCGTGCCAGAGCAGCCCGCCCCTGCGGTGCAGCCGGTGATGCCGGACCAGGACAACGACGGGTCGCTGCTGATGGCGCAGCCGGTGCCGTGTGTGCAGTGCGGGCAGCCGTCGGTCTACCGGGCTCAGGGGCTGCCCATGCACCTGGGCGGGTTCTGCCGTCCCGGCGTCGTCCCGGCCGCTGCGCAGCCCGCCCCGGCGGCCCCGGCGGCCGAGCGGGCGGTCTCGGTCGCTCCGGTCGCTGCGCCCCGCCAGGCCGCCCCTGCGGCCGGTCCGGTGGCTGTGCCGCGCCGTACCGGGTCGTCGCGTGCGGCCGCGTCGTCGCGGGCCCGGAAGGCTCTGGCGAAGAAGCCGGCTGCCGAGGCGGCCTCGGCCGACTGGGAGCGGGCTGCCGCCGCGCGGTTCCCGGCCGGTCCGCTCGCGGTGCTGGACGTCGCCTCGTCCGGCAGGGCCCTGGTTGCTTACCTCGCCGACGGCACGCCCGCCTCCACGGCGCCGGCCGGGCGGACCGTCGCCGATGTTGCCCAGTGGGCGCTGGAGACGAAGTTGGGCTCGCCCAGGTTGCACCGGCACGGCAAGGACGGCGACGCCCTGGTCGTCATCTCCGACGCCGCCCTGGCGGAGCTCGGCCTGCCCCCGCTCGGGCGGGACGAGAAGAAGGAGTTCGTCCAGCGCCTCGGTCAGCTGCCGAAGACCCACAAGGCGGTGAAGCAGCTGGAGAAGGCCGGCTGGCTGCTCACCCAGCGCGGCCTCGGCCCCTGGGCTCGGATCTACCGCACGCCCGAGGACGGCAAGCGCCAGTGCGTGCAGCTGTGCATCCCCGCCTGGGGCGCCCTCGCGTCGGGCGGCTGGCAGATCCCCGACGGCCTCGCCGCCCCGAAGCTGGCCCGGCTGCTGGGCACCTACGCCACCCGGGTCCTCACCCCGCGCGGCTCTACCGCCGTCTCCGGCATCGAGCTGGTCACCGCGCTGCGCCCGCCCACGAAGGCGGTGCGCACCGAGGCCGGCTGGACGTCCGGTCCGGTGGAGGGTTCCCGCCCGAAGGACGCCTTCGACCCGGCGCCGCCGGAGGTGCTGGACGTCCACCCGCGCGCGCAAGGCCGGGAGCCGGGCGGCGCGCTGGTCACCGAGGCGTGGGACTGGCACCGTGAGCTGACAGACCAGGAAGCCGCGGCGCCGTTCGCGGTCGGCCTCGACGTCAACATGGCCTTCCTCGCCGCCGCCGGCCGCCTCACCCTGCCGCTCTCCGCCCCGGTCCACGAACTCAACCCCGTCTTCGACCCGAAGACCCCGGCCTCCTGGCTGGTCGACCTCTCGCACGTGGACACGAACCCGCTGCTCCCCTCGCCGTTCAGCCCGGACGGCTCCCGGCCGACCGGCCCGGCCTGGTACAGCACGGTGAAGGTCGCCTACGCCATCGAGCTCGGCGCCCGGGTCCAGCCGACCGAGGGCTGGCTGCGGCACGAGCACGGCCCTTACCTCGACCCCTGGCACAAGCACCTGCGCCAGGCGTACCTGGACACCATGGCCGCGCTCGGCATCCCGCTGAACATGGCGGACACCGACCCGGTCGCGTTCCTGGACGCCATGGCTGGCCTCAAGACCACCGGCGACCCGGCGGAACTGGCGGTGCTGCACGCGATCAAGCAGACCGCAAAGGGCACCATCGGCAAGATGCGCGAACGCCCCCGCGGCCACGGCTACAAGCCGGGCGAGCGCTGGGCGGCGCTGGAGCGGCCGACCTGGGACCCGCTGATGCGCGCCCTGGTCATCGACACCGCCACCGTCAACCTGCACCGCAAGCTCCGCAGGATGGCCGGCGACACCGGCCTGCACGCGTTCGCGGTGCTGTCCGACTGCGCGGTCTTCGCCTCGCCCGGCCCCGGCGCGCTGGACGTCCTCACCAAGCCCGATGGCACCCTCACCACCTCACTGCGCCTCGGGGTGTCGCCGGGCCTGGTGAAGTTCGAGGGCTCCCGGCCGATGGCCGAGATCGCCAAGCTCATCGCCGACGACACGAACCCGGCAAGGCACATGAAGCCCGGCGGCCAGGTGTCCGCCGACGAGTAGTCCCGCGCGGCCCGCCGGCACCCGTCCGGCGGGCCGCCCACCCATGACCAGCAGCGGCCGCCGACCTCGGCGGCCGGAAAGGAGAGCAGTGTGAGCCGGGAGATCGACGAGGGCCTGGAGCGGGCCGAGCGCACCAAGCCGATCCCGCAGTCCGTTCCCGCCCGGATGCGGTTCCTGCTCAAGGGCGCCAAGGGGTCCACGAAGAAACTCGCCCAGGACCTCGGCGTCAGCCAGCGCACCGTCCAGCGCTGGCTCAAGGGGCAGGGCACCCCGAAGCCGGCCGCGGCCAAGGCCATCGAGACCAAGGTCCGCGCCGGCTGGCAGCCGCGGGTGAAGCAGCGGGTGCGCCGCGACGCCGAGAAGAACGGCTTCATGCTCCACATCCAGGCGACCTTCGGCTACAGCGCGGCCGGCGGCTCCACCGACGACCCGCGCCAGCGCACGATCACCCAGAAGATGCCCGGCTCGGTGGCCCAGCGGCTGTACGAGGCCCGCGACGCCGGAGCCAGCCAGGACGAGCAGGAACGGATCCTCGCCGAGGGCCTGCGCGAGCACTACTTCAAGGACACCGGGCACCGCGCCTGCGGCCTCGACGTCGAGCTGAACGACATCGCGTGGATGGATGTCGAGCTGTACTGAAGTTGAATTCGCGATGTCGGCCTGAAGGTGGTCAGCCGTCCATGATCAGGCCGGTGGTGGTGAGGCATCCGTCGATGAGGTGGGGACGGTACTGGATCTTCTTGAGGCTGCGTCTGACGGCTCGGGCGAGCTGGTCGAGGTCGGAGGCGGCGAGGTTGCCGATGGTGCGCTTGACCAGCGACCAGATGCCCTCCTGCGGATTGAGGTCCGGTGCGTACGAGGGGAGCTGGAAGACGGTCGGCCAGTCCTGGTTCGCCTGGACGAACTCCTGCATCGGCGGCATCAGGTGGGCACGCAGGTTGTCCCACACCGCTGGCCCGTCTTGTAGCAGCTCAGCCCCGCCATGGAGACCCGGCCGGCGCCCCGGCCGCGCACCCGCACAACAGGGGTGCAGCCGATCCTGCCCCAGGTCCTGGCACGCGGCGGCCTCATCGACTGCCCGGCTTCGTCCTCGAAGACGAGCCAGGCCCCGCGGGCCGCCGCGACGCTTTTACCCGCGGCCATGTCTCCTTCTTCCACAGCTCGACGGCCGCGTCGTCACGCTCGATCGCCCGGCGGGCCGGCTGCTGCCAGGACCAACCGTGCCGCTTCAGCAACTGCCAGGTCCCCTCCACCGTGTAGCTCACGTGGAACAGGCGGCCGATCAACGTCTTCACCCGCGCGAGTGTCCACCGCTGGTCCGCCCACCCGTGGACCAGCGGCCCACGCTCCAACTCCCGTTCCAGCCGGGCGATCTGGGCATCGGACAGCTTCGGACGACCGGGCGAGCCCTTCGAGGCGATTCCCGTTGCGCCGCCCTCGCGCCACTGCCGGCGCCAGCGCTCCACCGAGCGCACACTCACCCGCAGCGCGGCCGCGATGTCCCGGCTCTTCTCCCCGGTCTCGAAACGTTCCACCGCCTGCCGCCGGATCCGCTCCCGCGCGGCCCTCTCAGCGTCGGTCAGACCGCCGCCCTGTGCATACCTCACAGCACACGACTACCGGGGCCAACCCTCCGCCGGCAGGCGAACGCTATTGCTTCACCCATCCGAGCGACATCACGGATTCAACTTCAGTGGCTCAGTGGGCCAGTGATTTCTTTGCCGCACGCCCGGCATTCGAACAACATCACCCGAGCTTGGTACCTCGAATGCCACCATCAGGGCAAGCCCATTCCGAGCACCCCGAGGCAGCATGGGGGACCCGTCCCGAGGATGCGGCCAGCTGGCCTGGCAAAGGACAACCGATCCACAGGTATTGACAATTACTCCGTGCGGCGGTCAACCAGCTTCTCCAGGGCCCCGGCATCCCGCGCGGGCCGCCACTCGGTGACGTGGGAGTGGTACAGCCGCTCACGGCGCAGGACCGCACCCTTCTCACCCTCGGGCGCGGCGTCGTACTCGGCCACGATCCGAAGCTTGTACTCGGGGCTGAACGTGCGGCGCTTCGGCCGGGGAGCCGGGTCGGCAGCGGACGGATTGGTGCTGGTCATCAGGGGTGGAACTCCTACTCGGGGCCCTCTCAGGCTAACCCGACAAAGCGGGACGTCTCACCAAGGCTGACGGAGAGGGCTTGTCCCCGGGCCGGGACTACCTGCGCCGCAGGGAGTTGGCGTAGGCCCGGCCGAACTTCAGACACCAGCGCCGGATGGTCTCGTAGGACACGATGACGCCGCGCTCGAGCATCAGCTCCTCGACCTCACGAAAGCTGAGCGGGAAACCCGAAATACAACCACACACAGTGGGAGATCACCTCCACCGGATACCGGTGCCCCGTGTACGACGACGGCGCGGACAACACGGGGCGATCCCCTTCAGCAAAGCCAATCCGAAGATCACCCCACCCCGTCAACCAACACAACAGCAGACCGCCCCGGGGTGGTCTTTCTCAACCAACCAATGAACCCCCCCACCCGCCGACAACACTCACCACCGAACCACCGACCCGCCACAACAGAAAAGCAGGAATATCATATTAGGATTGCTCCGGTCGAGTGATTTTTGGTATCTGTCGATGACACCCATTCGCACTATCGCCACAATCAAGAACATGTACTCCGCGCGACAAAACACCGCGCGAAACCCAGCCCTCAGTGGAGGCCCATCATGGCCAATTGCCCGTCTGTCGACGCACGGGCTGCTCTCGGATTCCTCCAGAGCAGCGGGCTGATAAATATGGACACGACGCTACAGCAGTTGGTCAGTGCGACCACCACCCTCGGGGAAATTGCCGGCTATGTGCTGGCCTGGGACAAGTACGTGCTGGTCGTGCCGTCCGTAACTGAGGAAGCTCCGCAGGTCTAGCCCTGGATCGTGCCGTGCGGGGGCGTCCGCGCTGTGCGAGAACACGCAGCGCGGACGCCCCCGCACCGCATCGACATGAGGGGCGATTGTGGCTGACATGTGGCGCACGGTGGAACGTGGGGCGATTTCCTGGCTGGCCGCGCACCGCATCCGTTTCGACCCTGATGCCGCCGAGAAGGGGCGCGTGCTGTTCACCCGCAAGGCACTCGTCGAGGTCGCGCTGCTGGTCGGACTCCGCGCTCGTGTGGAGTCCGGGTCCTTCGACGCCGACGGCAACTATCAGGCACTGTTGGACCAGGTCACCACGGTGGCGGCTCGCGCCTCATACCGTGAGCTTGTCGCACGCGATGAGCGGGCACTGCTTCTGTACGCGGGTACCTACGCGTCACAGCGGCTGTGCGGGCACAGCGACAGCGACTTCGAGCACCTCATCGGGCAGGCTGTTGCCGGGCGGCATGCGACATGCTTTGAGCGCGTCCCCTTTCGGCAGCTGGACCTGCTGCACACGTTGGAGTTGGCCGGTATCGATCACAGCATGCCGACGGACAGCGCTGTACTGCCCTTCTCTTTGCTCTGCGCTGATCCTTCCACGCTGAAGCTGCGCGACAGCGATATCTACGCCATCACCCACACCGTATTCTATATCACTGATTTCGGCCGGCGTATTCCGCGGTGGCCGGCCGGTTTCGGTCTGTCCCACGCTGTCGAACTGCTTGAGGCACTGAGCCTCCTTTGCCGGCAGAAGGAGAACGCCGACCTCGTTGCCGAACTTCTCTGCTCACTGCTGTGCCTCGGGATCCATGACTCCGCCGAGGTGGAACGGGCCTGGGCGTTTCTTGCCGACCTGCAGGAGCCCACCGGGCGTATCGCCGGGCCGGAAGGCGTTCTCCCCGCGGAACTCGAGAGCGGCGACCCGGAATACCGCGACTGGGCCACGGGCTACCACACCACGATCGTCGCAGCGCTGGCCGGGATCCTCGCCGGTGACGCAGCCATCGTCCGGCAGCCGGGCCCCTCAACCCCCCAAGCCACCGGCAACGGACGACTCGAAGTCGCGCTCCGGCGTGCCACCGCCTGGCTGACCAGCGCCGCTGTCGAGGTGCCCTTCGACGACGCGGTTCCGGCAACGGGAGCGGCCGTGCGAGGCGCATGCTCGGTGGGTGAGCCGCAACTCGCCTCGCGGGCTCTCAAGAGCCTGGTGCAACGTGCCGAGAACGCCCTCGTCGAACGGGTGGTGTGGGGCCGGCAGGGCGCCGATGCGGTTTTCGACTGCGCGCGGGGCCTGT
>NZ_JBEZIQ010000117.1:0-8036 GCF_040651155.1 Kitasatospora sp. NPDC048545
GGCCGTCTTGTCGAAGGCGATGATGAAGCTGCGCTCGCCCACGTCGTGCTGGGAGATGAGCTGAAAGTCCTTCTCCCAGGGGTAGTTGTATGCATGACCGGGGGACTCGTCGGAGGGCTTGAGGCCGTCGAGGCGGAAGTCGAGGGTGTTCATGCGGCGAGTCCCAGCTGGTCGGGCGTGGTCAGGACGCGGTGGGCCAGCCGGGACGGGCTGGTGGTGCACGCGGCGAACGGGCCGTCCGGGGCACGGAGCTGGAGCAGGGCGTGGTCCAGGTGGTCGCGGTGCCACGTCGAGGGGCCGCCCTGGCCGGCCTCGGCGGCGGTCAGCTGCTGCCATGCGAGCCACAGCGCGTGGAGGCGGGCGACGGCCTCCGGGTGTTCGTGCCACTTCGCGCACCAGGGGCGGGTGGAGCCGATCTCCCGGCCGTAGACGGGCAGCAGGAGGTGAGTGACCCAGGCCGAGAGCTCGGCCAGCTCGGCGGTGTACTGGGCGCCGCCCATGGCGAGGATGAACAGAGGAAGAGCGGTGGCGGGTTCGGCCCCGGCCCCGGGGTCCGGCCCGGTTGGGCCGGACCCGGTCTCGTCGTCGGCTTCGGAGCCGAGGCGGTCGAGGATGACGCCGTGCTGGCGGACCTCGGCCATGGTGCGGTTCAGGGCGCTGACGAGGTCGTCGAGGTCCTCGTCGGGGATGCGGATCGGCTCGGGCTCGGGGGCGCCCGGCATCGGGTCGGACTCGGACATGGCACATCCAGGAGGTTCGTACGGACGGGGAGGGCGGGCGTGGCGGGTCTTCTTCTGGTCACAGCGGGGCTCCGGTGAAGCGCTCGTCGGGGGAGATGGTCCGCAGGATCGGCGGTTTAATCCGGCCGTCGATTCGTGCTAGGCGCAGGCCAGTTGGGTGCCGTGGTCCTGGATGAGACGCAGGCCGAGGGCGACGGCGTCGGTGAGGGTGTCAGTGAGCGGGTGGCCGGCAGCGGCGAGCTTGGCGGGGTGGTGCAGGCCGCCGGTGTGCAGCACCGCGTACGCGCCGCAAGCGTGGGCGGCCTCGGCGTCGTCGACGGCGTCACCGACCAGCAGCACCCGGTGCGCCTGGCCGGTGAGGCCGAGGGCTTCGAGGTGGGCGGCGAGCGGGGCGGCCTTGGTGCCGCCGGAGGGCCCGGTGCGGCCCTCGAACCGGGTGAAGAAGTGCCCGATGCCGGCCTCCTGGACCTCGCGCAGCAGGGTGTCGTGCGGGCACAGCGACAGCAGCGACTGGGTGTGCCCGGCCTCGCGCAGGGCGGCCATCAGCTCGACGGCGCCCTCGCGCACGCGCACCGGCTGGGAACGCAGGTGCTCCAGGAAGGCGTTGTCGCTGGAGACCCACTCCTGCTCGGTGATCGTGCGGCCGAGCAGGCGGGCGTAGAAGTTCGGGATCGGCACGGTGTGCTTGGCCCGGTACGTTTCGCGGTCGACCGGCTCGCCGCCGAGGGCGGGCAGGGTCGCGTTCAGCGCGTCGACGTGGTCGTCGAGGTCGTCCTTGACCGTCCCGTTCCAGTCCCACACCACGTGCATGCGGGTGGAGGGGGTTGCGGCGTCGAAGAAGGGGGTGTTCACGGCGGTGTCCTTTGGGGGCGTGGAGGGTCAGGCGGAGAGGTGGTCGTTGAAGCGGTGCAGTAGCCACAGCGCGAAGGCGGCCCCGGCGAGCGGGACGGCGGCGACAAGCAGCGGCCCGGCGGTGGCGGCGAGGGAGACGAGGGCGGTGCCGGCGGCCTGGCCGACGCCGATGCAGGCGATCAGCCAGGCGAACGCCTCCGTGCTCTCGCCGTACGGGGCGAGGCGGTCGACGGTGAGGAAAGCGGCGGTCAGCAGCGGCGCGAGGAAGGTGCCGGGCAGGACGGCGCCCAGGACGGCGACGGCGGGCGCGGGGTCGGGCAGCAGCGGCAGCCATCCGGCGGCAAAGCCGATGGAGGCGGCGACCAGGTGCCGGGTGGGGGTGCCGGGCCAGGCGTGTCGGCCGTAGGCGAGACCGCCGAGCATGCTGCCCAGCGACAGCGCGGCCGGCATCACCCCGGCCAGCCACCCGGCATGGTGGCGCTCAGCGGCCGACAGGGCCAGGACGTTGACGGCGCCGAGCGCGACACCGGCGCCGATCAGCGCGGCGAACAGCACCCGAAGGCCCGGAATCCGTAGCGGACCTGCCCAGTGCATGGCCTCGACGAACTCCGCAGGCAGCCAGGTACGGGAGGGGCGGGCGGTGACGACCAGGCCGGTGCCCAGCATGCCGAGCGCCGCGGTCGCCACCAGCGCGCTCACCGCTCCGGCGCCGGCCGCGAAGCCGGTGGCCAGCAGGGGACCTGCGACGAAGACTAGGCCCTGGCTGGAGGAGTCCAGGGCGAGGGCGGTGCGCTGGCGCCCGGCGTCAGGCAGAAGATGCGGCCACAGGGCGCGAAGGCCGGCCTCCAGCGGCGGCGTCGAAAGCCCCGCCGCCAGCACGGTGAGCGCGGCGAATATTGGGTGACGCGCCGGGCCGGTGCACGGCAGCGCCAGGAACGCCGCAGTGGCGACGAGCGTGGCGGGGAGGAGGACCTGGGCCTGGCCGTGGCGGTTGACCAAGCGCCCGAGCAGCGGCTGCCCGAGCGCGGAGGCGAGGCCGTACAGGGCGCCGAGCAGCCCGGCCAGGGCGAGCGGGCCGTGCTCGGCGCGCACCAGCAGCAGGATCGCGATCGGCGCCATGCCGGTGGGCAGGCGGCCGATCAGGGTGCCGCCCAGCAGGCGGGTGACGTGCGGCGCACCCAGGACAGCGCGATATCCGCTGTCCTGGGCTGGGCCGCGGTCGGTGGTGGTGCTCAAGGAGGAAGTCCTTCGGTCGTACGGGCCGGCGGCGCGCGGGCGCGCCGGACCAGGGCATGCGCAGGCATGACAGCCCCTTGGGGTCGATGCGGCTGCGGGGAGAAGAGTCCGCCGATTCCGGGATTTGGTACGGCCGGGAGAACGAGGTAGAAGCCCGTCATCCGGTGCGGCAGCGCGGGCAGCGCGCGAAGAGTGGAGCCAGCTCCAGTGCCCTGGCGGCTTCTTGGGGGCTGAGGCCGTTGCCGAGGGGGGTGTGCTGGGCGGGCCGGCCGGGGCCCGGCGTGGCAGTCACCCAGCCCGGCTCCAGCTTGCACCCACTCCACGGCCTCCGCGCGAAGCCGGTCGCCCGCGTCCGGGGGTGGCGCGGGCCGGGTGAGCATCTCTCAGCGGGCGAGGGCGGGGCATTTTGGCACCACCCGGGGGCGTCGGGGGGCGACCAGAGCGGAAGCACCACTGCTGACAGCGGCGGACGCCAGCCTTTGCCCGGCCACCGACCCGGGGTGCCGGCTTCGCTTGCCCTCGGGGCGGCAGTAGGGACGCCGCCGCGGACGGCAGGGCCAGGTCGCCGTTCCCGTGCTGCTTGTTCGGCGACCCCTTCGTTCCGTCGCTCGCCTTCGGCGTCGGCAGCAGCCAGTCCACCTCGTCGACCAGGTTCGGCCCGTGGCCGCCGCTCTTGCGCTTCGCCGGGTGCTGGCTGCCGCAGTTCCTTACCTGTAGGGCCTCGGGTTCCGTGGCACAGTCTCGGGCTCGATGGCACAAAGCTGGCACTTGTGCCGCCGTCGTGAGACTGGCAGATCAGGACCATCACTCTCTTTCAGGTGACGTCGATCCTGCCCTGGCGGTGTGCGTCGCGCTGTCTACCTTTTGGAGACGGCGAGGAAGGCGGCGATCACTCCCGCGATCGTGACGACGACCGTCACGCCGGCGACCGCGACTGTGAGCGGGGTCGCGAGCCAGGGGTGCGCGAGCGTCACGTAGAGCAGACCGGCTCCGACGATGAGGACGACGAGGACGAAGAGCAGGATCAGGAGAGGGAGCAGGGCCGCGGCAGCCGGGCCTGTGGGAGCCGGGTAGGTCTGCTGGGGCAGGGCGGAAGGCGTCTGGGTAGAGCTGAAGTTCGTCATGGCACGAGCATCGTTGCGATCGCCGGGCGATCCTGCCCGACAAAATCGGGGATGTTTCTCCGGACGACCGCGACGTGCCGAATGCCGGCTTGCGAGATAGTGGCTGTATGGCATTCGGGATGGGGTCCGGTGAGATCGAGATGGACCTCACCGAGACTGGCGTCACCCTGCGGAATCTCTACGGGTGGCCGGGCTGGGTGATCGAGGTCGACATCGACTGGTCGACCTGGAGCTCGCGCACAGTCCGGGACGCCTCGCCCCCTCGAACCCGGAGCAACGCCCGGCGACCGACCGACGACCCCGAACTGGTCCGGCGCATAAGAAAGGCAGCTGAGGCAGCCAGGGAACTCCCCCGCAGCTCGATTTGGGTGGTCTCCCTGGCCCTTCCCACGCCGCACAAGAAGAAGATGGACGGCGTGCAGTTGCGGGCCGCCACCATCGCCACGATGTACAACTACGCGCTCAAGCTTGGCCTCTCGCCGAAGCGCGCCATCTCGGAGGTCTATGACCTCCCTCTGGTGGAAGCCGAGGGTGAGCGCGCGCAGCCCTCCCGCAAATTCGAGCGCTGGATCGAGCAGGCCCGTAAGACCATCAACCCAGAAACCGGCAGGCCGTACCTCCAGCCCTATGACAGCGAGCTCCACGCTCCTAGGTTGTGGCCGATCGGCCGCGGACACCCACTGGAGCCGCGCCGCGCAAGGCCAGCGGTTCCCGAGCCGGTCCGAGAGGGACAGTACGCTGGCCACGTCCTGACCTTGAGGGTGTCGAGAACGGCGCCGCCGGACTGGGCAGCCCAAGAGGCCCGGGAACGAGGATCCCGGATGATCGGCCCGGACTTGGTCATCGAGGGGTCCTGGTCCAATGGCAAGGAATCGCCGCCACTTCCCGTGCTGCGGGGCGTCAGCCCGGGGGAGACCCCCCGCCGGGTGCAGAGCCTGGTCAAGGAGCTAGAGGGCCGCTATCCCGGGGCGAAAGTCACGGCTACGGTCAGCGCCCAGGCGGTGGGGCAGCTCCCCGGAGCGGACTGATCGCGGCGTCGGACCGGATCCCCAGTCGTACCCCTGGAAGGTTCTGTGAAAGGGCGTGTACGTGCGATTGCGGGCGCGAGCAGGGCGTCGCTGAGTACGGCGCGGTGGTGGACGCGGGCCTGGTCGGGTTCCAGGGCGGCGGTTTCGTTGACGTCGCCGGCGCAGGAGAGGACGTACCGCTGCGGGCTCGCGAGGGCGGCCAGGACGTCGGAGGCCGCTTCGGGGGCGGACAGGCGGCTGGTCGGGTTCAGGTGGGTCAGGTGCCGGGCGGCGTCGGCGAACTGGTCGGCGCGCGCGTGGAGCTGCTCACATTCGCACCGGGCGAGGGTGAAGTCCATAGTGGCTGGGCTCCCGTGGTGGAGGGGACGGGGGATCGGTTCAGCGCGAGCGGGCGGGGGTTCGCTGGGCCGTTGCGGCGACGGGCGGGGCGGTCCTTGGGGCGGGCGGTGGCTGGGGGCTTCGGGAGAGTGCCGCGCGTACCCGGGCCTCAGGGTCCGAGCGCCCTGCCGGGGCGGCCTTCCCTGCTGCGGGGGAGAGGAGTTGGTTGGCCGTGTGCCAGCGGGCGCGTACCTCGTCGAGCGGGCCGAGGGCGTGCAGCGCCTGGCCGATGAGGCGGCCGGGCGCCATGGCCGAGCCCTCAGCGAGTGCTTTGATCGCGGCAGCGGCTCCGGCGGCGGTGCGGACGACGGAGGAGCGGATGACCTGGTCGCCCAGCCATTCGGCCGAACCCGCCCCCGGTCCGCCGAAGAGCGCGTCGAGCTGTTCGCGCGAGATCGTGCCATCGGCCAGCAGGCCGCGTCGCTGGACCTCCCACAGGGCGGTCACCTCGTCGATCGGCTCGCCCCGATGGTGGAGGGCGCCGAGGCAGCGGTAGACCTGGCCGTGGCCGGCGTCGGCGAAGTCACCGGGCCGCAGCCAGTCGTAGACCTCGGCCATCGCCGCCGGCTGGCTGACGAGGACGGCCAGGAGGAACCGCTCGTCCTCGGCCTCCTCGGGCCCGACCGGCGAGGGAGGAGCGGTCGGGCCCGTTGCGGGCGGCGGGATGGGCCGGGGCTCGGCGCCCCAGCGCCGGGCGAGGTCGCCGAGCACACCGGTGAGGACGTCGGCGTGGTGCAGGACACCCTCGACCTCTTGTGCTTCGGCGTCGATCCGGGCGACGTGCTCCAGGCGGACGGCGTGCTCCAGAACCGTGCGATGGATGGATCCTTCGAGGACCATCCGGCCGTACACCGGGGCGTTCTGCGGGCGCGGGCACGCGGCGATCAGCGTGTGCGCGTACGAGGCGCTCAGCCCGCGCACCTCGCGGCCGGCCTCGGCGAGGGTGTCGGTCACCCACGACAGCGGCACCGTGCCGTCAGCTTCCCGGACGGGCCGCCGCTCGGTGCTCAGGGTCCGCATCGCGGTGAACAGGGCGCGGTGGGCCGGGCGGTAGAAGTCGGCGGGCGTCAGCCAGGCCAGCGTGTCGAACTGGGCCGGGTCGAGCAGGACCGCGCCGAGAAGGGCTTGCTCGCCCTTGAACAGCGCGTCCATCACCGCTTCCCCTTCCGCTTCTTCGGGGCGGCTCCCTGGTCGTCCCGCAGCCGGGCGACCTCGCGGTCGGCGGCGGCCATCGCGGTGGCGAAGCGGTCAAGCTCACCGGTGAAGACAGGGTCGGTGGCCAGGATCGAGCCGGTGTCGGTGATCAGCCACCACTGGCCGCCCCGCCGGACGACCGGCGCTCCGGCCAGCAGAAGCGAACGGCGGCGGTCTGCAGGGGAGTTGGTGTCGAACACGAAGACCTTCCAGGAATCGATCGGTGGTTCAGCGGCTGCGGCGGGCGGTTACCGGGCCAGCCACCGTGACGGCATCGGCCGGAACTGGCGGCGTCGCGGCGCTCGGCGGCCAGGAGCAGCGGTGCGCTGCTCTGAACCCCCTGCGCCAGGGAGATAACTCTCAGGGCGGTGGAGGTCGTTGTGGTTGCGGACGGGGCCTTGGCGTGGGCGGGTGGGCGTGGCATACCCGGTTGGAGCAGAGGAGGGGAAGTGGCCGTGGCGGCGTTGGCCGAGGAAGGGCGGACTCCTGGTCGGCGCCGCCGGGTGGGGCGGTCAGGCGGAGAGGGTGAAGTCGTCGCGACCGGTGGTGCTCTTGGCGAGGGCGCGCTCGGTGATGGCCTGGGTGGCGCGGGCGGAGGCCGGGCCGATCTCCTCGGCGGAGCGCTCCTTGTACCAGGGCTTGATGTTGAGCATCGCCACCCGCATGCCGGTCGCGAAGAGCAGGATCTTGCCCTTGGGCAGGGCGCGGATCTCGTCGGGCGGCAGGATGCGCTCGGTGCGCATCGACACCGACATCGACTTGCCGCTGCCGGAGTCGGACACGGAGACGGTCTGCACGTCGTGCTCGCCGATCTGCCGCGACAGCTTGTCCGCGAAGTCGGCGTCGTCGATACCCGAGCCGATGACCTTGACGGTCGCCGCGGACCACAGCGCGTCCATTCCGGCTTCTCCCCAGCAGCGCTGACCCTGCCGGTAGCTCTGCAGGATGGTGATCGGGATGACGCCCCGGCTGCCGAGGTGGGAGTACAGGTCCGGCAGGTCGCTGATGCGGCAGACGTTCGCGGCCTCGTCGAGGACGCAGAGCGCGGGCGGGTCGAGCCGGCCGCCGGATCGTTCGGCGACGATGACGGCCGCGCGCATCACCGCGTCGGTCGCAGCGGCGATGATCGCCGATGCGCTGCCGCCGCCGTCCTTGCTGAGCAGGAACAGCGTGTCGCGGGAGGAGGCGAAGTCGAACGGCTTGAACTCCGCAAGGTCGGGCGTGGGGGTGACCCAGGCGGCGATGTCCGGGTCGAGCAGGCAGCTCGCGTACTGGCGCGCCGTCTCGTAGATGCCATCCCTGGTCTCGGTGGCGCCGGTGACGGTGCCCTGGAGCTGGGCGGCGACCGCGTGGTGGCCGGCGTCGGTGAGCAGGTCTACGGGGGTGCGATCGGAGGGGGAGGCGAGCCAGGCCAGCACGTCGGTGATCGGGCGGCGGTGGCTCGCCGCCGCCAGGAAGAGAGACCCGAGGGTGTTGCTCGCCGC
>NZ_JBEZIQ010000118.1:0-7636 GCF_040651155.1 Kitasatospora sp. NPDC048545
GCGACCAACGTCGCCGCCCGCGGCATCCACGTCGACGGGCTCGACCTCGTCGTCAACCTGGACCCGCCGGCAGACCACAAGGACTACCTCCACCGCGGCGGACGCACCGCCCGGGCCGGCGAGTCCGGCACCGTCGTCACGCTGGTGCTGCCCAACCAGCGCCGCGAGATGGCCCGCCTGATGACCGCCGCCGGGATCACCCCTGTCACCACCAGGGTCAGCGCCGGCGACGAGGACCTGACCCGCATCACCGGCGCCCGCGTGCCCACCGGTATCCCCACGGTGATCGCCGCCCCCGTCGTCGAACGCCCCCGCCGGAGCCGCCCCGCCCGCGCGGCCGGTGACACCCGCGCGACCGTCGCGGGCCGCGACAACCAGGCCTCCTCCGGCCGCCGCCGGGCACCGAGGCGCGTCGCCCTCGCCGCCTAGTCGTACTCGGTCGACACGTCGGTGACAGGAGCCTGTGGCCGTTGATCACGGGAGGACCTCCGGGCGTGGTGGAGTTTGCCGACTTCACTCACCTCGGAGGTCCTGGTGGCCCACGTTAATGCCCGGCTGACGTTTCACCAGATGCCTGCTGGTGCGCTGTGTCGTCCTCGACCGCCGGCCGGTCTCGCACATCGCGAAGGAACCGTCTCCGGGCAGTGCGCCCACCGCCGGGTGAACCGCTCCGTACGGAGGGCTGGGCCGGCCTGCACGACCGCTCCAGCCGCCCCGGAACCTGCCCGCGCCGCACCCGCCGGCGGTCGAGGAGGCCGTGCTCCAGGCCCGGCTGCTGCACCGCCGCGGACCGGACTTCCTCGCCGCCGAGCCCGGAGTACCGGCCCGCACCGTCGGCCGGATCCTGCACCGAAGCGGCATGCCGCCACCGGCCGCCGTGGACCCGCTCACCGGACGATCCGTCAGAGCCACCCGCACCACCGCCACCCGCTACGAACGGGAACGGCCGGGCGAGCTCCGGCCACCGCCGTCTGTCAGAATTCCGGGCGTGAGCAAGCCACTTGAAGATGGCCAGTTCGAACTCCCGGGCGCCGCATCGGCCGTCCGTGCCGAGATCCGCATCGGCTACGCACGGGTGTCCACCGGCGGACAGAAGCTCGACCGCCAGCTCGACGCCCTCGACGCGGCCGGCTGCCGCCGGATCTTCGCCGAGAGGTGGGGGAGGAACGGCCTGCGGCCCGAGCTGAAGGCGTGCCACGCCTTCCTCGTCCCGGGCGACTCGCTGGTGGTGCCCGGCCTCGATCGATACGGGCGCTCCCTGAAGGACCTGGTCACTGTGGTCGGCGCACTGCGTAAGCGGGAGATCGGCTCCACCTCGCTGCATGAGCGGCTCGACACCACCGCTCCCGGCGGCCGACCGGTGTTCCACGTCTTCGCCGCCCTCGCCGAGTTCATCCGGGAACTGATCGTCTCCGGCACTCGCGAGGGCCTTGCCGCTGCCCGCGCCCGAGGCGAGGTCGGCGGCGGACCCGCCGCCGTCAACCCGGACATCGTCCGGGCCGCCCGCGACATGCTCCCCGACCCCGAGCACTCGATCACCTCGATCGCCCGCCCACTCGGCGTCAGGGCCGGCACCCTCCACAACCAGGTTCCCGACCTGCGGGGGCTCCGCGCGAGTCGCGTCCCCGTCCAGCTCGAAGGCGACAGCCGGTGACCCGCAGCCCTCAGCGCCGGACCCCGATCGCGGCCGACGGACGGTTGGGCGCGGCCTCGGAGCATCCGGGCTTCGCCGATCCGGCCTACCTGCGGCGCCGACAGGCGATCGCCGCGCCCGCTCGCGACCACCGGGTGGGGGACCCGTCGCCGCTGGTCGCCTACAGTCAGGCCGAACACCGGACCTGGCGCAGGGTCCACCGCGCGGTATGGAACGCGCAGGCCACGCACGCCTGCCGGGTGGCCCTGCAGGCAAGGGAACAGGCCCCGATCCCGGCGGACGGAATCCCGCAGCACTCCGAGGTCGGCGCGCGGCTGCGGGCCCTGACGGGTTTCGACTTCACTCTGGCAGGTGGTGTGGTCGCCAACGAGCGGTTCTTCGGGTCGATGGCCCGCGGGTACTTCCACGCGGTGCAGTTCGTCCGCCACCCGGCGGTGCCGCTGTACACGCCCGAACCCGATGTCATCCACGACGTCCTCGGCCACGGCATCCACCTCGCCCACCCGCAGTTCGCCGACCTCTACCGGCTGATCGGGCAGGCGGCGGTGCGAATCGAGAACCCGGACGTGCTGCAGATGATCAGCGACGCGTACTGGTTCACCCTGGAGTACGGAGTCCTGGAGGAGAAAGGCAGGCCCAGGGCCTACGGCGCGGCCCTGCTCTCCTCTTACGGCGAGATGCGCCAGCTCCACCGCTGCCACGTCCGCCCACTCGACATCGACGCCGTACTTGCCACCGGCTACACCATCACCGGCTACCAACCGGTGCTCTTTGGCGCCCGCAGCCTGGAAGAGGTCACCGACGTCCTGACCGCCTTCCTGGACAAGCTCGGCGACGACAGTGCACGCCCCAGGAACACCCGGTAACCACCTCTTGGGGATGGAGAGTCCGCTGGACGCCGTGCTGACCGCGCTCGACGTCGACCCTGACGATCCGCACCTGCCCCGTGTCTGGAGATCCTCGCCCGGTCCCCGCCCGCATCGGGCAGGCCCTCGACCGGGGCACCTTCCGCCTGGAGTTCGTCCCGGCGTCCCTCTCGGCCCGACCTGACATGCCCATTGTCTCGGCAGGCGGTGATTGGCCCTGCCTCTTTCGGACAGGCGCACAGCAAGCGCCGGAGCACGGCGACAGACCGAATCGGGAGCTCACGATGGTCAAGATCCTCCACAGGCCGCTCGGCCTGCTGCTCGGACCCCTCGGCGGGGTCGTGGCCGGCGCCGTCTTCAAGCGCCTGCGGATGCTCCTGGGACACCCGGAGCAGGCACCCAGGGCCACCGACCGGGACCGCAGCTGGACGAAGGTGCTGACGGCCGCCGCGCTGCAAGGGGCGGTCTTCGCCGTCGTCAAGGCCGCGGTCGGCCGCAGCGGCGCCGTCGGCACCCGCCACCTGACCGGTGGCCTGCCGAAGGCCCCGCAGCACGGCCAGGGGGTGAAGGCACCGGTTTCGCGGACAGAGAAGACGGAGTAGCGCCGATGAAGGCCTTGACCTGGCACAGCAGGCGAGATGTCCCGGTTGCCGTCCGTGCCCTTCGCGACGTGTCCGCCTTCGCGTCGCCGTTGAAGTCACCCGTCGTCCCGGAGAAGTTCCAACCACCCGACACCACCTTGGGCGCGTAGTACGAAGCGCCCGCGTTGTGCACCCACATCATCAGGTTCCCGGTCGAGTCGTCCCGGGCGATGATGTCCGCCTTCCCGTCACCTGTGAAGTCCGCCGCCGCCGTCTGCGAGTAGTGGAGGACCGTCTCGGGGTACGGGTCCGCGGTGTCTGCGCCGAGGCCGGACTTCGGGCCGCACTGAGGCCACGCGCCTTCGCCCTGCTTGGCGAGGACCTTCTCGGCTATCAGGATCTGCTGCTGCTTGGTCGCCTGGTCGGCGTAGGGCGCGTACGCGGTGCCCCCGTACGCCTCCCAGGTTCCCTTGTCGAACTGCTCGAACTGCAGACCACCGTAGTAGGTGACTCCACCGACGACATCGACGATGTCCCACTGGCCGCTGCTCTCGCACTGGGCGACCTTGTCCCAGGTGCCCAGCGAGGCGGCGTTCGCCGACCCGGCCCCCACCAGTGCGGCGGTCACGAATGCGGCGACGACAGGCGCTGCAGTGAGCCTCCGCCAACTTGAAGGCACAGGTCAAAGGGCTGGCGTGACGGTCTCCCGAGGTTCTCACGCTGGTCGGAGGCGGCAGTCTCCGGAGTAGATCGTCTGTCAGCGGTTGACTTCAGGATTCGTCAGGACGAGCAGGGCGCGCAGGAGGTGGGTGGCGCGGGTGGTCTCCGTGCTCACTCGCAAGTCCAGTGCGTCGCGCAGTGGTTCCGCTCAGGAACCCGAGCTGCCGCAGCATCGTCATCCTTCCGCCATCCCGACGGCGGCATCTGCCTCGGCGACGCTCTCCCAGCCCTTCTGCTTGAGTACAAAAGCGGCGACGAGCGGCGACCACCAAGAAGGCGGCGGAGATGTGGAACGCCGTCTGGACCGCGCGGTCACCGGGGCCCGACGGCGGCTACCGTCTCGACGTGCCGGGCCCCGGCTCGTACGTCCTGATCACCTCGGCCGGAGGTTCCGCCGACGCCAGTAGCGGCAGCGGTTCTCCTGTCCGGGACCGGTCTCGATGTTCTGCCCGTTCTGTTCTTCAGGGCCGGTGACCCGGCACCGCCGGTCTCAGGACCAGGCGATCTCGCCATGGCGGTCGATGAAGCGTCCGGTGCCGGCACCGGGCCCCTCGGTGGCGAGGGCGACGATCGCGTCCGTGCCCTCGGTGACGGTCTGGGAGCCACTGTGACCGTTTATGTCGGTCGCGGTGTAGCCGGGGTCGGCGGCGTTGACGCGAATGCCCTTGAGCCCTTTGGCGTACTGCGTGGTCAACATCGTCAGCGCCGCCTTCGAGGAGGCGTACAGCGGCACGACGACGTGCGACTCGGACCGGCCGGGGTCGTGGGTGAAGGCGAGGGAGCCCATGCCGCTGCTGACGTTGATGATCACGGGGTCGTCCGAACGGCGCAGCAGCGGCAGGAACGCGGTGGTGGTGCGGACCACGCCGATGACGTTGACGTCGAGGACGGCGCGGGCGTCGGCGGCGGTGAGGTCGCCGGGATCACCGAAGGGACCCTGGACCCCCGCGTTGTTGATCAGGACATCGATCCTGCCCTCGTGCTCGGCGACGTCCGCGGCGGCGGCGGCCACGGACGCGTCGTCGGTCACGTCGACAGGGACGAAGCGTGCGCCCAGCGCGGCGGCTGCCTCCTCACCCCGCTCACGGTCGCGGGCTCCCAGGAGAACGGTGTGACCGCACGCGATGAGGCGGCGGGCGGTCTCGCGGCCGATGCCCTTGTTGGCTCCGGTGATGAAAGTGATCGTCATGCCTTCGATAGTTGCCTTGACGAGGGAGCCGGACCAGGGACGCTTCGACGGTGGGAAGACCAGTACCACCAAAGCGCCCCCGCATGTGATCGGGGACGCGGGAGGATGGCGAGCATGACGACGACACCCCCCGGAGCTGGACTGGGCGCGATGATCCGCACGTGGCGGAACCGGCTGCCCCCGTCAGCCGCTGGGCTGCCGGTCGTCCGCAAGCGCCGGGCTGTCGGGCTGCGGCGCGAGGAACTGGCCGACCTGGCCGGAGTGTCGGTCGACTACGTCGTGCGCCTGGAGCAGGGGCGGGCCACGACACCCTCGGCGTCGGTGGTGGCGTCCCTGGCGCGCGCTCTCCAACTGTCTACCGCCGAGCGGGACCACCTCTACCGGCTGGCCCAGATCGTGCCGCCGGCGGACGGCACGATCTGCGACCATCTCCCGCCCGGTATGCAACGGGTACTCGTCCGCCTCGGAGACGTACCGGTGGCCGTGTTCGCGGCGGACTGGCAACTGGTGTGGTGGAACCACGGGTGGGCCGCCCTGCTGGGAGACCCCTTGGCCTCGCCGCCGCGGATGCGCAACTTCGCCCGCGACAGGTTCCCGGTGGACGTCGATCACACCCCCCTCGCGCTGTGGCCGGTCACCGAGACGAACCCCGACACCGCCGACGCCGCCCTCGTCTCCGATCTGCGCCGCGCCACCGGCCGCTTCCCCCGGGACAGCCGCCTGGCCGCGCTGGTCCGCGACCTGAACGCAGGCAACGAGAGGTTCGCCGAGCTGTGGGCGACGGGAGAGGTGACCGCGAACCGCGAGGTCCACAAGAGGGTCGATCACCCGTCGGTGGGCCCGGTCACGGTGGACTGCGATGTCCTGACCGACGGCGACACGGAGCTCAAGATTGTCATCATGACCGCCGCGCCGGGCAGTGAGGACGAGACCAAACTCCAGCTCACCACCGTCGTCGGCCCACCGACCGGCACGCGCAACTGATCCGCCCCGCCCATCGGCCGACCGACGGCTCACGGTTTTCGTGACGCACCAAACCGTTGGACACGCACCGTCGGGTGATCAGGACGGCCCGCTGGCGGACTGCCCGGACAGCGCCCTCGTTCCGCCTGGCCACGAACCGCGGTGCCCTGTTGACATCACCCTCGCCGCGCTGGGTGGTCGGTGGACGCCGCTGGTAGTCCGCGAGTTCCTACGCCGCGGTCAGACCACATACTCCGAACCGTCCGCCGCCCTGCCCGCTCTATAAGAGAAGTGGTTGAGAGAACGCGGCAAGCCCCTCCCGAACGCGAAGGCCACCACAGGTGGTCTTCGCGCGCGAGGCCGCCGGCAGCGCACGTCCGGCCCGTTCTGGCCGCAGCGGTGGCCGCACCACGCGGACGGGGGTAGCCGCACCACGCGGACCCCTTGAGGAGAAGTAGTCAGGACCCCGGGGAATTGCGTCCGATGACCGATCGCGGGTCGGGCGTGGAGCTGAACTGCGACATTGAAGCACCATCCTCTGATGTCGTTGAAGGGCTCTTACCTGCGCTTTTGCGGACAGGCTTGCATTTGATGCATGATTCGCGCGCCCAGTGAACTAGGGAGAGCGGGTCGGGTGAGAGGTCTGAGCGAGGGGTCGGCGCGGCTTGTGCTGCTCGACGGCGTCACGCTGCTGCACCCCGAGGACGCCGTGTTCGACGGCATGCTGGAGGGCTGGGGCCGCCAGCAGCTCGGGGGCCGACGCCTGCAGCCGGACACGGTGCGGGGCCGTCAGCAGCTCGTGCGCCGGTTCGGCAAGTTCACCAACGCCTACCCCTGGCAGTGGTCCGCCGCCGACGTCGACGAGTGGATGACCTACCTCATCAGCGAGTTGAGGCGGGCCGAATCGACGATCCGGGGCTACCAGACCACGCTGCGGCTGTTCTGCGACTACATCACCTCGCCGCACTACCAGTGGCCGCAGGAGTGCGAGGCCCGGTTCGGCACCCACCCGGTGCAGATCTGCCACGAGTGGAACACCGCGGCCCATCTCGTCGACTACGAGGGCGACCCGGACCGCCGGCCGATGACGCGCGAGGAGATCCAGCTCTTCCTCGACTACGCCGACGACCAGGTTGAGCGGGCGATCCGGCTCGGCCGTAAGGGCGCCCTGGCGGCCTACCGCGACGCGACGGTGTTCAAGGCGATCTACGGCTGGGGCCTGCGTTGCACCGAGACCTCGAAGCTCGATACCACCGACTGGTACCGCAACCCCAAGGCCCCGGAGCTGGGCCGGTTCGGCTCGCTCCACGTGCGGTACGGGAAGCGGACCAAGGGCTCGCCGCCGCGGCGCCGCACAGTGCTCAGTGTGATGCCGTGGGCGGTCGAAGCGGTCGAGGACTACATCGTCAACGTCCGTCCCCGCTACGCCGCCGCCGACAGCAGCCCCGCGCTGTGGCTGACCGAACGCGGCGGCCGGCTCCAGGCCCGCGAGATCGAGGACCGCTTCGCCGCCTACCGCGACGCCCTCGGCCTGGACAAGGAGCTGGTGCCGCACTGCCTGCGGCACATTGTCTCTGCTTAGTTTCCGTGTGGCGATTGGCTCCAACTCGGCAATTGATCTGGGTGTTTGGGCTTTGCGCTGGCGCGTGTGCTGTTCGTACTG
>NZ_JBEZIQ010000119.1:0-7413 GCF_040651155.1 Kitasatospora sp. NPDC048545
GGGGTGCGCAAGGTGCTCTGCGCACGCGCGTACGACCGGTGCGGTGCGCCCCGGGGAGGGCCTGTCCGCGCCGCCCGTTACGATCCGGATCATGACCCCGGTGGGGTCAGAGCATCCAGCGCTGCGCGGGGTCAGCGGTGTTGCAGCCGGCCATCGAGGTTCCGCGGCCGACGCCGTTGGACGTCAGGCACTGCCCGGTCGCCGCGTTGCGGACCAGGTACCAGCCGCGGTCCTGGTCGGTGAGCCACCACTTCTGGTTGGCCGGCATCCAGTTTCCGGCCGGCTGGTTGAGCCCGTCCCGGCCGCCCGGGGTGTCCCAGAGCCGGACGGCACCCGAACGGGTGTCGAGGTCGACGACCTTGCCACTGCCGTCGTGCGCGATGGCGGTGGTCCCGTCGCAGTAGCCCCAGACCGACCAGGTCTGGGCGGAGGACCAGTCGTTGGCCGAGTAGACACCGACCCACTGGCCGTTGACCTCGTTGTTCTGCGGCAGGTCGAGGACGCCGCCGGCGCCGTTGTAGACCTTCTGCGGGATGTGCAGGGCCGGCGCCAGGTCGCACGGGCCGGGCTGCGCGGCCTGCGCGACCGGCGCGCCGGCCACGACCGCCCCCGCGAGGGTGGCGGCAGCACCGAGCGAGGAGAGGAACCTGCGGGTACGGGTGGTGGCCATGGATTTCTCCTTCAAGTGTGGGCGTACCGGGGCCGGATTGTCGGACCCCGGGGGTACCGTCGGCCCTACTCCGGGAGGGGGAGTGGGCGACGGAGATCGGAGGGGAGCCGTCGGCTCGGAAGATGTGCGTCGGTCCCGAGCACGACCGTCCCGGGACCAGGCGGAGCCTCTGCGCGGCTCAGCGGCACGTCGATCACGATCACGGGTGCTGTTTCGAATCGTCGGACCCCTGCGGACGGGTGCGTGCGCGGGATCGTGTGCAACGCCTGCAACACGTTCGGACCGGCCTGGTACGAGCGGCTTCCGAACGGGCTGCGGACGTCCCACCTCATGAACGGCTGTCTCGCCGACCCGCCGGCCCCGCGCTTCCGCGCAGCCGGTGGGGAGAAGGCCGGGTGGTCGGGGCGGAGTGGCCGAGAGCCTGGTCAGACCTGGCCGAAGGTCTGGACGCAGCGGCCCCGGGCGCCGTGCTGGCGGGGCGCGCTGCCGACACCGAGGTGGTTGAAGCGGGGGTCGAGTATGGCGTCCCGGTGGCGGGGACTGTTCATCCAGAACCGCATGGCCTCCGGCGCGTTGTCCGCCTCGGCCACGTTCTCGGAGGCGAAGCGGAAGGCGAAGCCGGCGGCGCGTACCCGGCGCCAGGGTGTGCTGCCGTCGGTGCCGCTGTCCCGGACGAGGTCGTGCGCGGTCAAGTCCTCGGCATGGCGCTGGGCGGCTGCGTTCAACCTGTCGTCGAGCCGCAGGGGTCGCACTCCCGAGCGGGCGCGCTCGGTGTTGACGGCGGCCAGCATCTCGGCGCGGACGTCGACGTCGGAGGGCTGCGGACGGACTGCCGACCGCCACCGGCCGACGCGGGTCCTGCCTGCCGGGACGAGTTGCCACCGCTGGGCGGAATCGGCGTGGTCCCGCTGGGCCAGGGTGAGCGGGGACCCGGGGGCGGCCGCGGTGAGGAAGAGGTCGGCTTCGGTGGTGCGCGCGGTTCGGATCCGCAGCCAGTCGTCACCGACGACCTCCAGGCACCAGCGCTGACCGGGGCGCCCGTCCAGATCGGCCAGCGAAGTCCGGCGGGTGGCACGGTCGTAGTGCAGGACCATGGCCTGGCCGGGGGCGTACTTCCCCCGGGTCAGCTGGGTCTCCAGCACCCAGTCACCGTCCACGGCCCAGAAGACCCAGCCCTGGGTGGCGGTGCCGTCGGGCTCCCGGGAGTGGACCGGTGCGCCCCGGTCGTCGTGTCCGGGGCACAGGTCGACGACCGTTCCGTTCGCCGACCGGACCGTCCACACCTGGCCGTTCCGTACGAGCGTGGGCATGTGTCGCGCCTCTCGTCCGTGCTGCGCCCCGGGCCGTGACCGTGTCGGTCGCGGAGGCCCGGGGCCTGACGAGGGAGAGATTTCCGGAGTGCGGCAGACGGCCACTCAACGCGCTTGTCCGGAGCATGCGTTGATGCCACGTCTACCGGGTGAGAAGCGCCCTGACCTGCGCGGCCTCCTCCTCCAGGCCCAGCCGCTCGTACACCTCCAGGGAGTCCGTCAGACAGGCCCGGGCCTGGCGCGGGCGGCCGAGTCCGGTGAGCGCGGTGCCGAGGGTGTGCAGCAGGGCGGCCTCCAGGTTGGCGCTGGTGCGGCGGGCGAGGGGGAGCGCGGTCTCGGCGGCGTCGACGGCCAGCAGCCAGCGGTCGGCCTCGGCGTGGATGCGGGCGGCGAGGTCGCCGGCCGCGGCGGCGAACACGGTGACCTGGAGGGCGGTGAACTCCTCGCGGGCGCCGACGGCGTGGTCGAGCGCGGCCTCCGGGTCGTCGCAGAGCCGCAGGACCCGGGCGAGGTAGTAGCGGCCGATGGCGGCGGAGACCGGGCCGGAGGTGCTCATCAGCCGGGCGCAGCGTTCGGCGGCGTCCCGGGCCTCGGCGAGGCGTCCGGTCCGGGCGGCGCTGAACGCGAACTCGCCGAGCGCGCTGCCCTCGGCGCGTTCGGCGCCCAGGCGGTGGAACAGCTCGGCGGCGCGCCCGGCGTGTTCCGCGGCCTCGGCGTAGCGGCCGTGGGTGCGGGCGTTGCTGCCGAGGGTGATGAGGGCCTTGGCGAGCACCCGTTCGGTCCCTTCGTCCCGTTCCGACAGCTCGACGGCCCGGCGGATCTCCTCCTCGGACTCGGCGTAGCGGTTGATGTGCCAGAGCATGCTGCCGCGCAGGTAGCGGGCGAGGGCGAGCGGGCCGTGCTCGCCGCGGGCGGCGGCCTGCTCGGCGATGTGCCCGGCGAGGTCGACGATGACGCCGGTCTGGGTGCGTTCGGGGAGCACGGCGCCCATCCGGTCGGCGAGTTCGGCGGCGCGGTCGAGCGGGAGGGCGGGGTCGGTGCAGCCGAGCGCGATGACGGCGGCGTGCACCTCGGCCTGGTCGCGCATCCAGCGCACGGCGTCCGCGCCGTCGGCGACGGGGTGGCCGGGGGAGGCCACGGCGGCGCCGAGCAGGCTGAGTTCGGCCGGTTCGGCCTTGCGGGCGGCGCGGTCGGCGTTGCGGGCGGTGGCGAGGCAGAAGTCGAGCAGCCGGTCGGTGGCGGCGGTGCGGTCGGCGGCGCTCTCCTCGGTGGCGAGCCGGCCGCGGGCGTAGGCGCGGACGAGGTCGTGGAAGCCGTAGCGGCCGAACCGGGGGGAGTGCAGCAGGTTGAGGTCGACGAGTCCTTCGAGGAGCCGGTCGGTCCGGTCGGCGCTCCGGCCGATCAGGGCGGCGGCGCAGGGCAGCGGCAGGTCGGGGGCGTCGGGCAGGGACAGCAGGCGGAAGGCGCGGGCGAGTTCCGGGTCCAGGCGCTGGTAGGAGAGCGCGAAGGTGGCCTCCACGGTCCTTTCGCCGTCGCTGAGTTCGGCCAGCCGGTGCTGGTGGCGCAGCCCCTCGGCGAGCGCCGCGAGGGTGAGCGCGGGGTCGGCGGCGAGCCGGGAGGCGGCGATGCGCACGGCGAGCGGCAGCAGTCCGCAGGCCCGGACGACCTCCTCGGCGGTCCCGGCTTCGGCGGCGACGCGGTCGGCGCCGATGATGCGGGCGAGCAGTTCCAGGGCCTGCTCGGGCGAGAGGGTGTCCAGGCGTAGCTGGTGGGCCCCGGCCAGGCCGGCCAGCCGGTGGCGGCTGGTGACGAGGACGGCGCAGCCGGCCGAGCCGGGCAGCAGCGGTTCGACGTGCCCGGAGTCGGCGGCGTTGTCGAGGACGACCAGGACGCGTCGTCCGGCCAGGGCGGAGCGGTAGAGCGCGCTGCGTTCGCGGGTGTCCGGCGGGATGTCGGCGGGGTTGACGCCGAGGGCGCGCAGGAAGCCGGCGAGGACGGTGCCGGGACCGGGCGGGGTGCGGTCGGCGCCGCGCAGGTCGGCGAAGAGCTGCCCGTCGGGGAAGCGCGTCCGGACGTGCCGGGCGACGTGCACGGCCAGGGCGGTCTTGCCGATGCCGCCCATGCCGTCCAGGGCGGAGACCACGACGGCGCGCCCGCCGGCCCCGCAGAGCCGGTCCGCGAGGGTGTCCACCTCCTCGGCCCGGCCGGTGAAGTCGGCAATCCCGGAGGGGAGTTGGTCGGGCGTCTGCCAGGTGTCGACGGCGGGCGCGGGGGCCGGACGGGCCGGGAGCAGGGTGGCGTCCTCCCGCAGGATGCGCAGATGGAGACGGGCCGGACCCGGTGCGTCCGGCGGCAGCGACGGGCGGGCGTCCTCGTACACGGCGAGCGCCTCGGCCCTGCGGCCCGACTGGTACAGGGCCCGCATCAGCACGGCGGTGAGCCGGGGCCGCCCGGGGTGCTCCAGGGCGAGCGCCTCGGCCTGCGCGGTCAGGTCGGTGCGGTCGCCGAGGTCGGCGTCCAGCTCCAGCTGGGTCTCCTCGGCCGAGATCCGCTGCTCGGTGAGGCGGGCCCGGACGGCGTCGGCGTGCGGCCCCGGCAGCCCGGCAAGCGGTTCGCCGGCCCACAGCCGCTGGGCGTTCCGCAGCACCTCCCGGATCTCCTGCGGCGGCGCGTCGGCTTCCCGCAGCCGTCCGGCTTCGGCCAGCAGCGACTCCCATGCGGCGGTGTCCACGACCGCCCGGGGCACCCGGAGCGCGTAGCCGTCGCCGACCCGGACCAGCGGCAGCCGCTCCGGATCGTCCCCGGTGTACGGCCGGAACGCGGTGCGCAGCCGGGAGACGGCGAGCTGGACGGCCTTGCGTGGATCGGCCGGCGCGGCCCCGCCCCACACCCCCTCGACCAGCACCGGGACGGCCACCGTCCGCCCGGCGGCGGCCAGCAGCACCGCGAGTACGGCCCGCTGCTGCGGCCGGCCCAGCTCCAGTTCCCGCTCCCCGTACCAGGCCCGCAACGGTCCCAGCAGGCCGAACCGCAGCCCGGCTCCCCCCGTGTCGCCCATGTCGCCCCCGAAGTCGTCGCCCACCGGGATTTCGCCACTTCCGTTCGGACAGCGGCGCCCCATACCCCGGCGGCCTATGCTCTGCTCACAGATTGTGCACCGGAATCCGAGCTTCGAGGGGTGGGTCGTGCGGCTCGATTTCCGCGTGCTGGGGCCTTTGCGTGCGACGTGTGACGGCCGTGAGATCGAGCTCGGCCGGCCGCAGCAGCGGGCCGTGCTGGCTGCGCTGCTCCTCGCCCCCGGGCAGCTGGTGCCGACGGACCGGCTGGTCGAGGGCCTCTGGGGGGAGGACGAGACCCGCTGGCCGAAGGACCCGACGGGGCAGATCGGCACCCACGTGCACCGGCTGCGCCGCGCCCTCGGCGAGTCCGGGCTGCCGGTCGCCGCGGCGGGCGGCTACCGGCTGGCAGCGCCGCGCGAGGCGGTGGACCTGTTCCGCTACGAGGATGCGGTCACGGAGGCCGTCGCGCTGCGTCACCGGGATCCGGGCCGGGCGAGGGAGGCAATGGCGGCGGCGCTCGCGGCGTGGGAGGGCGTCCGAGCGCTGGACGGCGTGCCCGGGGCGTTCGCCGAACGGACCCGGGAACGGCTGGCGGCCGGGCGCTTCGCCGTGGTGAAGACCCTGCTGGACCTGGACCTGGCACTCGGCCGGCACACTGCCGCGGTGGAACCGCTGGCCGGACTGGCGGCTGCGCACCCGCAGGACGAGGAGGTGCACCGGCTGCACCTGCTGGCGCTGCACCGCTGCGGCCGTACGGCGGAGGCGCTGGCGGCGTACGGGGCGCTGCGGGAGCGGCTGGACCGGGAGCTGGGGCTCGAACCGGCGCCCGCCGTGGCCGAACTGGCCGACCGGATCCGGCGCGGGGACGCCCCGCTGCCGCGGCGGCTGCCGAGGCCCGGCCAGCTGCCACCGGACATCCCCGACCTGGTGGGCCGGGCCGGGCTGGTGCGCCGGGCGGAGCGGACACTGCGGGCGACCGGCGACGGTTCGCCGGTCGTGGGGCTCTCGGGTCCGGCGGGCAGCGGCGCGTCGGCGCTGGCGGTGCACGTGGCGCACGTCGTCCAGGACGCCTTCCCCGACGGCCAGCTGTACGTGGGCGGTGGTGCGGCGGACGTGGTGCTCGCCGGGTTCCTGCGTGCGTTCGGCGAGCGGCCGGCGGCGGGGGCCGGTGTCGAGGAGCTCGGTGCGCGCTACCGCGAGCTGCTGACCGGGCGGCGCGTCCTGGTGCTGCTGGACGGGGTGGCCGACCCGCGGCCGCTCCTGCCGGAGCGGGCGGGCTGCGCGGCCGTGGTGGCGGGCGCGGAACCGGGCACGCTGCCCGAGGACGCCGCACGGCTCACGGTGGGACCGTTGGAGCCGCGCGACGCCCACGAGCTGCTGGCCCGGATCGTGGGCGCGGACAGGATCCGGCAGGAGCCGGACGCGGCGGCCGAGGTGGCCGCCCTCTGCGGCCACCTGCCGGTGCTGCTGCGGACGGCGGCGGACCGGCTCGCGGCCCGGCCGCGCTGGTCGGTGGACGACCTGGTCAGGTGGCTCACCGAGCGAGGGTGAGGGCCGGGCCGCGGGTGGTGCTTGGGCCGCGGGGTGGTGCTTAGTACGGGTCGGAGCTGCGGATCGTGGCCCAGCGGTAGCTCCACTGGCGGGTGTCGGTGAAGACGATTTTGAGGCCGCCGTGCTCTTGGACCTGCACGCCGGCGGTCTGGAAGGAGCTGGTCTTGTACGTGTCGCTGGCCCAGCAGATGCGGTCGCCGGCGCCGTAGACGACGAGGTTGCCGTCGCCCTGCATGATCGCCTTGGTGCCGCAGCCCAAGGCCCCCGGGGCGGCCCACACCGGCGTCGGGTTCCACTGGGCGTACTTGTAGAGGACGAAGTTGCCGTCGCCCTGCATGTACAGCCGGGTGTCGCCGGACTCCAGGTAGTCGCCGGGGTAGAGCACCCCGGGCTCCGACAACGTCGCGCCGTACCCGGTGGCAGCCTGAGCGCTCCCCGCCGACGCCATCGGCCAGGCCAGCGCCAGTAGGCCGGCCGTGATCCCGACGGCTGCGCGTCGCAGTGCCTTCGTCGCCTTCATGTCCCCGTGCTGCCTCTCTCATACGTCGGCGCCCGCTGTCGTGTCGGGCGCCCTCTGGTGGTTCTGATCGTGGACAACGGCGATAGACGTTCGATGAACGTCCCGTTGAGGCGGGAGCGGTTTGGCCTGGCCGCGGATGAGGAGTACTGTTCTCTAGTCGCTCGGCAGGGAGCACCGGACACGCGTCAGCGCGGACGGTCCCGGGGCGGCCAATCCTCTGAAACACCACTTCCCAGGTTCGGGCTGGGTCACGTTCGCGTGTTCGCGTCATGACTCGGTTCTTGCTTTGGCGTGTTCGTTTTA
>NZ_JBEZIQ010000120.1:0-7019 GCF_040651155.1 Kitasatospora sp. NPDC048545
GCCGCCGCCGACGCCATCCGACTCTCCCGCCGCACCCTCGCCACCATCAGGAGCAACCTCTTCTGGGCCTTCGGCTACAACATCGCCGCCCTGCCACTGGCCGCCGCCGGACTCCTCAACCCGATGATCGCCGGCGCCGCCATGGCCTTCTCCTCGGTCTTCGTGGTCACCAACAGCCTCCGGCTGCGCCGCTTCCGGCCCGCCTGAGCACCGGCACCGGCAGACGCGAGGGGCCCGGACCGGCATCGGTCCGGGCCCCTCGCCGTGCCTCAACGCCCCAGCAGCTCGCCGCCGTTGCAGTGCAGGATCTCGCCGGTGATGAACCCGGCCTCGGGCGAGGCGAGGAAGTGCACCGCCGCCGCGACCTCGCCGGTCTCGCCGATCCGGCCGAGCAGGGTGCGGGCCGCCCGCCGGGCGACCTCGGCTTCGTCCAGCCGCGGCCCGAAGAACTCGGTGCCGCTGACCGTCCCCGGCGCGACGATGTTGGCCGTGATGCCCGAGGTGCCCAACTGGGCGGCCAGGAAGTGGTTCCAGGCGTGCAGCGAGGCCTTCGCCGCGCCGTAGGAGCCGGCCCCGCGCAGGGCGGCGATGGAGCTGATGGTCACGACCCGGCCGGAGCCCGGGGTGAGCCGGTCGCGGATCGACTCGGTGAGCAGCACCACGGTCAGCACGTTGCGCTCGAAGTCGCCGCGCCAGCGGGCCAGTAGGGCGTGCGGCCCGCCCCCGACCACGGTCTCCCGGCTGCCGGCGTTGTTGACCAGGACGTCGATCCGCTCGGGCAGTTCGCGCAGCGCGGCCTCCACGGCGTCCGGGTCGGCGAGGTCGCACACCAGCGGGGTGACGTTGGACCCGAGGTCGGCCGCGGCCTTCTCCAGGACCTCCCGGCGGCGGCCCACGATCACGACGTGGTCGTCCACCTCGGCGAACCGCCGCGCGACTTCGTACCCGATTCCCGTGCCACCGCCGGTGACGACGACGTTCCTGGCCATCTGCGCACTCCCTCCCCAGTTCCGCCGTCGCGCTGCGAGTGTGCGCGACGGTCCGTACCGGAATGCCACGATTCCTATCACGCTCGGTTGCCGTAACTGCGGGGAGGGTGACGTCCCACGCGAGAGAAGGTGTGATATGGGCGGGGTACGGCGCGCACACGGAGCGTGGCGAGAGGCAGCTCACACCCCCCGGGCGTAACTTCTCGCACCCTGATACGTCTTAGGTTGGTAGTGCGGCAGTTTTTCCGACGGGCGAGGTCACGCTGAACGGCATCGTGTCCCCGCGCTTCCATCGGCTGCCGCCGACGGGGCTCCGGCGGGCCCCGGGAACGGTCGTCGTCCTGACGGCCTTCGCGCACGACGCCGGGGTTCTGGCGGGTCAGGGACGCTTTGAGCGGCCGTCCCCGGCTGCGGCCGGCCCCGGAGTCGTGCGCCGTACGGTTCCGTCTCCGCGCGGGCCCTTCCGGGGGCGCCGCGCGGGGACGCGGAGGGGCCCGGCCGCTCAGTCAGCGGCCGGGCCCCTTTCAGCTCCCGTCCGGGCGGTGCCCGGCGTCGGCGTCGTCGCGCGTGTCGTCAGCGCCCGTCGAGCGGGACGTAGTCGCGGATCGCGGTGCCGGTGTAGATCTGGCGCGGGCGGCCGATCCGGCTGGTCGGATCGTTGATCATCTCGTGCCAGTGAGCGATCCAGCCCGGCAGCCGGCCGAGGGCGAACAGCACGGTGAACATGCTGGTCGGGAAGCCCATGGCGCGGTAGATCAGGCCGGTGTAGAAGTCCACGTTCGGGTACAGCTTGCGCGAGATGAAGAAGTCGTCCTTGAGGGCGTGCTCCTCCAGCTTGAGCGCGATGTCCAGCAGCTCGTCGCTCTTGCCGAGCTGGCCGAGGACCTCGTGCGCGAGCAGCTTCACCTGGGCGGCGCGCGGGTCGAACGCCTTGTAGACCCGGTGCCCGAAGCCCATCAGCTTGACGCCGGCTTCCTTGTTCTTCACCTTCGTGATGAAGGCGTCGACGTCGCCGCCGTCCTTCTGGATGCTCTCCAGCATCTCCAGGACGGCCTGGTTGGCGCCGCCGTGCAGCGGGCCCCACAGGGCCGAGATGCCGGCCGAGATCGAGGCGAACAGGTTGGCGTGGCTGGAGCCGACCAGACGCACGGTGGAGGTCGAGCAGTTCTGCTCGTGGTCCGCGTGCAGGATGAGCAGCTTGTCGAGGGCGTTGACCACGACCGGGTTGAGCTCGTAGTCCTCGGCGGGGACGGCGAACGTCATCCGCAGGAAGTTCTCGACGTAGCTCAGGTCGTTGCGCGGGTAGACGAAGGGCTGGCCCATCGCCTTCTTGTACGCGTAGGCGGCGATCGTCGGCAGCTTGGCGAGCAGGCGGACCGTCGACAGGTGGCGCTGGGCCGCGTCGAACGGGTTGTGGCTCTCCGGGTAGAACGTGGACAGCGCGCCGACGACCGAGGACAGCATCGCCATCGGGTGGGCGTCCCGCGGGAAGCCCTGGAAGAAGCGCTTGACGTCCTCGTGCAGCAGGGTGTGCTGGGTGATCTCGCGGTTGAACTCCGCCAGCTGGTCCGCGTTCGGCAGCTCACCGTTGATCAGGAGGTACGCGGTCTCGATGAACCCGCCCTGCGAGGCGAGCTGCTCGATCGGGTAGCCGCGGTACCGCAGGATGCCGTTGTCGCCGTCCACGAAGGTGATCGCGGACTTGTACGCGGCGGTGTTACCGAAGCCGTTGTCCAGGGTGACCAGGCCGGTCTGCGGGAGCAGCTTCGAGATGTCGAAGCCGGCGTTGCCCGCAGTGCTCTCGACGACGGGGTACTCGTACTCGCCGTCCTGGTACCGCAGTACTACCGAGTTGTCGCTCACGTCTTCCTCACCGACGAAATGAATCCTCTTCCAAGGTGCCCTGACTGTCTCCACCATCCCCCATCCGGAGGACAGTCGCGCACCCGGGGTGGCCCGAAAGGGCCCGCCCCTACAAAACCTGCCGCCGCAGCCGGTACGAACCGGACAAGATCGGCACCACCCTAGGCTCTGCCGTAAATCTCTTCACGTCAAGAGAACATTAGAGGCAACCATCCCGTTGGATAATCATCCAGTAGTCAGCCGATGATCGAGCGCGGTATGCCTCCGACCTGCGCTGACAGCCCGTACGGCCTGCGCGATCGCCTTCCGTGACCCGACCAGCACCACGAGTTTCCGAGCCCTGGTCACAGCGGTGTAGAGCAGGTTCCGCTGGAGCATCGTCCAAGCGGACATGGTGACCGGAATCACCACCACCGGGTACTCGCTGCCCTGCGAGCGGTGGATCGTCACCGCGTACGCATGGGCCAGCTCGTCCAGTTCGTCGAAGTCGTAGGCCACCTCCTCGTCCTCGTCGGTGAGCACCGTCAGCCGCTGGTCGTCCACGCTGAGGGCGGTCACCACTCCCACTGTGCCGTTGAAGACCCCGTTCCGCCCCTTGTCGTAGTTGTTGCGGATCTGCGTGACCTTGTCCCCCACCCTGAACGTGCGGCCGCCGAAGCGGCGTTCAGCCAACCCCTCCCGGGCCGGCGTCACCGCCCCCTGCAACAGGGTGTTCAGGTTCCCCGCCCCCGCCGGACCGCGGTGCATCGGCGCCAGCACCTGGACGTCCCGGCGCGGGTCGAACCCGAACCGCTGCGGGATCCGCCGCGCCACCACGTCCACCGTCAGCCCGGCCGCCAGCTCCGCGTCGTCCTCCGCGAACAGGAAGAAGTCCGCCAGACCCTCCGTCAACGGCGGCTTGCCCTCGTTGATCCGGTGCGCGTTCGTCACCACCCCCGACTGCTGCGCCTGCCGGAAGATCCTGGTCAGGCGCACCGACGGGATCGGCCCGCCCGCCGCCAGCAGGTCCCTCAGCACCTCCCCGGCCCCCACCGAGGGCAACTGGTCCACGTCCCCCACGAACAGCAGGTGCGCCCCCGGCGGCACCGCCTTGACCAGCTTGTTCGCCAGGATCAGGTCCAGCATCGAGGCCTCGTCGACCACCACCAGGTCCGCGTCCAGCGGCCGGTCCCGGTCGTACGCGGCGTCCCCGCCCGGCTTCAGCTCCAGCAGCCGGTGCACCGTCGACGCCTCCACCCCGGTCAGCTCCGACAGCCGCTTCGCCGCCCGGCCGGTCGGCGCCGCCAGCACGACCTTGGCCCGCTTCGCCAGCGCCAGCGTCACGATCGACTTCACCGTGAACGACTTGCCGCAGCCCGGGCCGCCCGTCAGCACCGCGACCCGCTCGGTCAACGCCAACCGCACCGACTGCTCCTGCTCGGGCGCCAGCTCCGCCCCGGTCCGCTTCGCCAGCCAGTCCAGCGCCACCCGCCAGTCCACCCCGGCGAACCAGGGCATCCGGTCGGTGTCCGAACGCAGCAGCCGCAGCAGCTGGTTGGCCAGCGAGATCTCCGCCCGGTGGAACGGCACCAGGTACACCGCGGTGATCGGCCCGCCGCCGTCCCCCGGCACCGGCTCGCGCACCACCCCCTCCGTCGCCACCAGCTCCGCCAGGCAGTCGATCACCAGCCCGACGTCCACCTGCAACAGCTTCACGCCGTCCGCGATCAGCCGCTCCTCCGGCAGGAAGCAGTGCCCCTGGTCGGTGCTCTGCGACAGCGCGTACTGCAAGCCGGCCTTCACGCGCTCCGGGCTGTCGTGCGGGATCCCCACCGCCTGGGCGATCCGGTCCGCCGTCAGGAAACCGATCCCCCAGACGTCCCCGGCCAGCCGGTACGGCTCGTTCTTCACCACACCGATCGAACCGTCGCCGTACTGCTTGTAGATTCGCACAGCCAGCGAGGTCGACACCCCGACCCCCTGCAGGAAGACCATCACCTCCTTGATGGCCTTCTGCTCCTCCCAGGCCGCCGCGATCTTCTTGGTGCGCTTCGGCCCCAGCCCCGGAACCTCGATCAGCCGGCCCGGCTCGCTCTCGATCACCTCCAGGGTGTCCACCCCGAACCGCTCCACGATCCGCTCGGCGAACCGCGGCCCGATCCCCTTGATCAGCCCCGAGCCCAGGTACCGCTGGATCCCCTGGACCGTGGCCGGCAGCACCGTCGTGTAGTTCTCCACCGTGAACTGCCGCCCGTACTGCGGGTGCGAGCCCCACCGCCCGTGCAGCCGCAGCGACTCCCCGACCTGCGCCCCCAGCAGCGCGCCCACCACGGTCAGCAGGTCGTTCCCGCCCCGGCCGGTGTCCACCCGGGCCACCGTGTAGCCGGTCTCCTCGTTGGCGTAGGTGATCCGCTCCAACACGCCCTCGACCTGCGCGAGCTGGAGCGGCTGCTGCCCCGACGGCGCGTGCTTGCTCACCGGGCCCCCTTCGACCGGTACGGGTGGATCATTCCGCTACGCACCGTACCGCCCGGCCCCGACAAGCCCACAGCCCCGGAACCCGGCGGCCCGGCCCGGGCCTGCGGAGCCCGCCGTGCAGCGCCTCCGCCGAAGTGCCAGGCTGAGGGCAGGCAGGGGGACCGTCGACCGCGCCCGCCCGGGCCGGCCCCGTCCGAGGAGCAGTGCCGACATGCTCAACACCGCCTACCGCCCCGGCTCCCCCGACTGGCTCGACCTGAGCAGCCCCGACACCCGGGCCTCCGTGGACTTCTACACCGCGCTGTTCGGCTGGACCTTCGACTCGGCCGGCCCCGAGGCGGGCGGCTACGGCTTCTTCCGGCTCGACGGCCGCACCGTCGCCGCCCTCGGCCCGCTCACCGAGGAGGGCTCCGCACCCGCCTGGACCCTCTACTTCGCCACCCTCGACGCCGACCGCACCACCGAACTCGTCGAACAGGCCGGCGGCCGCGTCCGGTACACCCCCTTCGACGTCTTCACCTCGGGCCGGATGGCCGGCTACACCGACCCCACCGGCGCCGACTTCGCCGTCTGGCAGCCGCACGACACCCGCGGCCTGGACCTCGTCGACCAGGAGGGCAGCCTCTGCTGGGCCGAGTGCCTCAGCGTCGACGCCGAACTCGCCAAATCCTTCTACCGCGCCGTCTTCGGCTGGCAGGAACAGGACGTCCCGTTCGGGGACTCGCTCTACACCGTCCTCACCCCGGCGGGCGGCGGCACCGACGACGCGCACGGCGGCATCGTTCAGCTCCACCCCGACCAGACCGCCGCCGGCACCGCCTCGCACTGGTTCCCGTACTTCGAGGTCCCCAACGCGGACGCCAGCCTCGCCATCGCCGACACCCTCGGCGCCACCGTCCGGCTCCCCGCCACGGACGTCCACGGCGTCGGCCGCCTCGCCCGGCTCGCCGACCCGCACGGCGCGGTCTTCGCCGTCATCACCAGTGCCGCACCCGGCGCGTGACACCCGTTCACCCCGCCCCGCCCACCCGGCCCCGGATCGCCCCCGAGAAGGGGCGTGAGGGGGTGCTACGGGCGTAGACAGGCGATCGAGGTCAACCGGTGCCTTCTATTCTCTGATCATGAGCGACATGACCGATCTGACGATCCGCCGGGCGACCGAGGCGGACCTCCCGGCGATAGTGGCGATGCTCGCCGACGACCCGCTGGGCGCGACCCGTGAGAGCCCCGACGACCTCACCGCGTACCGCACCGCCTTCGCCCGCATCGACGGCGACCCGCACCAGCACCTGGTCGTCGCCGACCGGGCCGGCCGGACCGTCGGCACCCTGCAGCTGACCGTCATCCCGGGCCTATCCCGCCGTGGCTCCACGCGCACGATCATCGAGGCCGTCCGCGTCCACGCCGACGAACGTGGCAACGGGCTCGGCACCGACCTGATCGAATGGGCCGTCGAACGCTCCCGCGAACTCGGCGCCGACCTCGTCCAGCTCACCTCCGACGCCACCCGCACCGACGCCCACCGCTTCTACGAACGGCTCGGATTCGTTCCGTCGCACGTCGGATTCAAGCTGAAGGTCTGACCGAAGGTCCGACACCGCACCTCGGACAGAACGCCCGGGAAACGCGAAGAACCCCCATCCGGAATCCGGATGGGGGTTCTTCACAAAGATTGTTCGGCGGCGTCCTACTCTCCCACAGGGTCCCCCC
>NZ_JBEZIQ010000121.1:0-6871 GCF_040651155.1 Kitasatospora sp. NPDC048545
AGGGAGGAGGAACACGCCGTGTCGACGGTCACCGCCGGCCCCTCCAGGCCGAGCGTGTACGAGACGCGGCCCGAGGCCACGCTTCCCGCGCTGCCGCTGCCCTGGTGCCCCTCGAACTCACCACCGCCCAGCAGGTTCGCGTAGTCGGCGTACATCACGCCCGCGAAGACGCCCGTCCGGCTGCCGCGCAGCGTCACCGGGTCGATCCCGGCGCGCTCGAAGGCCTCCCACGAGGTCTCCAGCAACAGGCGCTGCTGCGCGTCCGTCGCCAGCGCCTCGCGCGGGCTCATCCCGAAGAACGCCGCGTCGAACGCCGCCGCCTCCCGCAGGAACCCGCCCGTCCTCGTGTAGGAGGTGCCGGTGTGATCGGGGTCCGGGTGGTAGAGCGTCTCGACGTCCCAGCCACGGTCGGCCGGGAACTCCGACACCGCGTCCACGCCGTCGGCCACCAGCCGCCACAGGTCCTCCGGCGACGCCACGTCTCCGGGGTAGCGGCAGGCCATCCCGACGAGCACGATCGGGTCGCCGGAGGGCACGGGCAAGGCCGCCGGGAGTTCCACCGGCTCCGAAGCGCCGAACAGGCCCTCCAGCAGGAAGCGCGCGAGCGCGTCGGCGGTCGGGTAGTCGAACACGACGGTGGCCGGCAGCTGGAGACCGGTCACGGTCCGCAGCCGGTTGCGCAGTTCGACCGCCGTGAGCGAGTCGAAGCCGAGGTCCTGGAACGCCCGCGACGGGTCCACCGTCGACCGGCCGTCGTGGCCCAGCACCACGGCGATCTGGTCGCGCACCAGGTCCAGGACGGCCGCACCCCGCTCGTCCACGCCCAGGCCCGACAGCCGCCGGGTCAGGTCGACCGCGGCGGGGGCCGTGGCCGACCGGCGCACCGGGGTCCGGACGAGGCCGCGCAGCAGGGCGGGGACGTCGCCCCGGTCCCGGAGGACGGGCAGGTCGAACCGGACGGGGAGGACGACCGGCTCGACGCCGGTGGCGACCGCGTCGAACAGCGCCAGCCCGTTCTCCGGGGCGAGCGGCGGAACGCCCGCGCGGGTCATCCGCTCGCGCTCGGCGTCGGTGAGGGTGCCGGTCATACCGGCTACGTCGGACCACGGGCCCCAGGCCAGCGCAACAGCCGGCAGGCCGAGCGAACGCCGGTGCAGCGCCAGCGCGTCCAAGTAGGCGTTGCCCGCCGCGTAGGCGGCCTGGCCCGCACTGCCGAACGAGCCGGCCATCGACGAGAACAGGACGAAAGCGTCCAGGTCGAGGCTCGCGGTGGCCCGGTGGAGGTTCCACGCCGCGTCCGCCTTCGGGCGCAGGACGGCGGCGAGGCGCTCGGGGGTCAGCGATCCGATCACGCCGTCGTCGAGCACGCCGGCCGTGTGGACGACCGCGCGGATCTCGTGCCGGGCGAACAGGTCTGCCACGGCGACTTCGTCCGCCACGTCACAGGCCTCGACGACGGCCTCCGCGCCGAGGTCCGCCAACTCGGCAAGCAGCACATCGACGCCCTCGGCGTCCGCGCCGCGACGGCTGACCAGCAGCAGGCTGCGCACGCCGTGCTCCGCCGCGAGGTGCCGGGCGACCAGACGGCCGAGGCCGCCCGTGCCGCCGGTGATCAGGATCGTCTCCTCGCCCGGCCACGCTGTCGCGTCGGCCGTCGGTTCGGTGCGAGCGAGTCGGGCCGCGAGGATCTCCCCGTCGCGAACCAGCAGGTGCGGCTCGTCCAGGCCCAGGGCGGCGGACGGCAGTTCCTCCTCCCCCGCCAGGTCCACCAGGCCGAACCGGCCCGGCTCCTCAGCCATCGCCGACCGCACCAGACCCCACACCGCAGCGCCCGGCAGGTCCTCGCCCGCCACCACGCCGCGCGTCATGAACACCAGACGCGAGGCCGCGAAACGCTCGTCGGCCAGCCAGCCCTTCACCACCTCCAGCGCCCACGCCGTCCGCACGTGCACCTCGCCGGGGGCGGGCGCGAGCACCACGACGGGCGGGACGTCCGCCGGCACCTCCGCCAGCGAGGTGACTTCCACGAACTCCGCGCGGGCAGAAACCCTCACCGGCACCCAGTCCACCCGGAAGAGCTCGTCCCGGCCGACCCGCGAGCCCGCGGCCGTCTCCTCGGCGGCGATCGGGCGCACCGTCAGCGCGCCGACCGAGGCCACCGGCCTGCCGTCGGCGTCCGCCAGCGAGAGCGAGAGCGCGCCGGAAGCGGACCGTGTCAGGCGCGCCCGCACCGCCGGCGCCCCGGAGGCGTGCAGCGCCACGTCCTCCCACGCGAACGGCACGCCGCCGCTCTCGCCGGACCCGGCCAGGGCGAAGCCGTGCAGGCAGGCGTCGAACAGCGCCGGGTGCAGGCCGAAGCCCGTGCCCTCGGTGCCCTCGGGCAGGGCGACCTCCGCGAAGACGTCGTCCCCGCAGCGCCAGGCCGCGCGCAGGCCCCGGAACGCCGGACCGTACCCGAACCCGGCCTCCGCCAGGCCCTCGTACAGCCCGGTGAGGTCCAGGGGCTCGGCGCCGGCCGGCGGCCACACCGAGGCGTCGAAGTCGGCCGGCACCGCGCCCGAGCCCAGCACACCGCTCGCGTGCAAGGTCCAGACCGGATCCGGACCGGTGTCCGCCGTGGAGTGGATGCCGACCGCGCGACGGCCGGACTCGTCCGGCTCGGCCAGGCGCACCTGGATCCGGACGGACCCGTCCTCGGGCAGCACGAGCGGTGCGGCTACGGTCAGCTCCTCGACGAGGTCGCAGCCGGCCTCGTCCCCGGCACGCACGGCCAGTTCCACCAGCGCCGTGCCCGGCACCAGGACCGAACCCATGACGACGTGATCCGCCAGCCATCCGTGCGACCGGGCCGACAGTCGGCCGGTGAACACCAGCCCGGCGGAACCGGCCAGTTCGAGCGCACCGGTGAGCAACGGGTGCTCGGCGTTCCGGAGCCCGACGGACTCGGCCGTGGGGAAGAACGCCGAGGCGTCCGACCAGAAGCGGCGGTGCTGGAAGGCGTACGTCGGCAGGGCGACCCGGCGGGCGCCCGTCCCCTCGTAGAGGCCGGACCAGTCCACCGGCACCCCGAGCACGTGCAGGCGGGCCAGCGCCTCGACGACGGTGCGCTCCTCGTCGCGGGCGCGGCGCAGCGCCGGGATCGCTTCGGCCTCGCCGTCGGGCAGCGCGCTCGCGGTGAGGGCGGTGAGCACGGCATCGGGGCCGAGTTCGAGGTAGCGGCGGACGCCGGCCTCGTGGAGGGTGCGGATGCCGTCGGCGAAGCGGACGGCCTCGCGGACGTGGCGCACCCAGTAGTCGGGTTTCTGGAGGCCGTCGGCCAGGCCGCCGGTCAGGTTGGAGACGACGGGAATCGTCGGCGCCTGGTACGTCAGCCCGTTGAGCACCGTGCGGAAGTCCTCCAGCATCGGGTCCATCAGCGGCGAGTGGAACGCGTGGGACACGCGCAGCCGGTTCGTCTTCCGATCCGCGAAGTGCTCGCGGATCGTCTCCACGGCTTCTTCCGTGCCGGAGACGACGATCGAGCGCGAGCCGTTGACGGCGGCGATCGACACGAAGTCGCCCAGCAGCGGCAGCACTTCGTCCTCCGCCGCCTGCACGGCGAGCATCGCGCCGCCTTCCGGCAGCGCCTGCATCAGCCGGCCGCGAGCACTGACCAGCGTGCAGGCGTCCGCCAGCGAGAACACCCCGGCCACGTGCGCCGCCGCGACCTCGCCGATCGAGTGCCCGGCCACGAACTCCGGCCGCAGGCCGAGGGATTCGACGAGCCGGTAGAGCGCCACCTCGACAGCGAAAAGCCCCGCCTGGGCGTACGCGGTCTGATTGATCAACTCCTCGTCCTCGCCCCACACGACCTCGCGCACGGGCACGTCCAGCGCCGCACACACCTCATCGAACGCCTCCGCGAACACCGGGAAGCGCTCGTACAACTCCCGTCCCATGCCCAGGTGTTGCGAGCCCTGCCCGGAGAAGAGGAAGGCCACCCGCCCGCTCGTCGCGACGCCGGTCGGCGCCTCTCCTAGCGCCACCGCCCGGAGGCCGGCGAGGAGTTGCTCCGTCCCGTCGCCGACCACGGCCGCGCGGTGTTCGAGCGCGGCGCGGGTCGTCGCCAGCGAGTATGCGACGTCCATCGGACGGGCGTCGACGTCGGCCGCGAGCAGCCGCTCGGCCTGCGCCCGCAGGCCCTCCGGGGTCGCGGCGGACAGCAGCCACGGGACGACCCCGGGCTCACCTCGCCCATCCGTGGGCGCGGCCTGCGCCGGTGCGGCCGGGGCCTCCTCGATGATCACGTGGGCGTTGGTGCCGCTGATGCCGAAGGAGGACACACCGGCGCGGCGCGGCCGTTCGCCCGGCGCCCAGGCCCGGCGCTCGGTCAGGAGCCGTACGGCCCCCTCCGACCAGTCCACCTTGTCGCTCGGCTCGTCGACGTGCAGCGTCGACGGCAGCTCGCCGTTGTGCATCGCGAGCACCATCTTGATCACACCGGCGACACCGGCCGCGGCCTGGGTGTGGCCGATGTTCGACTTGATCGAGCCGAGGAGGAGAGGCAGTTCCTCGGGGCGGCCCTGGCCGTAGGTTCCGAGCAGGGCCTGCGCCTCGATCGGGTCACCCAGTGTCGTACCGGTGCCGTGCGCCTCGACCACGTCGACCTGGTCGGCGCCGAGGCGCGCGTTGGCCAGCGCCTGCCGGATCACCCGCTGCTGCGACGGGCCGTTCGGCGCCGTCAGGCCGTTCGACGCGCCGTCCTGGTTCACCGCGCTGCCACGCACGAGTGCCAGCACCGGGTGCCCGTTGCGCAGGGCGTCCGACAGCCGCTCGACGACCAGGAAGCCGGCGCCCTCGGCGAAGCCGGTGCCGTCGGCGGCGGACGCGAAGGACTTGCACCGCCCGTCGGGGGCGAGCGCGCCCTGGCGGCCGAACTCGGCGAACACGCCCGGCGTGGCCATCACCGTCACGCCTCCGGTGATCGCGAGCGAGCAGTCGCCCTGACGCAGCGCCTGGGCGGCCAGGTGGAGGGCGACCAGGGAGGACGAGCAGGCGGTGTCCACGGCGACGGCCGGGCCTTCCAGGCCGAGTTCGTACGAGACACGGCCGGCCACGACGCTGCCGTTGCCGTCGCTGCCCGGGTAGTCGTGGTACATCACGCCGGTGAAGACGCCCGTGCGGGTGCCGCGCAGGCCGGTCGGGTCGATGCCGGCACGCTCCAGGGCTTCCCAGGAGAGTTCCAGCGTGAGCCGCTGCTGCGGGTCCATCGCGAGGGCCTCGCGCGGGGAGATCCCGAAGAAGCCGGGGTCGAACTCGGCGGCGCCGTCGAGGAATCCGCCCTCATGGGTGTAGGACGAGCTCTCGGTGCGGAGCGCGGACAGGTCCCAGCCGCGATCGGTGGGGAACGGGGAGATGGCGTCCTCGCCGGAGGTCACCAGGCGCCACAGCTCCTCGGGCGTGGTCACCCCGCCCGGGTAGCGGCAGGACATGCCGACGATCGCGATCGGGTCGTGGCGGACTTCCGTCGCCGTCCCGGGGAGGTCCGTCGCCGTCGGATCGACGGGACGGACCCGGTCGTCGGCCAGGTCGAGCAGGGTGTCGACCAGGCCCGCGTCGCGGAGCCGGCGGGTCGGAATCGACCGCAGCGCGGCGCGCAGCTCGGCCTCCGTATCCGGCCCGTCCCCGTTCGCGGCTCCGGTCCGGGCGGCCAGCTCGGTGACGATGTGGTCCGTCACCGCCTCGGCGTTCGGGTGGTCGAAGGCGATGGTCGCGGGCAGGCGCAGACCGGTGAGGGTGTTGAGCTGGTTGCGCAGGTCGGTCGCGGCGAGGGAGTCGAAGCCGAGTTCCTGGAACGCGCGGTCCGGCTCGATCGCTTCGCCCGACTCGTGGCCCAGCAGACCGGCCACCCGGGCCCGGACGAGTTCGAGGACGATCCGTCGCTGCTCCGCCCCCGTCAGCCCGGTGAGGCGGGCGGCGAGACCGCCGGCCGGCGCGGCCGGGACCGGGGCGTGGGCCGCCGTGGGGCGCGCGGCCGGGACGAGGGCGCGCAGGAGCGCGGGGACCTCGTCGGTGCGGACGCGCAGGGCGGCGACGTCGACCCGGATCGGGACGACTGCCGCGCGCTCGCTGCGCAGACCGGCGGCGAACAGCGCCAGGCCGGCCTCGCGGGTGAGTGGCGGGACTCCCTGGGCGGCCATGCGGTTGCGGTTCAGCTCCTGGAGGTGCTCGCCGAGGCCGGCGCCGACGTCCCACATGCCGTAGGCCATCGAGGTCGCGGGCAGCCCGGCGGCGCGGCGGTGCGCGGCGAGCGCGTCGAGGAAGACGTTCGCGGCCGCGTAGTTGCCCTGACCGGCGGTCAACACCAGACCACCGGCGGAGGAGAACATCACGAAGGCGGTCAGGTCGAGGTGACTCGTCAGCTCGTGCAGGTACCAGGCGCCGTCGGCCTTCGGCGCCAGGACCGTGTCCATGCGCTCGGGCGTGAGCGCACCGACCAGACCGTTGTCACCGACACCGGCCGCGTGGACCACCGCCGACAGGCCGGGGACCGCCTCGACGAGCGCCGCGACCGCGTCGCGGTCCGCCACGTCACAGGCACGGACGTCGACGGCCGCGCCGAGCGCGGACAACTCCGCCACCAGCTCCGCCGCACCCGGCGCCTCCGGACCACGACGGCTCGTCAGCACCACGCTCCGGACGCCACACTCACTGACCAGGTACCGGGCCACGACTGCGCCCAGACCGCCCGTGCCGCCGGTGATCAGCACCGTGTCGCCTGCACCCACCGGCAGCGGACCCTCCGGCTGCGGGAGCCGGCAAAGCCGCGGCACGTGGACGACTCCACCGCGCACGGCCGACTCCGGCTCGGCGGTGATCAGCACCTCTCCGT
>NZ_JBEZIQ010000122.1:0-6769 GCF_040651155.1 Kitasatospora sp. NPDC048545
TACGTGGTGGCGCTGCTGGTGACGATGGGCGTCAACATCCCGCTGAACAACCAGCTGGCGGCCGCCGGCGACCCGTCCCAGATCACCGACTTCGCGGCCGTGCGGGCCAAGTTCGCCGACACCTGGGTGCCGGTCAACATGCTCCGCACCGCGCTGTGCACGGGCGGTCTGCTGGCGCTGACCCGCTCCCTGGTGCTGCACGGGCGCGCCGAGCGCTGAACGAGCCGGTCCCGTACTGCGGTCGACGCCCCCGACGGATCCCGTCGGGGGCGTTCCGGCGTTCCCCGGTCGGCCCGGCGCGCGGCTGGCCGGATCCACCCGGTCCCGTCGCCCGGAGGGTCGCGGCGGCCCCGCCCGCGGAGCAGACTGGTCCGCGGCACCGGAGTTCCGACCGCAGGGGGCAGGCATGTCCGTACGACCCGCCAGGCGCAGGAGGACGGTCGGAGGTCTCCGGACCGCGATCGGCGCGCTCGCCGTCGCCCTGACCGCGGGCGCCGCGGTCACCCTGCCCGCCGCACCGGCGGAGGCGGCCGGCGGCACGGGCGGTCCTGGAGGTCCGGGCGGCAAGGGCGGGAAGGTCGTCTACCTGACCTTCGACGACGGCCCGAGCCCCGCCTACACGCCCAAGGTCCTGTCGACGCTTGCCCGGTACGGGGTGCGCGCGACCTTCTTCGAGATCGGACAGAACGTGGCCGCCCATCCGTCGCTCACCGGGCAGGTGGCGCAGCAGGGCCACAGCGTGCAGAACCACTCCTGGTCGCACCCGGACCTGCGCAGGCTCTCCGCCGGCGCGGTCGACTCCCAGGTGAGCGCCACGGACCGGGCGATCCGCGCCCGGACCGGCCGCACCCCGACCTGCCTGCGCCCGCCCTACGGCGCGGTCGACGGCACGGTGCGCTCGCGCGCGGCGGCGCTCGGCAAGCAGGTCGTGCTCTGGTCGGTGGACCCGGCGGACTGGTCCCGGCCCGGCGCGGCGGCGATCCGCTCGCGGGTGCTGGACCACGTCCGCCCGGGATCGGTGGTCCTGCTGCACGACGGCGGCGGTGACCGCAGCCAGACCGTGGCCGCCCTGCCGACGATCATTGCCACGCTCAAGGCGCGCGGGTACACCTTCGCCACCCTGTGCGGCTGAGGCCGCTCAGGGTGGCGTCGGGTACCGGGGGCGGCGTTCGCCCGGCCGGACTCCGCCGGAATCCTCCGGAAGCCCCGGAGCCCGCCGGAAGCCCCGCCGAATGCCGCTGTCAGCTCTGGCCGTTGAGGACCAGGGCCCAGGCGAGGCAGCCGAGGGCGCCGGTGGCGAGCAGGGCGCGCAGCACGTTGAAGCGCACCCAGCGGGCCTCGAAGCGCCCGCGCACACCGGCCGGATCGGCGATTCGCTGCGGCGTCCCGGCGGCGGCCAGCTCGTCGTTCAGCGGGATGTTGACCGAACGGGTGACCCCGATCATCGCGATGTAGAGCACGAGCGCGGCGATGGTCGCGGGCAGCACGTCGTGGCCGTCCGAGGGGAGGTGCAGGGCGACCGCGGCTGCCGTGGCCAGCAGGGCGCCGACGAAGCCGAGGACGAACCAGCCGTTCAGGATCGCCACGTTGACGCGCTGCATCACCTCGATGAAGGTCCGGTCCTCGACCCGCGCGAGCGCGGGCATGACCGAGCACGCGTAGGCGTAGAACAGTCCGGCGGTCAGTCCACAGGTGACAGTGGCCGCCACCAGGACGAGTGTGCGTGCCGTTTCCATCGTCGTGAGCCCCTCACTTCTCGCTGTCGGTATCGCGCGTATCGCTGTCGCCGCGTCGGTGCTACCCCCGTGGGCAGATCATCCGGCATTTCCGGCCCTCAAGCCACCTCGAACACTCAAGAGTCTCTCAAATGACGAAGCGTCAAATGATGTCCCGACGTCTACAATTGTCGGCATGGACACTCTGACGGGACTCCTCGACGGCCCCAAGGCCCGCGGCGCGTTCCTGCTGCGGTCGATCCTCACCCCTCCGTGGTCGTTGCGGATCGAGGACCGGGCCCCGCTCTCGGTGGTGACGATGGTCCGCGGCGACGCCTGGATCCTGCCCGAGCGCGGCACCCCACTGCTGCTGCACCCCGGGGATGTGGCGATCGTGCGCGGCCCGGAGCCGTACACCGTCGCGGACGACCCGGACACACCGGTGGACGTGATCGTCGGCCCGGGCCAGGTCTGCACCAAGGGCGGGGTGGACGTCTCCGAGGTGATGTCGCTCGGCGTCCGGACCTGGGGGCAGGGTCGTGAGGGCGACCGGGCCTCCTCGGTGGTCCTCTCCGGCACCTACCAGGCCGAGCACGAGATCGGCCAGCGCCTGCTGGGCTGCCTGCCCGCCCTGCTGGTCCGCCCGGCCGGCACCGGCGCCGACGACACCCTGGTGCACCTGCTGGCCGCCGAGATAGGGCGCAACGAGCCGGGTCAGGAGCTCGTCCTGGACCGCATCCTCGACCTGCTGGTGGTCTCCGTCCTGCGCGCCTGGCTCGCCGCCCCCGACTCCGGCGCCCCCGCCTGGTACCGCGCCCAGCACGACCAGGTGGTCGGCCCGGTCCTGCGGATGATGCACGACGACCCGGCCACCGCCTGGACGGTCGCCGAACTCGCCCAGCGGGTCGGCGTCTCCCGGGCCGGGCTGGCCCGCCGCTTCACCGCCCTGGTCGGCGAGCCCCCGATGGCCTACCTCGCGGGCTGGCGGCTGGCCGTCGCCGCCGACCTGCTGCGCGAGCCGGAGTGCACCGTCGCCTTCGCGGCCCGCAAGGTCGGCTACAGCAACGCCTTCGCTCTCTCCGCGGCGTTCAAGCGGGTCCGCGGGGTCAGCCCGCAGGAGCACCGCCGGCTCGCCGCGACCGGTACCCCGTCGCAGCCGGTGGGCTTCTCCGGTCCGGCGGAGACGGTGATCCTGGCGGGCTGATCCCCGGTGGAGCGGGGCTCCGGCGGGCAGGTCGGGGCTTCGGTGGTCGGGGCTTCGGCGGTCGGGGCCCTGATGGTCGGGGCTCCGCTGCAGCGGCGGAGCCCGGCGGTGCGTGCTTTCCCATTTGCCTAATCCATTTAGGCAATCCCATACTGGCTGTAGCGCACCGGCGCGACAGCACGGGAGGAAGCACATGGCACGGGCAGGACTGACCGTCGAACGCGTCGTCGTCGCAGGCGCCGAACTCGCCGACCGGGTCGGATTCGAACACGTAACCGTCGCCGCCGTCGCCCGCGGCTTCGGCGTCCAGACCGCCAGCCTCTACTCCCACGTCAAGAGCTCCCAGGACCTCAAGACCCGCATCGCCCTGTACGCCCTCGAAGAACTCGCCGACCTCGTCGCCGACGCCCTCGCCGGCCGCGCGGGCCGCGACGCCCTCGGCGCCTTCGCCGACGCCTACCGCGACTACGCCGCCCGCCACCCCGGCCGCTACGACGCCACCCGCCTGCGCCTCGACGCCGAGACCGCCGCCGCCAGCGCCGGCGTCCGGCACGCCCAGATGACCCGGGCGATCCTGCGCGGCTACGACCTCACCGAACCCGAACAGACCCACGCCGTCCGCATGCTCGGCAGCGTCTTCCACGGCTACATCAGCCTCGAAGCGGCCGGCGGCTTCAGCCACACCGCCGTCGACGCCCAGCAGTCCTGGGACTGGATCATCGACTCCCTCGACACCCTGCTGCGCCACGGCGGAGCCCGCCCGACCACCTGAACCGCCCGTGCGACGCGGCACCGGCTCAGGCCCGCCCGCACAAGGCGCGGCGCCCGGCTCCGCCCGCACGACGACCCGAAGAAGCGCCATGACCGCCACGATCACCACCCCCGTCACCGAGGACCTCCTCCACGGCCACCTGGATGTCGAACGGACCCGCCGCGGCCTGCTGCCGCACCGGCTGCCCGCCCGGGCCCGCCGCCAGGTCCCCGACGAGCAGCTCGCCATGGCCGAGTCCCAGCCCTCAGGCGTCCGCCTCGCCTTCCGCACCCGCGCCACCGCGATCACCCTGCACACCGTCCCCACCAAGCGCGCCTACCCCGGCGTCCCCCACGTGCCCGACGGCGTCTACGACCTGCTCGTCGACGGCGCCCTCACCGCCCGGACGTCCGTGCCCGGCGGCAACCTGCGCACCGTCGACCTGGCCACCGGCCGCTTCGAGCTCACCGAAGGACCGCCCGGCAGCGCGCGGTTCACCGGCCTGCCCGCACACGACAAGACCGTCGAGATCTGGCTCCCGCACACCGAGACCACCGAACTGATCGCCCTCGAAACGGACGCGCCCCTGGCGGCCGTCCCGACCGGCACCCGCAAGCGCTGGGTGCACCACGGCAGTTCGATCAGCCACGGCTCCAACGCCGCACACCCGACCGGCACCTGGCCCGCCCTGGTCGCCAACGGCGCCGGACTGGACCTGGTCAACCTCGGCTTCGGCGGCAGCGCCCTGCTCGACCCCTTCACCGCGCGCACGATCCGCGACACCCCCGCCGACCTGATCAGCCTCAAGATCGGCATCAACCTGGTGAACGCCGACGCCATGCGGCTGCGCGCCCTCGTCCCGGCCGTCCACGGCTTCCTCGACACCGTCCGCGACGGTCACCCGACCACGCCGCTGCTCGTCGTCTCCCCGCTGCTGTGCCCCCTCCACGAGGACACCCCCGGCCCGCTCGCCCCCGACTTCAGCACCGGCACCCTCCGCTTCCGGGCCACCGGAAACCCGGCCGACCGCGCCACCGGCCGCCTCACCCTCACCGTCATCCGCGAACAACTCGCCCGCATCGTCGCCGAACGCCGCGCCGACGGAGACCATGCCCTGTACCACCTGGACGGACTCGCCCTCTACGGCGAGCCCGAACACGACGCCCACCCGCTCCCCGACGGCCTCCACCCCTCCCCGGAGGCCCACCGCCTCATCGCCCGGCGGTTCACCGAACTGGCCCTCACCGGGGGCGGACCGCTGGCATCGTGACACCCCGGCGCCGTGCCCCGACGGCGGCCTGACCGACGGCGGCCTGGCCCGACGGCGCCGGGCCTCGCGCAGCGAAACCGCTGGCGCGAGAGGCCCGGCGGCGCAAGGGGCCCGTGCTCAACCCGACGGAGGGAGCGCGAGCGCCGTGAGGACGACGCCCCGGTGAACGCCCCACCGGCCCGTACCGACACCCGGACGATGAGGATGCCGGGCGGTGAACGTGCCGTCCGCATCGAGCACGACCGTGATCGCGGCAAGACCCGTCCAGGTCCGGGTGAGCGGGTGAACGGCCTTGTAGACGGCCTCCTTGGCACTGAACAGCACGGTGTCCCACGGGGCGGCCCCCGCCGGGAGCCCGGCCAGCCCGGCCCGCTCCTCCGCACAGCTGACCAGGTCCAGGACCCCGCGCGGGAGCGGCCGGACGGGCTCGGCGTCAATGCCCAGCGACAGGTGCCGACCGGTACTGGCGACCGCGCAGGCCGTGTAACCACGGGTGTGGGTGATGCTGCCCGCGGCACCCGAAGGCCACTGCGGCGCACCCCCGGGCCCGGGCAGCAGCGGCGTCGACGGATGGCCCAGCTCCGCCAGCGCCCGACGCGCCAGCGTCCGGGCGGTCGCGAACTGCTGCCGGCGGCGCGGCGACCGATCCCGGATGTAAGCCGCCTCCGACGGGTGGAGACGGCCCGCATCCAGGACACCGAACGCCTCGGCGCAGTGGACGTACGGCGGCAGCAGCGCGGCCAGGACGCCGGCGGGAGCAGTGGTGGTCACGGCGGTCAGCGCCCCGCCAGAACCAACTGGTGGGTGTGGTGGGCGATGTGCCCCGGGTTCTCCAGCGGAACCATGTGCCCGATGCCCGGAACCTCGTACAGCGTCGCCTGCGGGAGGGCGGCGGCCAGCTCCTGACTGAAACTCGGCTTGACGATCTTGTCCTCGGTGCCCGTGATCACCGCGGTGGGCACGGCGATCCCCGCCAGCCCGGCACGCTGGTCCATCTCCTGCGTGGACGCGAAGCAGGCCGCACGGGTCTGTGGCAACGTGCGGGCGAACAGCCGACGGTTGGCCTCACGGGCCTCCAGGGTGGCGCGCGGCCCGTGCGTCTGGCCCAGCAACTTCCGCCCCAGCCACGGCGTGCGCAACGCCCGGCTGAACAGCCCGGAACCCATCATCTTCACCTCGTTCGCCGGCGTGTTCTGCCCGTGCGAAGCCGTGGACACCAGCACCAACCCGGCGAGCCGCCCACCCGCACCCGCCGGCCGCGAAGCGGACAACTGCGCCGCCCAGGCCAGCGCCGCGTAGCCGCCACCCGAATGCCCGACCAGCACGACCGGCCGCTCCGGCGTCGTCAGCGTCCCCACGACGGTGTCCAGGTCCTGAGCCAACCGCTCGATGCTGATCGGCTCCCGCCCGACCGTGGACGAGGCGTGCCCGCGCTGGTCGTACGTGGCCACGGTGTGCCCGGCCGCGGCCAACTGCCGAGCGGTGCTGTGCCAGACCGTCCGGGAAGCCGCCCACCCGTGCACGAGAACGACCAACGGCCGGGCCGGATCCGGCGTCTCGGGCTGGTGGACCGTGATCGCCAGACGCGCGAAGTCGTCCGTGGTCGCGGTGTGGTCGGTGGTGGTGACGGCGTGCTCGGCCGGCAGGGCGGGAACTACGGCGGCGGTCTGCATGGGGCCCTCCTCCTGTTTCTCGTTTGTGTTTCTTGCTTTGTCGTTCTTCTGCTTCTTGTTCTTCGTGTGCTGTTTTTTGTTGTTGTGTGGTTAGTGGTTGTTGGTGAGGTGGTGGTGGAGGTTGGTGAGGGCGTGTTGGGTGGCGGTGGTGTGTTT
>NZ_JBEZIQ010000123.1:0-6707 GCF_040651155.1 Kitasatospora sp. NPDC048545
TTGTCTCTGCTTAGTTTCCGTGTGGCGATTGGCTCCAACTCGGCAATTGATCTGGGTGTTTGGGCTTTGCGCTGGCGCGTGTGCTGTTCGTACTGTCAGCGCTCGTGATCCTGAATTTCTTCTCGTCCCGGGGCTGGGAGTCCTGGGACATCGAGTACCGGCCGTTGATCCCCGAGGGGATGCCCGTGCTCATCGACGACGACCTACGTTTCGAGGACGGTCCGGCCGCACCGCGTCCAGCCGCGGTGGTCAACCGGTGGCTGCGTGAGTTACCGGCCAGCGGGGCGCCCGCGCCGAACTCGTGGGAGAACTACGCTCGGGCGGTCAAAGAGTGGATGGAGTTCCTGGCAGAGCACGGCGTGGGGCTGTTCGACTCACGCGAGCGGTTGAAGGCGGGGCTGAGCCGGTACGCCGAGCACCGGGCAGCGGGGCCATTGAAGGCCCGATTCGCGGCGACAACCTGGGGCCAGCACATAAGCATTCTGTCGCTGTTCTACCGGTGGGCGATCAACGAGGAGTACGCGACAGCCGAGCCGTTCACCTACCGGTCCGCGCGGGCCCTGTTCGCTGGGACCGGGCGGGAGGTGAAGGTGAACCTGGCGGTTCGCCGCACCCCCAAGCCGCACGTGACGATCAAGTACCTGGAGCCGGACTTCACCGAGCTGTTCCGCAACGGACTGCGCGGGCTCGCTCCGGACGGTTCGCAGGACACCGGCTTCCACGGCCGGGAGCTGACCCGCAATGCCGCAGTCGGTGATCTCGCGCTGGCGACCGGGCTGCGGCTCCAGGAGTTCACCTACCTGCTGCCCTGGGAGATCCCCGCACTGCCCCCGGAGCCGACCGCAGTGCCGATCCCCTTCCCGGTGCCGGCCGGGATCACCAAGGGCAAGAAGTTCCGCACCACCTGGATCTCCTACGAGGCCCTCGCCACGGTGCACGACTACCTGGACCTGGACCGGGCAGCCACAGCGGAGGGCAGCAGGTGGCGCCCGCCACGACGGTGGGGCGAGCCGCTCCTGGTGTCCGAGCCCGACGCCCGGGGCGGGCTGATCAACGGGATCCGGAGACCGTGGGCATCGCTGACCCCGGCCGAACGGCGCCGACTGGTCGCCCCTGAAGGCGGCTCGTGCCTGCTGGCAGTAAAGAACGGCGGCGGCCCGTTCACCGCCTGGGCGACGGTCTTCGAGCGGACCTCGGGCCGGATCCGGGCCCGGTTCGAGCCCCGCTTCCCGCACGTCTGGCCCCATCGGCTCCGCCACAGCTTTTCGATGAGGACCCTCGAATACCTGGTCACCGGGCACTACCGGCAGGCCGCGAAGCTCGTGCGGGACACCGACGCGGACGCCGCGCTCGTCTTCTACCTCACCAAGGCAGACCCGCTGCTCGTGCTGCGCGACCTCCTCGGCCACTCGACCGTTCTGACGACGGAAAAGTACCTCCGCCGCCTGGACACCACCCGCATCTACCGGGACGCCTACGAAGACGCCGGGGCGGCGGCCGGACTGACCGACGACGCGGCGGCCGAACGCGAGGCCGATACCGAGTTCACCGATGACATCGAGGACGGAGACCTTTGATGCCGACCATGCTCATCGACGAACCGCTCGGCATTACCTGCGTGTTCAGCGACGGCAGCCGCGCGGAGTACTCCCTGGATGGCCTGCCGAACCCCCGCCTGGCACGGGACCTGGCCACCGGCCTGGTCGAACTGATCCACCCACACGGCACCGCGGACAGCGCAGGCACCGTCACCTTCTACGTCCAGGCCCTGCGGAGCATGGTCCGCACCCTCGCCGAGCACGGTTTCGCCGACGGCGCCGGCCAGCTGCGGCGGGGGCTGTTGGCCGAGTACTGGATGGGCTGCATCGGCAAGCAGGAGGCACTGACCCAGGCTCTGCTGGAGGGCTTCGCCCGCAGTGGCGGGACTCTGGGCGAGGGGGTGCTGGAGCTCGCGGCGGGCCGGCACTTCAACATCCAGCCCAACCGCCGACCGCTGCCGCCCTACCCGGAGGCGGACTGGCAGCGGCTGACCGATGTCTGCCGCACTTTGACCGACGAGTCGTACGCCGCCCACCGGCAGGCCCTGGCCACCCTTTCTGGCGGGCAGCACCCGCAACGCGGTGGCTGGACGGTCGCGAATCTGTGCTGGCTGCTGGCCCGCCTGGGCCCGGTGTCGGCTCCGCGGTTCGCTGCGGAACTCGGCATCACGGAAGGCGCCTTGTTCCAGCGGGGCGGCTTCCTGCAGGCCAACGCGGAGTTGTTCCCCTCCCACAACGCGATGATCGCCTACCGGCTGCTGTTCGGGATCTACTCCGGCATCGTGCCCGACGGCATCGACGACCTGGTCACTGACGACATCGACTGGGCCGGGGACTCCACGATCCTGCTCTCCTACATCAAGGGCCGCACAGCGGGCGAGAGTGTGAACCTGCCGCGTCGGGCGGTGCGGCTGCTGGAGCAGTGGCTATCACATTCGGCGCTGCTGCGGAGTATGTCCGGCCCCGCCGAGCGGCGCCGGTTGTGGTTGTCACTCAGCCGGCCCGGGCAGTTCACCGTGGTCACGGGGTCCGGGGCCCGGGCGGCCATCCAGCGGTGGGTGGTGCGGCACGAGGTGTTCACCCAGGACGGCCAGCCGATGAAGATCCACCGCGCGCGGATCCGCACCACGCATCACGCGATGCGGGACAAGGGCACGTGGGCGGGCCGCAGCCGGGCGACGATCGACCCGAACCACACCCCCGAGGTCGAGGGCGACCACTACCTGACGGCCACAACACCGGTTGAGCAAAAGGCTATTGAGGCGGTCGTCGAGGACGCTCAGCACGACATGCTCCGGCGGTCTCACCCGCCCACGGTGATCACCGAGGAGGACGCGGCCGCGCTGGTCGCGGACTATCCGCAGCTGGTGGCGGCCCTGGAACTGGACGATGCGGCGATCGCCGAGCTGGTGGGCGGACAGCGGGATGTGTTCACCGCCGCCTGCGGGGATCAGCTGTCCGGGCTGCACGGGCCGAAGGGCAAACCGTGTCCGGCCCGCCCCTGGGTCTGCCTGCTCTGCCCGCTGGCCGTGTTCGCGCCCCGGCACGCGGTCAACCTGCTGCGGCTCAAAGGGTTCTTCTCCCGGCAGTGGCAGCAGATGCCCGCCGCCCAGTTCATGGCCGTCTTCGGGCCCTATGCCGCCCGCATCCAGCAGGTCCTGGACCGCTTCGACCCGGCCGTCCTCGCGGCGGCGACCCCACAGATCGCCGACGAGGACGCTGAACTTCCGCTACGGCCCGAGGAGATGACCGCGTGACCACTGCTGCCGCTCCCGCGTTCGATGGCCAGTCTGGCGTCTTCGCCGGCGCCGACGTCTGCCGCGAGGCCGGGCTGCCTCTGCCCGAAGGCTGCCGCCGTCCGCTGTTCGAGGACGATATCTGGGACTTCTCCCAGGTCATCGGCCTGCCGGTCCAACTGCCGATCTGCCACCGGCATCTCGACTTCACCGGCATCCGTGACCTTCGCTGGCGACTGGTCGCCAAGGAGCTCATCTTGGCCATGCTCGCCCCGCGGCACCCGACCGTCGCCCCGCTGTCCCGGGCCCACCGCACCGCGCTCCACCTGCGCAGTTGCGTGGGCCGGCTGGAGGAGCTCACCCGCCTGTTCCAGTGGCTGGACACGCGGTCCATCACAAGCCTGGAGGCGATCGATACTCACCTTTGCGAGGCTTACCTGGCCCACCGCCGATACGTGCTCGACGAGCGCGGCGCCGTCGTCGGCGAACAGAGCCCCGGCACGCGACGAGCCGCCGCGCAGGCCATCGTCGACCTCGTCAACTACCGAGACCTGTTCACGGCGGACCGGGTCTCCGCGAGCCTTCGGCCCTGGGGCGGTGCCACCGCCTCGGCGATCGCCGAGATGCCCTCCGGCCGCACCGAGAACAAGACCCAGCCCGTCGAGGAGGCCGTCCTGCAGCCGATGCTCGCAGCCGCCCTCTACATCGTGGACACGCTCGGCCCGCACGCCGTCCAATTGGCACACGCAATCCGGGACACGGATCAGTACTCGGCGCGGCGGCTCCGGGAACTGCGGCGAGTCGGCCCCAAGAGCCGGGTCCCGGCCCGTGAGATCAGCCGAGTGCTCGGCGAGTACACACGAACGCGCACACCCCTGCCCATGCTCGAAGACTGGTACGCCACCCGGCGGCTCGCCGACGGCTGGGCCCCGGACGATCCCCTCCTGTCTGTCGCGACGGGCACCCTGGCCCGACAGGCCGGCCTCAGCCAGTTCGCCACCGCCTGGCTGCCGGCCCTCCGCGGACCGCTCGAAGACGTCCTCGCCCAGGTCGGTGTCGAGAAACCCTTCGGGCAAGACGCAGACCACATCCCCACGGCCGACGAGGGATCCACGCTGCCATGGACCCTGCCGCTGCACCGGCTGGAGGCCATCGCCGTGGTCGGCATCGTCCGCACCGCCGCGCTCATCACCACGGCCGCCATTTCCGGGATGCGCGCGAGCGAGCTGATGGAACTGCGGATCGGCTGCCGCCGCCCTCCGGAGGAATCCATCCCGGGCTTGGTCCGCTACCGCCTCGCGAGCAAGATCGTCAAAGGCCAGCCACTGGGCGGCACGGACGACGAATGGGTCGTCATCGAGCCCGTCCACCGCGCGGTCGGACTCCTTGAGCAACTGCACGAGGCCCCCGCGGACGGAGCCCTACTGCTCGGCCGGTTCGCCTTCAACGTCCGCTACCAGTGGTTCAAGAACTGGGTCAACTCCGACGCCGGCCGGCGGCTCGCGCTCGCCCCGACTCCCGACGGACCGGTCAACCTACGGATGCTGCGGCGGACTTTGTCTCTGGAGATGGCCTATCGGCCCGGCGGCGTCCTAGCCTCCAAGATCCACCTGAAGCATATCGCCGTGGCCACAACGGAGGGCTATGCCTCGCGCCCTGGCGGGGCCCAGGCCGAGCTGTTGGCGGAGGTCAACAAGCACGAGAGCGAGCGCAATCTCCAGCTGGTCCTGGAGGAGTTCCGAAACTACCAGCAGGGCGTCCTGCCCGCCGGTCCCGGCGCCCGCAGCCTCACCGAGTTCTTCGCCAGCATCGACGCCCGCCTCGATGAGGCCCCGGCCGCCGCCCCGAAGACCCAGCGCAACGACCGCGACGTCCTCAACCTGCTGACCAAGCGTGCCAGGACCCTCCACCTCGGACCGGCGAACTACTGCTGGTTCACCGACCCCTTCCGGGCGCTCTGCCTCAAACTCGCCGGCACTCCCACCGCCAACCGGCCGCTGGTGGGGATGTGTGACTCCGCCCGCTGCCCGCAGGCCACCCACCATCCCTGTCACCGCCCCGTCTGGGCCGAGCACGCCGAGCGGACCAAGGTCTTCCTCGGCCAGCTCGGGACCGCTCGCAAGACCGAACACGCCCGGCTGCAGGCCGACCACGACCGGGCCCTCCGGGTCGTCTCCGAGATCGACGCGGCCGCCACCGACCAGCCCGATGAGGACTCCGCATGAGGATCACCGCAGCCCAGCGCATCGAGAACGAGAACCGCATCCGAGCCGCCATGGACCGGCTCCTGCGCGGAGAGATTCCGCCCGGCGGCAAGTGCGACATCAAGACCTCGCTCGCGAGGCCGCCGTCGACCGCACCGCCTTCTACGGCGCCCGCCCCTATGCCCACCTCCGCGAAGAGTTCGAGCGCCGCCTGCAGAATCTTCAGGAAGCAGGACAGATCCCCGACCCGCGCGAAGCCCGGATCGAGCGGCTCAAAGCTGAGATCACCACTCTGAAAGAACGGCTGGCCCGCGCCGACAACGTGAATGAAGAACTCAGCGAGTTTCGCTCCCAGGCACTGGCCCGCCTCGCCGCCCAGCACGAAGAGATCGTCCGGCTCCGCGAGATCACTACCGGCACCACTCGGGTCAGCTTCCTGCCACCACCCCGAACTACCGTCATCGGGACATGCAGCTGATGCCGCATGCCCGACTGGGTGCTGGCTCTCGCATGGTGAGAGTTGCAGCTCGCCAGCGATCAGACCGGGTCCTCGTCAGCCAGCGAAGGCATGGCGCACGGACGCAGGACCATGAGCGGGTCCTCCAAGGTCGCCACCATGGCAAAGGGGAACCGGTCGAGCTCAAGACAGAGTGCAACGTCATCGGGATGGACTCCTTGACGCACCCCCTCCGCCAGTTCGGCAGCGGCGCGCGACTCGGCAGCGCGGCAGAGGAACTCAGCAGCATCCGTCCCAGCCTCGGTGGCCCTCCGAGCGATGTATTGAGCGCACGCCAGATCTTCATCGGCCTGCCCATCCTCGCCAGTGACCACGAACGTGACACTGTCACTCTCGCGTGTCCGCAAGAGCTGAGCCGTTGCCTCCGCCACCACGAAGCTGGCGCACAGCACCAGCGGCGCCTCCTTGACCGCAAGGGCGCCGACCGTCCCTGCCGTGGTCTTCTGCACAACGGTCCGTCCGCCAAGGTCAACAGACCGCAGCAGGCCCGGCGAGTTGACCATGTCGAACCCGGGCGCGGGCGGACCGTCTTTGAGCGCCACCCAATCCGGGTGGCGAGCCTTGAGCGCCAGGGCTTCGTCCAGCGACTCAGCAAGAACGATCTTTTCCGCCCCCTGGGCAAAGGCCCAGGCAGCCACGGTGAAAGCACGCATGACGTCGACCACGACCGCTACGGACGGTGCTTCAACCAGCTCAGCGATGCCAAGGAAAC
>NZ_JBEZIQ010000124.1:0-6650 GCF_040651155.1 Kitasatospora sp. NPDC048545
CCGTGTCCAGCAGGCCGAACCGGCCCGGGTTCTCCGCCTGCGCGGACCGCACCAGACCCCACACCGGAGCCTGCGCCAGATCCACCGGCTCACCCTCACCCACCGCCACCGCACCCCGCGTCACCACCACCAGCCGCGACACCGCGAACCGCTCCTCCGCCAGCCACACCTGGAGGACCGCCAGCACGGCGTGGACGCTCACGCGGACACCGCTCGGGACGTCGGGGCTCACGAAGTCGCCGCAGTCCAGGACGACCACGTCGGGCGTCGGCTCCTCGGAGTTCGACACGTCCTCCCACCGAGCCCAGGAGCTCTCTGCGGCAGGCCCGTTCGACAGCTCCGCCCACTCGATCCCGTAGAGCGGGCCCGCCGAACCCAGTTGCTCCGCCGACACCGCCCTGCTCACCATCGCGCCCACGGACAGCACCGGCCCGCCCGCCGGGTCGGCGAGGTCGAGCCGCAGCCCGCCGCCGTCGAGCCGCACGATCCGCACCCGCACCTCCGAGGCGCCGACGGCGGACAGGGACACTCCGGTCCAGGCGAACGGGATCATCGTCCCCCGCTCGCCGCCGGCCAGGATCGCGGCGTGCATGGCCGCATCGAGCAACGCCGGGTGCAGACCGAAACCGTCCGACTCGACGCCCTCGGGCAGCGCGACCTCGGCGAACAGCTCGTCGCCGCGCCGCCAGGCGGCACGCAGGCCCCGGAACACCGGACCGTAGCCGAACCCGGCCTCTGCCATCCGCTCGTACGCACCCTCCACCGGCAGCGGCTCGGCGTCGACCGGCGGCCAGACCTCGAAGGCCTCGGCCTCGACGGTTCCGCCGACGGCCAGCGAACCGGCCGCGTGCCGCACCCACCCGGCGTCCGGGTCCCCGTCCGGCCGCGAATGGATGGTCACCGCACGCCGGTCCGAGGCGTCCGGGCCACCGACCCGCACGTGCAGCTGGACGGCGCCCCGCTCCGGAAGCACCAGCGGTGCGGCGAGGGTCAGTTCCTCCACCGACTCACAGCCCACCTCGGCGGCGGCCCGCAGGGCGAGTTCGACCAGCGCCGCGCCCGGCACCAGGACGGTGTCCAGGACCTGGTGATCAGCCAGCCACGGGTGGGACTCCAGCGACACCCGGCCGGTGAGGAGGAACCCGTCCGTGTGGGACAGGTCGACGGCGGCACCGAGCAGCGGGTGCGCGAAGGCGCCCACGCCGACCGCGCCCAGATCGCCGAGCGGGATCGTCGCGTCGAGCCAGAAGCGGCGGCGCTGGAACGCGTAGGTGGGCAGTTCCACCGTCCGGGCGCCGCTGCCGGCGAAGAAGACGGACCAGTCCACCTCGGCTCCGGCCGTGTGCAGCCGGCCGAGCGCGCGGATCAGGCTCGCCTCCTCGTCCCGGTCCGCGTGCAGGGCGGGCACGACGCACGTGCCGGCGGCGACCGGGTCGTCGAGGATGCCCTGCACGAGGTTGGAAAGGACGGCGTCGGGGCCGAGTTCGAGGTAGCGGCGGCCGCCGGCCTCGTGGAGGGTGCGGATGCCGTCGGCGAAGCGGACGGCCTCGCGGACGTGGCGCACCCAGTAGTCGGGCCCCTGGAGGCCGTCGACCAGTGCACCGGTCAGGTTGGAGACCAGCGGGATCGACGGCGCGTGGTACGTCAGCCCGTCGAGGACCGTACGGAAGTCCTCCAGCATCGGATCCATCAGCGGCGAATGGAACGCGTGCGAGACCCGCAGGCGGGTCATCCGGCGATCGGCGAAATACTCGCCGATCGCTTCGACGGCCTCCTCCGTGCCGGAGACGACGACAGAAGTCGGGCCGTTGACGGCCGCGATCGACACGAAGTCGCCAAGCAGTGGCAGGACTTCGCCCTCCGTCGCCTGTACGGCCAGCATCGCGCCACCGGCCGGCAGCGCCTGCATAAGGCGGCCACGGGCGGCGACCAGGGCGCAGGCGTCCGACAGCGAGAACACCCCGGCCACATGCGCAGCCGCGACCTCACCGATCGAATGCCCGGCCACGAACTCCGGCCGCACACCCAGGGATTCCACCAGCCGGAACAGCGCCACCTCGACCGCGAACAACCCCGCCTGGGCGAACTCCGTCCGGTTCAGCAACTCCTCGTCCGTACCCCAGACGACGCTGCGCAGGGGACGATCGAAGTGCTCGTCCAGCCCCGCACAAACGGCGTCGAACGCCTCCGCGAACACCGGGAAGCGGGCGTACAACTCCCGTCCCATTCCCAGCCGTTGCGACCCCTGCCCGGCGAACAGGAACGCCGTCGCCCCACCCGCGCGGGCGGACGAGATGGCCGCGCCCGGAGCGAGTTCACCCCGGCTCAGCGCGTCCAGCCCGGCCAGCAGCTCCTCCCGGTCCGCGCCGAGCAGCACCGCGCGGTGCTCCAGCGCCGGACGCGTCGCGACGAGCGAGTGGGCGACGTCCAGTGCGTCGAGCTCCGGCCGCGCGCCGACGAAGGTCGCGAGCCGCTCGGCCTGCACTCGCAGGGCCTCCGGCGTCGCCGCGGCGAGCAGCCACGGCAGCGTGCCCGACTCCAGCCCACCAGTAGCAGGTTCGGCCACGGGCTGGGGTCCCTGCTCCACGATCACGTGCGCATTGGTCCCGCTGATCCCGAAGGCGGACACGCCCGCCCGGCGCGGTCGGCCGGTCGCCGGCCAGTCCCGTGCCTCGGCCAGCAGCTCGACCGCGCCCTCCGACCACTCGACGTGTGGCGAGGGTCGGTCGATGTGCAGCGACTTCGGCAGCACGCCGTGCTGCATCGCCAGCACCATCTTGATCACGCCGGCCACACCGGCCGCCGCCTGCGCGTGCCCGATATTCGACTTGATCGAGCCGAGGAGCAGCGGCAGTTCACGGTCCTGCCCGTAGGTGGCGAGGAGCGCCTGGGCCTCGATCGGGTCGCCCAGCGTCGTCCCCGTGCCGTGAGCCTCGACGGCGTCCACGTCCGACGCGGACAGCCCGGCGCTCGCCAGCGCCTGGCGGATCACCCGCTGCTGCGACGGACCGTTCGGCGCCGAGAAGCCGTTGCTCGCACCGTCCTGGTTGACGGCGGTGCCGCGGATCACCGCGAGCACCCGGTGCCCGTTCCGCTCCGCATCGGACAGCCGCTCGACGAGCAGCACCCCGACGCCCTCCGACCAGCCGACGCCGTCCGCCGAACCCGCGAACGCCTTGCAGCGGCCGTCCGCGGACAGCCCCCGCTGCCGCGAGAACTCGATGAACATGCCCGGCGTCGACATCACCGTCGCGCCGCCCGCGAGGGCCAGCGAGCACTCGCCGCTGCGCAGCGCCTGGACCGCCAGGTGCAGGGCGACGAGCGAGGAGGAGCAGGCCGTGTCGACGGTCACCGCCGGGCCCTCCAGGCCCAGCGTGTAGGACACCCGGCCGGAGACAACACTGCCGCCGCTGGTGCCCGAGGGGTTCGTGTTGAGCGCGTAGTCGTGGTACATCACGCCCGCGAAGACGCCCGTCCGGCTGCCTCGCAGCGACAGTGGGTCGATGCCGGCCCGCTCCAGCGCCTCCCACGAGGTCTCCAGCAGGAGCCGCTGCTGCGGGTCCATGTAGAGGGCCTCGCGCGGGGAGATCCCGAAGAATCCGGGGTCGAAGTCACCGGCGTCGTGCAGGAAGCTGCCGTGACGGGTGTAGCTGTGGCCCTCCTTGCCGGGCTCGGGGGCGTAGAGGTGCTCGATGTCCCAGCCGCGGTCGGTCGGCAGTCCGGTGACGGTGTCGACACCGTCGACCAGCAGCCGCCACAGCTCCTCGGGCGTGGCCGCGCCGCCGGGGTAGCGGCAGGCCATGCCGACGATCGCGATCGGCTCGTCGGAGGTGTGCGGGCGGGCGTCGGTGCCGGTCGTCGGCGTCGCCTCCGTACCCGCGCCGGCCAAGTCGAGGAGGTGCTCCGCGACGGCCCGGGCGTTGGGGAAGTCGAAGGCGAGCGTGGCGGGCAGGCGCAGGCCCGTGCGCTTGTTGAGGCGGTTGCGCAGGTCGGTCGCGGCCAGGGAGTCGAAGCCGAGCTCCTGGAACGCGCGCTCGGGCGCGATCGCCTCCGCGGACGCGTGGCCGAGCACGGCGGCGACCTCCGTCCGCACGAGCTCCAGCGCCAGGCGCCGGCCCTCGCTCTCCCCCAGCCCGGCGAGGCGCTCGGCCAGGCCGCTCTCGGCCGCCCGGCCGCTCGCGGGCAGCTCGGCACGCCTGCGCGGTGTGGCGAGGGCGCGCAGGAGCGCGGGGACCTCGTCCGTGCGGGCGCGCAGGGCCGCGGCGTCGACCCGGATCGGGACGACGGCCGCGCGCTCGCTGCGCAGGGCGGTGGCGAAGAGTGCGAGGCCGGTCGCGTGGTCGAGGACGGGAACGCCCTGGGTGGCCATCCGCGTCCGGTCGACGTCCGCGAGGTCACGGCCGAGGCCGGCGCCGACGTCCCACATGCCGTAGGCCATCGAGGTCGCGGGCAGCCCGGCGGCACGGCGGTGCGCGGCGAGGCCGTCGAGGAAGACGTTCGCGGCCGCGTAGTTGCCCTGGCCCGCGGTCAGAACCAGACCACCCGCGGAGGAGAACATCACGAAAGCGGTCAGATCCAGGTGACTCGTCAGCTCGTGCAGATACCACGCACCGTCGGCCTTCGGCGCCAGGACCGTGTCCATGCGCTCGGGCGTGAGCGCACCGACCAGACCGTTGTCACCGACACCGGCCGCGTGGACCACGGCGGACAGCTCAGGGAGCGTGTCGATCAGAGCGGCCACAGCCTCGCGGTCCGCCATGTCACAGGCACGAACGTCGACGGCCACGCCGAGCGCGGACAACTCCGCAACCAGCTCCGCCGCACCCGGCGCCTCCGGACCACGACGGCTCGTCAGCACCAGACTGCGAACCCCGCACTCCACCACCAGGTAGCGCGCCACGACGGCACCCAGGCCCCCCGTGCCGCCGGTGATCAGCACCGTGTCGTCCGCGCCGACCGGCATCGCACCCTCCGGCTGCGGGAGCCGGCAAAGCCGCGGCACGTGGACGACTCCACCGCGCACGGCCGACTCCGGCTCGGCGGTGATCAGCACCTCTCCGTCCGTGTCCAGCAGGCCGAACCGGCCCGGGTTCTCCGCCTGCGCGGACCGCACCAGACCCCACACCGGAGCCTGCGCCAGATCCACCGGCTCACCCGCACCCACCGCCACCGCACCCCGCGTCACCACCACCAGCCGCGACACCGCGAACCGCTCCTCCGCCAGCCACACCTGGAGGACCGCCAGCACGGCGTGGACATTCACGCGGACACCGCTCGGGACATCCTCGGAGCTCGCGAAGGCGCCGCAGTCCAGGACGACGGTCTCAGGGGCCGGGCCCTCGGCGGGCAGGGCGTCCCAGTCCGTCCACTCCGTGTCCGTGTCCGGGGCGGCCGGCAGCGCCGCCCACTCCACCGCGTAGACCGGGTCGACCGATCCCAGCTGCTCCGCCGAAACGGCCCGGCCCGTCACGGAGGCCACCGTCAGCACGGGGCCGCCCGCCGGGTCGGCGAGGTCGAGCCGCAGCCCGCCACCGTCGAGCCGCACGATCCGCACCCGCACCTCCGAGGCGCCGACGGCGCGCAGCGCGGCACCCGTCCACGCGAACGGGACCACGGTGTCGTCGCTCCCGGCGTCCACGATGGCGACGTGCATGGCCGCGTCGAGGAGGGCAGGGTGCACACCAAAACCGTCCGCCTCGACCTCCTCGGGGAGTTCGACCTCCGCGAACAGCTCGTCGCCGCGCCGCCAGGCGGCACGCAGGCCCCGGAAGGCGTGGCCGTAGCCGAACCCGGCCTCCGCCATCCGCTCGTACGCACCCTCCACCGGCAGCGGCTCGGCGTCGACCGGCGGCCAGACATCGAAGGCCTCGGCCTCGACGGCTCCGCCGACGGCCAGCGAACCGGCCGCGTGCCGCACCCACCCGGCGTCCGGGTCCCCGTCCGGCCGGGAGTGGACGGTGAGCTCCCGGCCGCCGGTGGCGTCCGGTGTCCCGACGCGGAGCTGGAGCTGGAGTGCACCGTGCTCGGGCAGCACCAGGGGTGCCGCCAGCGTCAACTCCTCCACCAGGCCGCAGCCCACCTCGGCCGCGGCCCGCAGCGCCAGTTCGAGCAGGCCCGCGCCGGGGACCAGGACCGCGCCTCGGACGATGTGGTCGGCCAGCCACGGGAACGCCGCCGTCGACAGGGATCCGGTGAGCACCAGCCCGTCCTCGTCGGCCAGTTCAACGGCGGCGCCCAGCATGGGGTGCGTGGTGGAGCCGAGGCCGGCGGAGCGGACGTCGCCGCCACGGGCGGCGAGGGGCGCGGGCCAGAAGCGGCGGCGCTGGAAGGCGTAGGTCGGCAGGTCGACGTGCCGGGCACCGGTGGCGGCGAACAGCACGGCCCAGTCCACGGTGGCACCGCGGACGTGGAGACGGGCGAGCGCATCGACGAGGGTGTACTCTTCGGCCCGGTCGCGGCGGAGCGCCGGGATCGCTTCGGCTTCGCCGTCGGGCAGCGCAGTCGCGGTGAGGGCGGTGAGCACGGCGTCGGGGCCGAGTTCGAGGAAGCGGCGGCCGCCGGCGGCGTGGAGGGTGCGGATGCCGTCGGCGAAGCGGACGGCCTCGCGGACGTGGCGCACCCAGTAGTCGGGCGACGTCAGGCCCTCCGCC
>NZ_JBEZIQ010000125.1:0-6512 GCF_040651155.1 Kitasatospora sp. NPDC048545
TACGCCAAGGAGCAGGTCAACCGGGTCGCCAGGGAACGCGGACTGCCGGCCGACAAGCTGAACCAGCTGGTCGACACGTACACCGAGGGCCGCTCCGTCGGCTTCCTCGGACAGGACGGCGTGAACGTCGTGCTGCTCAACAAGGCGCTCAGCGAGCAGAAGTGATGACGCTCCATCGATCTGCCGAGTGACCAGACCGACCCGGGTACGGGGGGCACACCCCGCGCCCGGGTCGGTCGCCCATGTCTGCGCACCACCAACCTGCCAGCCACACAAGGAAAGAGCAGCGCCCATGGCTCGCGACCTCGCCCCCGGCACCGTGCACCGCCGCGGCCGGCTGAGGGTCTATCTCGGCTCGGCCCCCGGGGTCGGCAAGACCTACCGGATGCTGGACGAGGCCCACCGCCGACAGGACCGTGGCGCGGAGGTGGTGGTCGGGTTCATCGAGTGTCACGGGCGGAGGTTCACCGAAGGGCTGGTGGACGGGCTTGAGGTGATGCCGCGCACCAGACGGACCTACCGGGACGCCGAGTTCGAGGAGATGGACCTCGACGTGGTGCTCGCCCGCCGCCCGTCCGTCGTCCTGGTCGACGAACTGGCGCACACCAACATCCCCGGCGGCCGCAACGCCAAGCGCTGGCAGGACGTCGAGGAGATCCTGGCCGCCGGGATCGACGTCATCACCACCGTCAACATCCAGCACCTGGAATCGCTGAACGACGTCGTCCAGAAGATCACCGGCATCCCGCAGCGCGAGACCGTCCCGGACGAGGTGGTCCGCCGGGCCGACCAGATCGAACTCGTCGACATGGCCCCGCAGGCGCTGCGCCGGCGGATGGCCCACGGCAACGTCTACAAGGCGGAGAAGGTGGACGCCGCGCTCTCCAACTACTTCCGGGTCGGCAACCTCACCGCCCTGCGCGAACTCGCCCTGCTCTGGGTCGCCGGACGGGTCGACGAGGGACTGCGCGACTACCGCGCGACCCACAACATCGACCGGGTCTGGGAGACCCGTGAACGCGTCGTGGTCGCCCTCACCGGCGGCCCCGAAGGCGAGACCCTGATCCGCCGCGCCGCCCGGATTGCCGACCGCACCGCCGGCGGTGACCTGCTGGCCGTCCACGTCACCCGCAGCGACGGCCTGGCCGGCGCCTCCTCCGGCGCGCTCGCCCAGCAGCGGCAGCTGGTCGAGACCCTCGGCGGCAGCTACCACGTGGTGATCGGCGACGACGTCCCCACCGCGCTGCTCGCCTTCGCCCGCGCCCACGACGCCACCCAGCTGGTGCTCGGCACCAGCCGCCGGGGCCGGATCAACCGCTTCCTGACCGGCCCCGGCACCGGGCAGACCACCGTGGACGCCTCCGAGGACATCGACGTCCACATGGTCACCCACGAGTTCACCGGCCGCGGCCGGCTGCCCGCGCTCGGCCGCCGCCACTCCCGGCGCCGCACCATCGCCGGCTACGCAGCGGGCCTGATCGTTCCCCTGCTGCTCACCGTCGCGCTGTCGCCGTTCCGTAGCACACTCAACCTGACCACGGACGCGCTGATCTTCCAACTCGGTGTTGTAGCCGTGGCGTTGCTGGGGGGTGCGCTGTCCGCCTTGCTGGCCTCGGTCATCGCCTCGGTGCTGCTGAACTACTTCTTCATCCCGCCCCTCCACACCCTGACCATCGACGAGGCCAACAACATCGTCGCCCTGGTGGTCTTCGCCACCGTCGCATTGACCGTTTCCACCGTGGTGGACCACGCCGGCCGGCTCACCAGCCGGGCCGCCCGGGCCACCGCCGAGGCCGAGACCCTCTCCACCCTGGCCGGCAGCGTGCTGCGCGGCGCCGACGCCCTGCCCGCCCTGCTGGAGAAGTCCCGGACGGCCTTCGGGATGGACTCCGTCGCCCTGCTCGACAGCCTCACGGGAGAGACCATCGCGCGCAGTGATGCCGAGACGGACGGAGACGTCGAGACCGGAAGCCAGGAGGAGGCCACCGAGGTGGCCGTCGGAGAGCGGGCCGTCCTGGTGCTCACCGGCCGCCGGCTGCCCGCCGCCGACCAGCGCGTGCTCACCGCCTTCGCCGCCCACGTCGCCGCCGCCCTGGAACGCGACCGGCTGGCCGTGGTCGCCGCCGAGGTCGAGCCGATCAAGGCCGCCGACCGGATGCGCACCGCCCTGCTCGCCGCCGTCAGCCACGACCTGCGCACCCCGCTCGCCGCCGCGCTCGCCTCGGTCGGCTCGCTGCGCAGCCCCGACGTCGAGTTCTCCCCCGAGGACCAGGACGAACTCCTCGCCACCGCCGACGAATCCCTGGTCAAGCTCACCCGCCTGGTCGACAACCTGCTCGACATGAGCCGCCTCCAGGCCGGCGCGCTCACCCTCCACATGGCGCCCACCTTGCTGGAAGACGTCCTGATGCGTGCCGTGGACTCGCTGACCGACACCTACGCGCCCGTCCAGCCGCTGGACCTGGACACTGCGCCGGCGGTGCTCGCCGACCCGCCGCTGCTGGAACGCGTGCTCGCCAACGTGATCACCAACGCGCTGCGGTACAACGCCCCCGGCGCACCCGTCCTGGTCACCGCCAGCCACCACGTCGACCAGGTCGAGATCCGGGTGATCGACCGCGGCCCCGGCATCGCCCCCGAGGACCGCGACCAGGTCTTCCTGCCCTTCCAGCGCCTCGGCGACACCGACAACACCACCGGCGTCGGCCTCGGGCTCGCCCTCTCCCGCGGCCTCGCCGAGGCCATGGGCGGCAGCCTGGAGGTCGAGGACACCCCTGGCGGCGGAACCACCATGCTCCTCACCCTGCCGGCAGCACCGGAGACTCGGACCGGGGAACCCGGCATCGCCCTGCTGGAGAGGAGCGCGGACCGGTGAGCCACATCCTCGTCGTCGACGACGAACCGGCACTGCTGCGCACCCTGCGGATCAACCTCCAGGCCCGGCACTACGCGGTGCTCACCGCGGCCACCGGCCAGGAAGCCCTGGACTCGGCGGGCCAAGCGCCACCCGACGCCATCGTCCTGGACCTCGGCCTGCCGGACTTCGACGGCGTGGACGTGATCCACGGCGTCCGCTCCACGCTGACCGTGCCGATCATCGTGCTGACCGGCCGGGCCGACATCGAGGACAAGCTCCGCGCGTTCGACGCGGGCGCGGACGACTACCTGACCAAGCCCTTCAACGTGGATGAACTCCTCGCCCGGCTGCGGGCCGTTCTGCGCAGGCCGCTGGGCGGCGTCCCGTCGGCGCCCGAGCCCACGACACGGATCGGACCGTGCGAGGTCGACCTCGGCGCGGGTACGGTCACCGGCCCGGCCGGCCCGGTCCGACTGACCCCGACCGAGTGGAAGATCCTCGCCCTGCTGCTGGCCAATCCGGGCCGACTGGTACCCGGAAAGCAGATCCTGACCGAGGTCTGGGGCCCGGACGCGGAGGGCAACGGCAACTACCTGAGGGTCTACTTCTCCAGCATGCGGCGAAAGCTCGAACCTAACCCGGGCCGTCCGCGGCACCTGATCACGGAACCCGGGATCGGCTACCGGTTCCAGCCGTGAACGCGTTCCGGCCGCCCACCCGGACGGATCTTGCGCCAATGCCTCGTCAAGATGATCCCCGGCGGCATCAAGGACTCGTCAGGACGGTCGGACGGCTGTTCGGCCGCACCTAGTGTGAGCTGCGAGGAAACGGTTCGCTGCCCGGGCGTGGGGCCTGGCGGCGAACCGTTTGCCGAACCCCGACCCCGGCGGGTTCCTCCGGGACAGGTTCGGCGGCCAGTGAAAACAGGGCGAGGGGGCGCGCGGCGATGCCAACGGGAACGTCGGGCGGTACGGCTGTCATGGGGACAACGCTCGCGTCGGAGACGGTGCGACCGGAGACGGCCGTACCACTCCCCGCGCCGCGCGCCCCCCGTCACCTGTCCGGCCGCTCCTGGCGCAGCCGGGACTGGTGGAACACCCCGCGCCTGGTGCGCGCTCTCACCGGCCTCTGCCTGGCCGCACTGCTTGTCGCCGGAACGGTGACCACCGCCGTCCTGGGCGAGGCCCGGGACGGCACGGACGTCATCGGCCACCAGGCCGCCCCGCAGGTGGTGCGCTCGGCGGACCTGTACTTCGCGCTCAACGACATGGACGCCCAGGCCGCGAACCTGTTGCTGTTCGGCGCGGATCCGGACTACACGGCGCTGCGCAAGCAGACCCTGGACACCTACGAACAGCGGCGCACCCAGGCCGACACCGACCTGCAGCGCGTCACGGAAGCGGTGGCGGGCGACCAGGCCGGGCAGCGGGCCGTGCAGACCGTCATCGGTGAACTCGGCCGCTACGAGGCCCTGGTGGCCCGCGCCCAGCTGCTGGAGGAGCAGGCCCACGCCCCGGCCGGCCGCCCCTCGGCGGAGGCCCTCGCGGCCTACCGGCAGGCCACCGACCTGCTGCGCCAGCAGCTGCTGCCTGCCGTCGACGACGTGACCAAGGCCAACGCGGCCGTGGTCGAGCGCAACTACGCGGACCAGCGCGACGCCCTGGCCGGCGGCTGGTGGTGGATCCTGCTCACCGGTCTGGTCGTGCTGGGCGCGCTCGGGCTGCTGCAGCGGGTGCTCACCGTGCGCTTCCGGCGGCTGGTGAACGTGCCGCTGGCCGTCACGAGTCTGCTCGCCCTCGTCGGCCTGGTCACCGCGCTGACGCTGACCTCCCGGGCGGACCACCACCTGGTGGTCGCCAAGAGCAACTCCTTCGACTCGGTGATCGCCCTCAGCAGGGCCCGCGCGGTGGCGTTCGACCTCAACGCGGACGAGAGCCGATATCTGACCGATCCCGCCCGGGCGGCCGCCTACGAGCAGAGCTTCCTCGACAAGACCCAGTCCTTCGCGCGGGTCGACGGCGTCACGCTCGCCACGTACAACGACCGACTCTCCGCGCTCGCGGACAAGCACCGGGCCGACCACGGCCAGGTCGGCTTCGGCGGGTACCTCGGCGACGAGCTGCGCAACATCACCTTCGCGGGGGAGCAGGACGCGGCGGAGCGGGTGCTGGCCGCATTCCAGCAGTACCAGCGGGACGACCGGAGGATCCGGGAGCTGAACGCCCAGGGCAAGCTCAAGGAGGCCGTCACCTTCAATACGGGCCTCAATACGGGCCAGTCCAATGCCGACTTCGGCGTGCTCAGCGCCGCGCTCGAGGACAACCAGGCGATCAACCAGCGCGCCTTCGAGGGGGCGGTCGCCGACGGCGACGACGACCTCGACGCCACCACCGCGGGCCTCGGTACGGCGGCCCTGGCGGTGGCACTCGCCCTGACCGTGCTGGGGGTGCGGCCGCGCCTGCGCGAGTTCGCCTGACCGGGGGCCCGGTCGTCGTGCCTCGGCTCGTCGTCGTGCGCTTTCCGTCGTCGGCGGAGCGCTGGAGTGACCGTCGGCGCGGCGTGAGCAGCGGCGGTCACGCCCTGTCCATGCCGTGCGCGCCGGTGTCCCGTCGTTCTCGCCCCTGCCGTACCCCGCTAATGCTCCGATAAGATGACCAAAGGTGTGCCGGGAAGCCTGGTCGGCGCGGGGATGACTGCGGCGATCGGCGGCGGTGACCCCGGTTCTTGCGATGGGGTCCTTTCCACCGATGCACGTTGTGGCGATCGTTCTTGTCCTGGTGGTCCTGGCCACGGCCGTGGCCACCTTCGCCGGGCGGCTGCGGGTGCCGGCGCCGTCACTGCTGGTCCTCGCGGGCATCGGGGTGGCCCTGATACCCGGCGTCCCCGCGCTGCACGTCCCGCCGCAGGTCATCGGTATGGTCGTTCTGCCGCCGCTGCTGTACGCCTCCGCCGAGGAACTGTCGCTGCGCGACCTGCGCACGGTCTGGCGGCCGGTGACCATCCTCTCCTTCGGCCTCGTCTTCGCCTCCGCCGCCGCCGTCGGCTTCACGGCCGTCGCCGTCGCCGGCCTGCCGCCCGCGATGGCCTTCGTCCTCGGCGCCGTGCTCTCCAGCACCGACCCCGTGGCCGTCACCGCGCTCGGCCGCCGCCTGGCGCTCCCGGGCCGGCTCCAGGTCCTGGTGCAGGCGGAGAGCCTGTTCAACGACGCCACCTCGCTCGTCCTGTTCAAGGTCGCCGTCGGCATCGCGGTGGCCGTCGGCGCCTCGGTGAGCCTGCCGGCGGCGGGCGGGGAGTTCCTGCTGCTCGGCGGGGGCGGCAGCCTGGTCGGCGCCGCCGTCGCGGGCCTCGTGTGGCTGGTGCGCCGCCGCACCACCGACCCGGTGCTGGAGACGGTCATCGCGCTGGTCACCCCGTACGCGGCGTACGTCCTCGCGGAGTCCGCGCACACCTCCGGCGTCACCTCCGTTGTGGTCGCCGGCGTGCTCCTCGGCCGCTCCGGCCACCGGCTCACCGACGCGCACATCCGGCTGCAACTGCACGCCGTGTACGCGGTGGTGGTGTTCCTGCTGGAGAGCGTCGTCTTCTCCATCGTCGGCCTGGAACTGCCCACCCTGGTCCGCGACCTGCCCGCCGGCACCGGCTGGTGGCCGCTGCA
>NZ_JBEZIQ010000126.1:0-6437 GCF_040651155.1 Kitasatospora sp. NPDC048545
GGATCCATCAGCGGCGAATGGAACGCGTGCGAGACCCGCAGCCGCGTCGTCTTGCGGTCGGCGAAGTGCGCGCGGATCGCCTCGACGGCCTCCTCGGCGCCGGAAACGACGACGGACGTGGGGCCGTTGACGGCCGCGATCGAAACGAACTCGCCGAGCAGCGGCAGGACTTCGCCCTCCGTCGCCTGCACGGCCAGCATCGCGCCACCGGCCGGCAACGCCTGCATCAGACGGCCACGGGCGGCGACCAGGGCGCAGGCGTCCGCCAGCGAGAACACCCCGGCCACGTGCGCGGCCGCCACCTCACCGATCGAGTGCCCGGCCACGAACTCCGGCCGCACACCCAGGGATTCCACCAGCCGGAACAGCGCCACCTCGACCGCGAACAACCCCGCCTGGGCGAACTCCGTCCGGTTCAGCAACTCCTCGTCCGTACCCCAGACGACATCCCGCAGCGGAAGCTCAAGAGCCCCGCACACCTCGTCGAAAGCCCGAGCGAACACCGGGAACCGGCCGTACAACTCCCGCCCCATCCCCAGCCGCTGCGACCCCTGCCCCGAGAACAGGAACGCCGTCCCGCCCTCACCCACAAGCCCTCGGGCCACCTCGACGCCGTCGACGATCACCACCCGGTGCGGGAAGGCCGTCCGCCCGGACAGCGTGAACGCCACATCCGCAGCCGGGAGTTCACCGACCTCCGCCAGCCGCGCGACCTGAGCGTCCAGCGCCGCCTCGGACCTGGCGGATACCACCCAGGGCATCGCCCCCACCGTCGGCGCGGCGTCCTGCACGGCCTCGGGCTCGCCCTGCTCAAGGATCACGTGCGCGTTGGTCCCGCTGATCCCGAACGACGACACGCCCGCCCGGCGGAGCCGGCCGGCATCCGGCCATTCCTGAGCCTCGGCCAGCACCTCCACCGCGCCCGCCGTCCAGTCCACGTGGGACGAAGGCACATCCACATGCAGGGTGCGCGGCAGCAGCCCGTGCTGCATGGCCAGCACCATCTTGATCACGCCCGCGACACCGGCCGCCGCCTGCGCGTGCCCGATGTTCGACTTGATCGAGCCCAACAGCAGCGGCAGTCCGCGGTCCTGCCCGTACGTCGCGAGCAGCGCCTGCGCCTCGATCGGGTCACCCAGCGTCGTCCCCGTACCGTGCGCCTCCACCGCGTCCACGTCCGACGCGGACAGCCCGGCACTCGCCAGCGCCTGCCGGATCACCCGCTGCTGCGACGGCCCGTTCGGCGCCGTCAGACCGTTCGACGCACCGTCCTGGTTCACCGCGCTGCCACGCAGGACCGCCAGCACGCGGTGCCCGTTGCGACGGGCGTCCGACAGACGCTCCAACACCACGACACCGACGCCCTCGCCCCAGCCCACGCCGTCCGCCGCGTCCGCGAACGAACGGCACCGGCCGTCGGCTGACAGGCCGCCCTGGCGCGAGAACTCCACGAACGTCCCCGGCGTCGACATCACCGTCACGCCGCCCGCGAGCGCCAACGAGCACTCGCCGCCGCGCAGCGCCTGCGCCGCCAGGTGCATCGCCACCAGCGACGACGAGCATGCCGTGTCCACCGTCACCGCCGGGCCCTCGAAGCCGAAGGTGTAGGACACCCGGCCGGAGGCGACACTGGGGGCGCTGCCGTTCCCCCGGAAGCCCTCGAACTCCTCGCCGTCGAGGAGCGAGCGGTAGTCGGTGTACATGATGCCCGCGAAGACACCGGTCCGGCTGCCGCGCAGCGTCACCGGGTCGATGCCGGCCCGCTCGAAGGCCTCCCACGACGTCTCCAGCAGCAGGCGCTGCTGCGCGTCCGTCGCCAGCGCCTCGCGCGGACTCATGCCGAAGAACTCGTGGTCGAAGTCCCCGGCGGTGTGCAGGAACGCGCCCCGCCGGGTGTACGACGTGCCCGGGACGGACCGGTCCTCGCTGTAGAGCGAGTCGACGTCCCAGCCGCGGTTCGTCGGGAACTCGGACACCGCGTCCACGCCGTCGGCCACCAACCGCCACAGGTCCTCCGGCGACTCGACGCCGCCCGGGTAGCGGCAGGCCATGCCGACGATGACCACCGGGTCGTCCGACGACACCGGGAGCGGCGACGGGAGTTCCTCGGCCTCGTCGGCACCGAACAGACCCTCCAGGACGAAGCCCGCCAGCGCACTCGCCGTCGGGTAGTCGAACACGACGGTGGCCGGCAGCTGGAGACCGGTCGCCGACCGCAGGCGGTTCCGCAGCTCGACCGCCGTCAGCGAGTCGAAGCCGAGGTCCTGGAACGCCCGCGAGGGGTCGACGACCGAGCCGCCCTCGTGGCCCAGGACCACGGCGATCCGGTCGCGTACCAGCTCCAGGACGGCGCCCCACCGCTCGTCGACACCAAGGCCGGACAGCCGCTGCGCCAGGCCCGCCGAAGCGGCCGAGCCCGTGACCACCGCGCGCCGGGCCCGGCCGCGCACCAGTCCGCGCAGCAGGGCGGGCACCGAGTCCTGGGCCCGCAGCGCCGCGAGGTCCAGCCGGACCGGCAGGATCGCGGGCTCGCCCGCCGCGAGCGAGGCGTCGAACAGCGCGGCACCCTCGGCGGGGGTGAGCTCCGGCATGCCCGAGCGGGCGATCCGCTGCAGGTCGACGTCGGCGAGCGTGCCGATCATGCCTCCGTCGCGGGTCCACGGGCCCCAGGCCTGCGAGACGGCGGGCAGGCCGAGCGAGCGGCGGTACAGGGCCAGCGCGTCCAGGTAGGCGTTGCCCGCCGCGTAGGCGGCCTGCCCCGGGCCGCCGAAGACGCCGGAGACCGAGGAGAACAGCACGAAGGCCGCCAACTCGCGGTCCTTCGTGGCCTCGTGCAGGTTCCAGGCGGCGTCCGCCTTCGGGCGCAGGACGGTGCTGACGCGCTCGGCGGTCAGCGAGCCGAGCACGCCGTCGTCGAGCACGCCGGCCGTGTGGACGACCGCGCGGATCTCGTGCCGGGCGAACAGGTCTGCCACCGCCGCCGGATCGGCGACGTCACACGCCTCGACGACGGCCTCCGCTCCGACTGCCGCCAGCTCGGCGAGCAGTTCGTCCGTGCCCTCGGCGTCCGATCCCCGGCGGCTGACCAGCAGCAGCTGCCGTACGCCGTGTTCGATGGCCAGGTGCCGGGCCACGACCCGGCCCAGGCCGCCCGTGCCGCCGGTGATCAGGACCGTGCCCTCACCGGCCCACACCACCGGCTCGCCCGCCGATTCGGCGCGCACGAGTCGGGCCGCGAGGACCTCCCCATTGCGGACGAGGAGCTGCGACTCGTCCAGGCCCAGTGCCTCGGACGGCAACTCGTCCGAACCCGCCAGATCCACCAGGCCGAACCGGCCCGGCTCCTCCGACATCGCCGACCGCACCAGACCCCACACCGCTGCGCCGGCCAGGTCCTCGCCCGCCACCACCCCGCGCGTCACGAACACCAGACGCGAGGCCGCGAAACGCTCCTCCGCCAGCCAGCCCTGCACCAGCTCCAGCACGCGGACCGTACGCGCGTGCACGTCGTCGTCCGCCGGTCGGATCACCACCACCGGCGGCACGTCCACCGGCACCTCCGCCAGCGACTCCACCGCCGCGAACTCCGTCGCGTCGGAGGCCCTCACCGGCACCCAGTCCACCCGGAACAACCCGTCCCGGGCCGCCGCCGACTCCCCGCTCGACACCGCGCGCAGGGCCAGCGACCCCACCGACGCCACCGGCAGGCCCTCGGCGTCGGCGACCGCCACCGCGACGGACTCCTCGCCGGTCCGGGTGACGCGCACGCGCACCGAGGACGCGCCGGAGGCGTGCAGCGACACGTCCTCCCAGGAGAACGGCACAACGCCGTGCGGCATCCCGTTGACGGCCGTCACGTGCAGGACGGCGTCGAGCAGTGCCGGGTGCAGGCCGTAGCCGGTGCCCTCGATGCCCTCCGGCAGGGCGACGTCGGCGAAGACCTCGTCCCCTCGCCTCCAGGCCGCTCGCAGGCCCCGGAACACCGGGCCGTACGCGTAGCCACCGTCGGCCATGCCCTCGTACAGCCCGGTCAGGTCGACCGCCTCGGCACCGGCCGGCGGCCACACCGCCGCGTCGAACGCGGTGCGCGTCTCCCCCACGGCCAGGACGCCGGTCGCGTGCTGGTCCCAGGCGCGGCCGTCGGCACCCTCGGGCCGGGAGGCGATGGTGAAGGTGCGGCGGCCGTTCTCGTCGGCCGCGCCGACCCGCAGCTGCAGCTGGACGCCCTCGCGCTCGGGCAGGACGAGCGGCGCGGCCAGGGTCAGCTCTTCGACGCGGTCGCAGCCGGCCTCGTCCCCGGCGCGGACGGCGAGTTCGAGGAACGCGGTGCCGGGCAGCAGGACGTTGCCGCGTACCACATGGTCGGCGAGCCAGGGGTGGGACTGCCGGGACAGCCGGGAGGTGAACAACAGACCGTCGTCGTCGGAGAGTTCGAGCGAGGCGGTGAGCAGCGGGTGGTCGGCGCTGTCGAGGCCCGCGGCGCCGAGGTCGCCTGCGGTCGTCGGGGCGGTGGCGGGCCAGTAGCGACGGTGCTGGAAGGCGTAGGTCGGCAGATCGACCGAGCGGACGCCGGTGCCGACGAAGAGCGCGGCCCAGTCGACGGGCGCACCGGTGATGTGCAGGTGCGCGAGCGCGGTCAGCACGCTCGTCTCCTCGTCCTGGCCCTTGCGGAGGGAGGAGGCCAGCACGGCGTCGTCGGAAAGAGTGGAGGCCGCCAGCGCCATCAGGACACCGTCGGGGCCGAGCTCCAGGAAGCGGGTGACGCCGGCAGCCTCCAATGCGCGCACACCGTCGGCGAAGCGGACGGCCTCGCGGACGTGGCGCACCCAGTAGTCGGGCGACGTCAGGCCCTCCGCCAGGTCGCCGGTCAGGTTGGAGACCAGCGGGATCGACGGCGCCTGGTACGTCAGCCCGTCAAGGACCGTACGGAAGTCCTCCAGCATCGGATCCATCAGCGGCGAATGGAACGCGTGCGAGACCCGCAGGCGGGTCATCCGGCGATCGGCGAAATGCTCGCCGATCGCTTCGACCGCCTCCTCCGTGCCGGAGACGACGACAGAAGTCGGGCCGTTGACGGCCGCGATCGACACGAAGTCGCCAAGCAGTGGCAGGACTTCGCCCTCCGTCGCCTGCACGGCCAGCATCGCGCCACCGGCCGGCAGCGCCTGCATAAGGCGGCCACGGGCGGCGACCAGGGCGCAGGCGTCCGCCAGCGAGAACACCCCGGCCACATGCGCAGCCGCCACCTCACCGATCGAGTGACCGGCCACGAACTCCGGCCGCACACCCAGGGATTCCACCAGCCGGAACAGCGCCACCTCGACCGCGAACAACCCCGCCTGGGCGAACTCCGTCCGGTTCAGCAACTCCTCGTCCGTACCCCAGACGACGCCGCGCAGGGGACGATCGAAGTGCTCGTCCAGCCCCGCACAAACGGCGTCGAACGCCTCCGCGAACACCGGGAACCGGGCATACAACTCCCGTCCCATCCCCAGCCGTTGCGACCCCTGCCCGGAGAACAGGAACGCACTCTTGCCTTCCGATGCACGTCCTCGGGCCACCTCTGCCCCGTCGACGACCACCGCACGGTGCAGGAAGAGCGACCGCCCGGCCAGGGTGAACGCCACATCCGCAGCCGGGCGCTCATTGAGCTCCGTCAGCCGCGCGACCTGAGCGTCCAGCGCCGCTTCGGACTTCGCCGATACCACCCAGGGCATCACCGCCGCCGTGACCGCGGCCTCCTGCACCACCTCGGGCCCGGCCTGCTCCAGGATCACGTGCGCGTTGGTCCCGCTGATCCCGAAGGACGACACGCCCGCGCGGCGCGGATGGCCGGTGGCCGGCCACTCCGTGCGCTCGGTGAGCAGTTCGACCGCACCGGCCGTCCAGTCGACGTGCGAGGAGGGCGCGTCCACGTGCAGGGTCCGCGGCAGCAAGCCGTGCTGCATCGCCAGTACCATCTTGATCACGCCGGCCACACCGGCCGCGGCCTGGGCGTGGCCGATGTTCGACTTGATCGAGCCGAGCAACAAGGGCAGTTCGCGATCCTGGCCGTAGGTGGCGAGCAGGGCCTGCGCCTCGATCGGGTCGCCCAGCGTCGTCCCGGTGCCGTGCGCCTCGACGGCGTCCACGTCAGCCGCCGCCAGCCCGGCGCTCGCCAAGGCCTGCCGGATCACCCGCTGCTGCGACGGCCCGTTCGGCGCCGTCAGCCCGTTGGAGGCACCGTCCTGGTTGACGGCGCTCCCCCGCAGCACCGCGAGCACCCGGTGACCGCTGCGGCGCGCGTCCGACAGCCGCTCCAGTACGACCATGCCGACGCCCTCACCCCAGCCGACGCCGTCGGCCGCGTCGGCGAATGCCTTGCTGCGGCCGTCCGCGGCCAGCCCTCGCTGCCGGGAGAACTCGACGAACGTCGCCGGGGTGGACATCACCGTCAC
>NZ_JBEZIQ010000127.1:0-6374 GCF_040651155.1 Kitasatospora sp. NPDC048545
AGCCGCGCGACAGGCCCGCGCCCGCGAGGTACAACTCGCCCACGCAGCCCGCCGAAACCGGCCGCAGGCGCTCGTCCAGCACGTAGGCGCGCATGCCGTCGAGTGGGCGCCCGATGGGGAACGCGCCCTCGGGGGCCCGCGTCACCGCGTGGGTGGCGGCGAAGGTCGTCGTCTCGGTGGGGCCGTAGCCGTTGACCACCGTCAGTCCGGGGCAGGCGTTCAGGACGCGGGCGGTGGCGGCGGGTGAGACCACGTCGCCGCCGGTCCACACCTGGCGCACGCCGCGCAGGCTGCCCGGCTCCTCCTCGGCAACGACGGCGAACAGGCCCGCCGTCAGCCACAGCGCCGTCACGCCCTGCTCAGCGACCACGCGGCCGAGTGCCGCCGCCGACAGTTCGCCGGCGGGCGCGACGACGACGCGGCCGCCGTTGAGCAGCGGCACCCACAGCTCGAACGTCGAGGCGTCGAACGAGTACGGCGAGTGCACCAGCACCCGGTCGAACGCCGCCGCCCCGGCGTAGCGGGAGTCCGAGGCCAGCGCGACCACGTCGCGGTGGGTGACCGCCACGCCCTTGGGCCGGCCCGTCGAGCCGGAGGTGTACATCACGTAGGCGAGCCGACGCGGGTCGCAGGCGACCTCCAGGGCGTCGCCTGGCTCGCCGGGCTCGTCGCCGACCAGGACGACGGTGCGGCCCAGCGCCTCGGCCTCCTCGCGCGAGGCGGCGTCGGTGAGCACGAGCTTCGCTCCGGTCTCGGCGACGATCGCCCCGCGGTGGGCGAGGGGGTAGCGGGAGTCCAGGGGCACGAAGAACCCGCCCGCCGTCGCCACTGCGAGCAGCGCCACGACGAGGTCGGCGGAGCGGTCCATCAGCACCGCGACGGCGCTCTCGGCGCGCACGCCCTCGGCCGCCAGGCGCCGGGCCAGGCCGTTGGCGCGGGCGTCCAGCTCGGCGTAGGTCAGCTCGACGCCGTCGGCCGCCGCGACGGCGACGGCCTGCGGGGTGCGGGCGGCCTGGGCGGCGAAGCGCTGCGGCAGTGTGCCGGATGCCTCCGGACGCGGCGCGGCGCCCGTGCTCCAGTCGGCGAGGATGCGGTCGCGCTCGGGCGCGTCCAGGATCTCGACGCGGGAGACGGGCTGCCGGGGATCGGCGACGACGGCCGCCAGCACACGGACGAAGCAGTCGCCGAGCAGCTGCGCCGTCGCCGGGTCGAACAGGTCGGCGGCGAAGGTGACGGTGCCCCACAGGCCGGACGCGGGCGCGGCGGTGGCGGCGCCCGGCTGCTCGCCGAAGGTGAAGGCGAGGTCGAACTTGGCCGGGGCCTCGCCGCCCTCCAGGGCCGCGACCGTCAGGCCCGGGAGGTCCAGTTGCGGCTGGGCGTTGTTCTGGAGCGACAGCATGACCTGGAACAGCGGGTGGCGGGCCATCGACCGCGACGGGGCGAGGTCCTCCACCAGCCGCTCGAAGGGCACGTCCTGGTGCGCGAAGGCACCGAGCCCCGCCTCGCGGGAGCGGCGCAGCACCTCGGCGAAGGTCGGGTCGCCGGAGAGGTCGGTGCGCAGCACGAGGGTGTTGACGAAGAAGCCGACGAGGTCGTTCAGGCCCTCGTCCATGCGGCCGGCGACGGCGGTGCCGACGGGGATGTCCGTTCCGGCGCCCAGGCGCGAGAGCAGCACGGCCAGCGCACTGTGGAGCACCATGAACAGGGTGCCGCCGTGGGCGCGGGCCAGGTCGGCGGCGCGCTGGTGCACCTCGGCCGGGATCGCGAACGCGGCGGTGCCGCCGCGGTGTCCGGCGACGGCCGGGCGCGGACGGTCGTAGGGCAGCGCCAACTCCTCGGGGAGGTCGGCCAGCGCCTCGCGCCAGTAGCCGAGCTGCTCGGTCAGCAGACTCTCCGGGTCGTCCTCGTCGCCCAGCAGTTCACGCTGCCACAGCGCGTAGTCGGCGTACTGGCCCGGCAGTTCGTCCCACTCGGGCTCGCCGCCTGCCAGCCGAGCGGCGTAGGCGGTGGAGACGTCCCGTGCCAGCGGTCCCATCGACCAGCCGTCTCCCGCGATGTGGTGCACCACCAGCAGCAGCACGTGCTCCTCGGGGCTCCGGCTGAACAGCCAGGCCCGCAGCGGCAGTTCGTCGGCCAGGTCGAAGGCGTGCCCGGACGCCCGCGCGACCTGGTCGCGCAGCGCCGCCTCGTCGAGGCCGGCGGCGTCGACGATGGTCAGCAGTGAGCCGACGCTGTCGGCGGGCCGGATGTCCTGCCAGGGCTCGCCGTCGACGGCAGGGAAGACCGTGCGCAGCACCTCGTGCCGGCCGACGACGTCCCGCAGGGCGGCGTCCAGCACCTCGGCGTCGAGAGTGCCGGCCAGCCGCAGGCCGAGCGGGATGTTGTAGGTGGCGCCTGGTCCTTCCAGCTGGCCGAGGAACCAGAGCCGCTGCTGTGCGAAAGAAACCGGGATCATCAGGACTCCTTCTGCCCGCGCATCGGCCGGAACGCGGGCCGTGCCTTCTTCTTGGTGGTCGTGAGGCTTTCGATCCGCGCGGCGACGCCGGCGACGGTCGGCGCCTCGAACAGCGCCTGGAGCGGCAGTTCGACGTCCAGGGCGGCGCGGACCCGGCTGACCAGCCTGGTGGCCAGCAGCGAGTGGCCGCCGAGCTCGAAGAAGTCGTCGTCCAGACCGACCCGTTCGACCTCGACGCCCAGCACCTGCGCGAACGCCTCGCACAGCTGCTCCTCGCGCGGCGTGGTCGGCGCGCGGTGCGCGACCCTCGAGCCGACCTCGGGGGCGGGCAGGGCCTTGCGGTCGAGCTTGCTGTTGGGGGTCAGCGGCAGCGCGTCCAGCAGGATCGCCGCCGAGGGGACCATGTAGTCCGGCAGCGAGGCGGCCACGTGGCGCCGCAAATCCTCGCCGGTGACGGTGGCCGCGTCGGCCGGGTCGGCGAGGACGGCGTAGGCGACCAGGCGCTTGTCGCCGGGCCGGTCCTCGCGGGCGATGACGGCCGCGTGGGCGAGCGCCGGGTGCGCGGCCAGCACGGCCTCGACCTCGCCGAGTTCGATGCGGAAGCCACGGATCTTGACCTGGTCGTCGGCGCGGCCGACGAACTCCAACTGGCCGTCGTGCGTCCAGCGGACCAGGTCGCCGGTGCGGTACATGCGCTCGCCCGAGCTGGTGAACGGGCAGGCCACGAAGCGCTCCGCGGACAGCGCGGGGCGGCCGAGGTAGCCTCGGGCCAGACCGGTCCCGGCCAGGTACAGCTCGCCGACGGTGCCGACGGGCACCGGCCGCAGCGCGGCGTCCAGGACGTAGGCGCGGCTGTTGTCCATGGGCCGCCCGATGGGCAGTACCGGCGGGATCTGCTCCACGTCCGTAACGGGGACCTGCGTGGTGCACAGGGTGGTCTCGGTGGGGCCGTAGGTGTTGCGGACCACGATGCCGGGGCAGGCCTCCAGGACGCGTCGCACGGCGCTCGCCGGGACGATGTCGCCGCCGGTGCCGACCTCGTGGATGCCCGCGAACGCGGTCGGATCGTCCTCGGCCAGCACCCGGAAGAGGCCGGCTGTGAGGTGCAGGTGGGTGAGCCGGTGGCGCTGCCTGAGCGCCCGGATCGCCGCGGCGTCCGTCCGGCCCTCCGGCGCGACGACCACCGTGCCGCCCGAGGTCAGCGGCACCCAGAGCTCGTAGGTGGACGCGTCGAAGGCGTGCGGGGCCTGGAACAGCGCCCGGTGCGGGCCGGTCTCGCTCCAGCAGCGGTCCGAGACGAGGTCGACCACGCCGCGGTGGGTGTTGGCGATGCCCTTCGGGACGCCGGTGGAGCCGGAGGTGTACATCACGTAGACGCGCTGGTCCGGCAGGTTGCGCACATCCAGGTCGGCGTCTTCGCCCGGCTCGGAGCCGGCGCCGGTTCCGGTCGTGGGCTCGATCACCAGGACGTCGGTGCCGGCCGCCTCGACGTCGCGCACGAAGGGGTGCTCGCGCGTCAGCGTGTCGGCGAGCAGCAGCCCGCCGCCCGCGTCGGCGTGGATGACGGCCATCCGGGACTCGGGCGCCCGCGCGTCGATCGGTACGAACGCGCCGCCCGCCTTGAGGATCGCGAGCAGGGTGACCACCAGCTCGGCGGAGCGCCGCATCAGCACCGGGACCAGCGAGTCCGGCGTCACGCCGCGCTCGACCAGCACGCGGGCGAGGCGGTTGGCCCGGCCGTTGAGCTCGGCGTAGCTGATCGCGGTGTCGTCGGCGACGAGAGCGACGGCGTCCGGGGTGCGGGCCACCTGGGCCTCGAACAGGTCGGTGAGGCTGACGGCGGGGATGTCCGCCTCGGTGTCGTTCCAGGTACGCAGCAGCGTCCGGCGGCGGTCCTCGTCGAGGACGTCGACGGCGGCGAGCGGTGTCTGCGGGGCCGTCTCCAGGGCGTCGACCAGGCCCGTCAGCGTGGTGAGCGCGAGCGCGCAGACCAGCTCGGGGTCGATCGGCGCGAGGGCCTGGACGGAGAGCTGAAGCCGCGAGCCGAAGTCGTCGACCGCGACCGTGAGCGGGTAGTTGGTGCGGTCCTCGCCGTGCTCGGCGTGCCCGACGCCTGCCAGGCCGGTGCCCTCGACCTCCTCGGCCGACTGGCTGTGGCGGTAGTTGAGCAGGGCGGTGAACAGCGGTGCGGGGGCGGCGATGCCGCTGGCGCGCTGGGCGAGGGCGAGCGGGGCGTGCTCGTGGACCAGGAGGTCGGCGAGCTGCCCGCGCATCGCGCCGACCGCGTCGGCAACGGTGTGCGCGGCGGTGTCGAGGCGGACCGGGAGGGTGTTGATGAACAGGCCCGGCACGCGGTCGGCGCCGCTGCCGGCGTTCATCCGGCCGAAGAGCAGCGTGCCGAACACGACGTCGTCACGGTTGGCGGTCGCAGCCACCACGCGGGCGAACGCCACGTGGAAGAGTGTCGCCGGGCTCACCCCCAGGACCCGCGAGAGTTCACGCACCCGCGCGGCCAGTTCCGGCGCCAGCACCTGCTCCGCCTCGCTGACCCGGCTGCCGTCGCCGCGCACGTCCAGCAGCCCGAACGGCGCGGACGGCTCGGCCACGTCGGCCAGCAGGTCGGCGAAGAACCGCTCGTGCTCCTCGCGGGAGACCCCGAGCCTGGCCTGCGCGACGAACTCGCGGAACGGCAGCGGCGCGGGCAGGCGGTCCTGCTCGCCCGCCAGCACGGCCCGGATCTCGCCGAGGAGGATGTCCAGCGCCGTGTGGTCGGTGACCAGGTGGTGCCGCTGGAGTGCCAGCAGCCAGCGCCCGCTGCCGGGTTCGGCCGCGACGAAGGCGCGCAGCAGCGGCGCCCGGGTCAGGTCCATCACGGGCGGGCAGGCCGCCTGGAGCTCGTCCATGGCCTGCTCGGCGGGGCCGGTCACGGTGACGGTCTCGACGGGCAGCTGCGCGTGGCGGGCGACGACCTGCACGGGGTCGGCCAGGCCCTCCCAGAACACGCCGGTGCGCAGGATGTCGTGGCGGTCGATCACCTGCTGGAGTGCGTCCAGGAACGCGTCGAGCCGCCCACGCGAGTCGAGGGTGAGCAGGGCCGGCACGACGTACATGTCGCGTCCGCCCTCACCGGCGGCCATCAGGTGGTGGAAGAAGATGCCTTCCTGGAGCGGGGCGAGGGGGTAGACGTCGGCGATGTCGGCCGCTCCGCCCGGGAAGGCGGAGACGATGCGGTCGATCTCCGTCCCGGTCAGCTCCACCAGCGGCAGCATCTCCGGGGTGAGGTGCGTCGCGTCGGCGGGGATGAGGTTCGGCGGCACCACGACGCCCTGGGTGTCACCGGCTGCGGTCGCGGCGGCGAGCCGGGCCGGGGTCGGCGAGGTGAACAGCGTCCGCACGTCCACCGGGACGCCGCGGGCACGCAGCTTCTCGACGAGCGAGACGGCGAGCAGCGAGTGGCCGCCGCGCTCGAAGAAGTCGTCGTCGACGCCGACCCGCTCCACGCCGATGACCTGGGCGAACTCCTCGCACAGCACCTGCTCCTGCGGCGTCGACGGCGCACGGTAGGCGGTCGAGCCGGTGGTGCCGAAGTCCGGCGCGGGCAGCGCCCGGCGGTCCAGCTTGCCGTTGACCGTCCGTGGTACGGCGTCCAGGGCCACGATCGCGGCCGGGACCATGTAGTCCGGCAGCGTCTCGGCCAGGCCGGCGCGGACGGCCGTCGCGTCGAGGCCCGCGTTGCCGACGACGTAGCCGACCAGGCGCTTGTCGCCGGGCACGTCCTCACGGACCACGACGACCGCCTGGACCACACCGGGCTGAGCCGCCAACTGGGCTTCGATCTCGCCGAGTTCGATGCGGTAGCCACGGATCTTGACCTGGTCGTCGGTGCGGCCCAGGTACTCGATGTTCCCGTCCGCCCGCC
>NZ_JBEZIQ010000128.1:0-5766 GCF_040651155.1 Kitasatospora sp. NPDC048545
GAAGATCCGTTCGTCGTCGACGCTGCGCAGCGACGCCTCCACGACCGCGCGGCCGTCCTCGTCCACGGTCAGACCGCTGCGCGTCGCCAGGTCGGCGCCGTCGCCGGTGTTCACCTCGGCCTGCCATTCGCCCAGGTGGGCGCCGGTGGCCGGATCGTCCTTCAGGTAGTGCCAGCGCACGGTGACCGCGTCGCCGGTGGCGCCCGCCTGGGAGAGCACCGTCATGTCCCGGGCCGGGACGCCCGCGGTGTCCGCCCACGCGGCGAGGGTGAAGCTCTGGTCGGTGTGCAGCGGCGTCGCGGCGCTCTGCGCGTAGCCCTTCACGCCGTCCAGTCGCAGGGTGCCGGGGGTGAGGAGCAGCCCGCCGGCCGGGTCGATCGCCGCGCCGTCGCCGAGCTGCGCGGCGGAGGCGGCGCTGCTCTCGTCCGGTGCGGCGAGTGGCGTGCCGGCCGCCGTGTCGAGCCGCCAGCGGCCCACCAGCTGCGGCCGCTGCTTGACCATGTCGGCCGCCTCGGTCGCGGTCACCACCCGGTCGTAGAGGCGGACGTCGTCGATGTCGCCGTCGAAGAAGTCCCCGTTCCTTCCCTCGCGGTTGATCGCGCCGATCTGCACCGGGCCCGGGTCGGGCCAGGGCGTGGTCTGGACGTAGTCCGTCTCACCGACCGGCGTGCCGTTGATGTACAGCCGCAGCTTCCGGGCGGTGGCGTCGGAGACGCCGAGCAGGTGCGTCCACTGCCCCTCGTTCGGGCCGAAGCAGGGGATGCCGTTGACCGGACCGCTGCAGACCGGCTGGACGGCGCGCACCAGGGTGTCGGCGGCGCTGTCCTCCTGGTACCGACCGAAGATCCACTTCTTGCTGTACGCCGAGTAGTAGAGCGAGAACTCGTTGTTGTGTGCGCCGATCTGATCGACCACCACCCGCGCGGCCGTGTCGCCGTCGGCGAGCTTGGGCAGCCGGACCCAGCCGGAGACGGAGAAGCTCCTCGTCCCGTCCACCATCGGCCGGGTGCTGCGGGCGAAGCCGCTGGTGCCGTCCAGGTGGATCGCCTTGTCGGCGACGCCGGGGATGCCGAGCTGCGCACCGCCGGACACCGTGAGGTCGTCGGCCTCCGACGTGCCGGGCGTGGTGCCGCCGGTGCCGTCGAGGTGCCAGACCGCCTTGGCCGGCAGGCCGGTGGCCGGCTGCCGGTCGGCCGCCACGTCGGCGGCCTCGCCCGCGGACAGCGCGCGGTCCCAGACCTTCACCTCGTCCAGTGCGCCGGACCACGGGTCGTTGTACCCGCCGCGGTAGCGCATCCGGCCGAGCTCCAGCGGGCCGCGGGCCGCCCAGGCGGCCGGGGCGGCGACCGGCGCACCGGCCGGGGCTCCGTTCACGTACAGCTGCACGGTCCTGGCCGTGGCGTCGTACACGCCGGTCAGGTGCGTCCACTGGTTCGTCGTCGCCGGGCCGGTGGCGCCGGCCAGCTGGTAGCCGTAGCCGACGTCGTCGGTGCTGACCGTCTCGAAGGCCCAGCCGCCGTTGCGCACGCCGAGACTGAACCCGGGCATGTACGAGCCGGACTGCGAGACCGCGGAGCGGTTGCGGTCGGCGTTGGCGAGCTTCACCCAGGCCGAGACGGTGAAGCTGCGCGCGGTGTCGAGCACCGCGCCCTGGGTGCTCGCGTAGCCGTTGGCCGTGCCGTCGAACGCCAGGGCGTCGCCCAGGTGCCCGGGCGACTGCGGGCTCGCGCCGGAGCCCGGCGTGGCGTCGAAGCCGCCGCCGGTGCCGGTCAGCCTGGTGCCGGAGGCGTCGTCCATCGCCCAGCCGGCGCGCTGGGGCTGGCCGGCCAGGACGTTGAAGTAGTACGTCTCGGGCTGCGAGGCGTTGCCCGAGCCGTCGACCGCGCGGGCGGTGAAGGTGTGCAGACCGGGCTTCTCCGGCAGCAGGTTGACGGTCGCGGCCGCGCCGCCGCTGACGGGAACCTCGTTGGTCAGTGCCGTGCCGTCCACCGCCCACTGGTACTTGGCGACGTCGGTGGCCTTCGACCTGACGGTGAAGCTGCCGTAGCGGCCGACGCCGTCGGTCCACGGCAGCGCGGCGGTGGCGTCCGACGAGCCGGGGTAGGACGCGGAGGTGACGGCGGGGCCGTCGGGTGCGGTGGTGTCGACGGAGAAGTAGCAGTCGGTCGGGTCGCCGTCCGAGGCCCACGGCCCCCACTCGGCGCCGTCCCAGGCCCGCACCTCCCAGCCGTACATGCCCTTCGCCGGCGCGGGCAGCGCGGGCAGTGTGACGGAGAACGCCGAGCCGGAGGCCTTGAAGGTGCCGGAGTCGGGGGCGGTTCCCTCCGCGCCGGTGGACCACCAGCGGCGGCGGAAGCCGGTGCCGTCGTCCCAGGCGGCGGCGAACTGGATGCCGACGGCTTCGCCGTCCGGGTCACTCGCCTTCGCGGTGAGCTGTGGCCACTTGTTGAGCGTGACCCCGGTGGACACGCACATGCCGGGCGACATGGTCTCGTCGCTCATCGGCGTCTGGCGCGGCGGCACGTTGGAGTAGACCCGCAGGGCGGCGTCGTCGCCGAACTTCTTCCAGCCGTAGAGGTCGCCCTCGTCGCGCGCCCGCAGCCCGAAGGTGGTGGACGACCAGCCCCAGTCGGCCGCATTCTGGACGAGGTCGCGGACCGCGCCCGTGTCGCCGCCGAACTCCAGCTGGCCGGACGGGCAGTCGCCGCTCCAGCCCTTGGCCGCCCAGGCGGTCTGCAGGTAGCGGCTCCAGAACCCGTCGGCGTTCTGGCTGTTCCAGGTGAGGCCGGAGTTGATGTAGCCGGTGTTCCACAGCTCGACCGGTGTCTGGTGGGAGCAGTCGAAGGACCAGGTCTCGGTGGCGACGAACTCGGCGCTCAGGATGTGCTTCCCGGCGAACTGGCTGGTCGGCACCTGGAAGAAGGCCCGCTTCACGTCCCGCGGCTGACAGCGCGAGGTGTCACCGCAGTACCCGACGCCCCACTCCCCGACGTACTTGCCGGTGTAGGTGAAGTGCCAGTACGACTGCGAGGGCCAGTACTGCGAGACGCCCGCCCAGTCGCCGGCGTGCGGGGTGTTCCAGGCCGGGTCGATCATCACCGGGTAGACCGTGCCCGGGTCGTCCAGCATCGACCGGTCCGGGGTGAGCACCATGCCGTCCTGCGCCGGCGGCAGCTCCACGCCGATCCGGGCGACCTTCGCGCCCTCGGCGGGGGCGGCCAGGGACGGGTCCGCCGCCTGCGCCGGGTCCGCGGCCTGTCCCGGTCCGGTCGCCGTCGGGGACGGAGCCGCCGGAGCCTGCGCGGACGCCGACCGCTCCTGCGAGCGGGAGGCCCGCACGGGCTCGCCCGTGGGCGCCGCCTTCGCGGAGGAGTCCCACATGACCGGCGTCGGCGCCTCGAACACCGTGCCGCCGGCGCCCTTGTCGACGGCCGTCATCGAGCCGTCCGGAGCCTGCCTGACCGTCAGGCCGTCGCCCTTCAAGCCGAGCCGCAGCCGGGCGAGCTCCGGGTTCCTCGCGGCCTGCGGGGTGCGTACCACGAGGACCTGGGTGAACCCGGTCCGGGTCGCGGTCAGACGCAGGTCCACGTCCGGCAGGACCGAGCGGTACTCGGCCGTGCTGCCCTGGAGGACCGGCCTGGGCAGCGGCTTCGGCCAGTCGAGCTTCAGCTCCCGCCCCGCCGAGGCCATGCGCACCAGCGGGTGGCCGCTGCCGCCGCCCGAGAACTCCACCTCGGCCGTCGCCGCTCTGGCCGCCACCGTGCCGCCCGGCCGCTCGATCAGGGTCGGGTCGATGTCCACCCAGGCCCCGCCGCGCCGCACCCGGTGCGGCTGCACGTACGTCGTCGTCAACAGCCGGCCGTCCGGCTGCGCGACCGTGTCGCTGGACTCGGTCCGCCGCTGCCCGACGTCCACCGGCTTGCCCGTGCGCCTCGCCTCCGCGACCGCGAGTCCCTCCGGCCCCTCTGCGGCCGACGCACCGGCCGAGGTCGCCCCCTGGCCGGGTCCGGTGCCCACGGCACCCGCGCCGCCGGCGGCGGTCGCCGGAACGACCCCCGCCCCGAGCATTGCCCCCACGGCCACCACGGCGGCGAACCAGCCGTGCGTGAACCGTCTCCACCTTGTTGCTTGCACTGTTTCCCAATTCGAGATCGACCGGCATCGTGACTGATACACCGATTCCGGCCTTCGGAGAGGCTCACGGAACGGCGTCATCAATCGGGATGTGGCCGGAATCGGAAGAGCCCCGCCCGGTCGGGCGTCGAATCCGCACTCGACCCCCCGAGTACGCCCTCGTGTGCGCCCCGTGAAGGCCGTTTCCTCGGCGCCAAGGGTTGAATTGTAGGGGCGCCGGGCCGCCGGTCGAAGCCGAGGACCGGTCCAGGAGGCTGTCTCACGGCTGTCTCAAACTTCTGACCTGCTGTGATGTCGGAGGTCGAGAAGGAGACTTGGAGACACCGCAGCGCCACTCGAAGCGCGCTCCGGCGATCCCGGCCGGGATCATGTGGCCTCCACACCGGTGGACCGCTTCGGGCACAGGCGGGTTTCCGATCCTGCCCACCGGAGAGTCGACACCCTTTCGGGACATCGATCAGGACGTGTTTCACGCTCGGCGCCGGCACGGAATTCGGGCGGGCGTTGACCGGCGGAGAACCGCGACCGCGCACCCGTCGCCCGTCGCGATCCGCTGTGCTCCTTCGTTCACGCCGGAAAGGCGTCGACACCCCGAAGGAGTTCCGGAAGTGAGCAGGACGGGGCCGCCTCCCGGACCGAGCCGCTGAAGATGCCGATCGACACGCAGCACCGTGAACGACCGGTGGGCCGGACCGGCGGTCCGGCCCACCCGGACGCCCCGCGTGCCGGGCGGCGCGGTCCGTTCAGTCCGGTGCCGGACCTCCGCGTCGTCCTCCGCCACCGCGTGCTTCCGGTGTGCTCGATGATCACCTCGCCGACCTCGCCGACCTCGCGGTTCTGCGACGGGGTGCGTCGGCGCGCCTCGGTGCGACTGCGCCTGTTGTCCGGCGCGGCCCCGGTGCCGTCGCGGTGCTGTCCCGGCGGTGCCGTCGTTCGGAGCCGTCGTTCGGAGCCGCCGTTCGGTGGCGTCGGAAAACCGATTTCGTATTCGCCGGGCTGTCGCCTAGAGTGGTCTTACCGACGCGGGGTGGAGCAGCTCGGTAGCTCGCTGGGCTCATAACCCAGAGGTCGCAGGTTCAAATCCTGTCCCCGCTACTACCGTGAGCCGGGGTCGGCGCCTGATGGCGCCGGCCCCGGCTTCGTCGTGTTCCGGCCGCATTCCCCGCCCCCGTCCGCCCCGGATTTCCGCAGGCGCGGCCGGCTGTGCGGATCCCCTTCCCGGCCCTTCGGCCTGAATTCCGCAGCCGTTTCCGCCGGTGGTCGAGGAGGGGTCGAAGGGGGCTGGAAAGAGCTTTCGGCCGTCGGTGGGCTGTGTTGTGGTGGGTCGCGGGGGCCGTGGCTGCAGGCGGGACGGCGACCGTGGGTGGGCGGAGCGCCGCTGGTGAGCGGTGTAGACGCTCGCGCATGGAGCTGAGTGCGGTGGCTATGGTTCGCCGGACCCGGGGGGATTTGAATGGTGCCACGACGACGAACCGATCGGACGCGACCGGCGCCCACGGCGAGTCGGACTCCTGTGATTCCTCCGTGTCTTCGAAATGAGGGTGATCGTGATGGCTGGTGTGGTGGATCTTTCGACGGATGCCGGTGTCGTGCTGGTGGTGGGTGGTACGGGCAAGACGGGTCGTCGGGTGG
>NZ_JBEZIQ010000129.1:0-5181 GCF_040651155.1 Kitasatospora sp. NPDC048545
CCCGATCCAGTTCGAAAAGCAGACAGCGGCGTCCCGTAGGATCACCCTCGCCGCATGAAACTCCGGTGTCCATGTCCCGGGGGAAGGCTCAGTCGTCGAGGTTGCCCGGTGTCCTGGACACGATGGAGTCAGGAGTGAACGGCGATGACTCCCACGGCTTGAGGACGGTGTTCAGGGGGCGCCGGCGACGAGATACCCGTTCACGGGCTCCGATCCATCCGGTTCCTCCGGGGGAGCCGCGGACAAGCGGCGGCCGAGGCCGACGACCTATCGGTGGCCTCGCGGATCCGCGCTGTCGAGCACGAGATCAACCGGACGGTGTGACCGGGGACCGAACGCCGAGCCACTGCTCAGCATTCCAGGCCTGGTACCGCTCTACCTCGGTGAACCCCAGCTTTGCCGCGAGGCGCATCGAGCCGACGTTGGCGGTCTGGGTGGCGAGCACCACCGGCTCACCGGGAAGGACATCGGCGAGCCATTCAAGTGCCGCCGCGCACGACTCGGCGGCATACCCGAATCCCCACGCCCGTGGCAGGAACAGGTAGCCGAGATCGGCCTTCCCCGCAGCAGCCGGGCGATGGTGCTCCGGTGCCCTCCTGAGCAGGATCTGGCCGATCATCGACCCGTCGAGCTCAACGACGAAACTCCCCGGCCACCGCTCGGGCACCTCGGGCATCTCGCGCTCAAGCTCGTCGTGCGGCCGGGGGCCGCCGAGGTAGGTGTGCACCTCCGGCGAGGCGAGCAGCTCGATGAACGCCGCACGGTCCCGGGCCTCGGGCTCACGGAGCACGAGCCGCTCGGTCCTGATCGGCTCAGGTGGCCAGACGACGGGTCCGAGACCAGTCATGGCGGGCAATTCCTCTCGAAGCCAGCGACACCAGGAGACGGTGCCGCAGAGGAGGACGCGTCTGACGAGTGATCCAGTTCCGGGCAACGGGTCCGCCAACCCGTCGCCGTGCCCAGTGGACTGGCACTGCCGTTCGGCGGCAACGGCGACGTGGTCGCGCTTGTCGGAGCCTTCAGCTCCGGACGTTGCCAAGCGGGCCAAGGCCGAGGAGCTCGGCGTGCGGATCGTCACCCCGGACGAGTTCGCCGACCTGGTCGCTTCCAACCTGACCTGAACCCCTGGCAGGCCGGGGCGGCCGAGCCCGCCCCGGCTCCGGAAAAGACGCTGCACCGCTACTGGGGCGGTCTCCACCGGCCAGCCCACCCGCGGGCTTCCCGTTGCTGACGCCGTGTCGGCGTAGCCCGGACTGCATCAGCAGCCGGGCGGCGGCACTGTGGAACCGGGCGGCCGGCCGAACCCCCGAGCGGTCCGGCCGCCCGCAGCACAGAGTCCGCGACGTGCCGTTGGTTCGAGTGCGGTGGAGAGGGGGAGGATGGTCGGCGGCCGGGGAGGCCGACGGTGGGGAGAGGGGGCGCGGTGACGTTCACCGCGGTGTACACGGGGCGGGGGCGACTCGACGCGACCCAGGACGACCTGGGGTGCGGCTGGGCATGGACGGAGGTCCACCGGGCGCGGCCGCGAGTGCCGCTCGCGTGTCCGGAGTGCGGCCACGGGATGCACGGCAAGGTGTCGTCGGCCGGGATGCGCTTCTTCGCCCATGACCGAGGGGCCCCGACGTGCGCGCTGGCGCAGGAGAGCATGGAGCACCACCTGACCAAGCTGCAGCTCGCACACGCCGCCCGGGCCGCCGGCTGGTACGCCGAGTTGGAGGTCCGCGCGCCGGACGGGTCGTGGCGGGCCGACGTGATGGCCTCGTCCCCGGACGGTGCCCGCCGCATGGCCTGGGAGGCGCAGCTCTCCCCGATCACCCGCGACGAGCTCCACGAGCGCACCGGCCGCTACGCCGCCGACGGCATACCGGTGTGCTGGGTGACCTTGTCCTCCCGGCTGTGGGTGGGGGCGGAGCCGTCGGTGGTCGCGTCCGCGCCCCGGCCGGGCGGCACGGAGCAGTGGAGTGTGGGCAACGGCCTGTGCAGATTCGCCGTTGTGCCGTGCCGCAAGAAGTGCCGCTGCCCGCACGGCCACGGCCGCTGGGAGAGCGTCAACGCGCCGCTGGGCGACTTCGTCGCCTGGGTGCTGGGCGACCGCGTCGTTCCGCACCAGGTGCCGGCCGGGGAGGACGATCACCGGTTGCTGTGGACCGCGCCCACGTACATCGAGCAGGCAGCGGCGTTCGCCGCGACCGACCGCGAGCACCAGGCCAAGCGGACCAGCGAGGAACGGCGACGTCGGCAGGAGCGGCACGCCGCGTCGGCGGTGGGCAAGGACTGGCGGGCCGTCATGCCCATGGGACGGCGCTTCCGGCTGGAGGCCGCGGCCGCCCGGTGGGCCGAGACCGACAGCGGTCGGCCCGCGCGCCTGGGCCACGACAAGATCACGGAGCCCCGGTGGGCGGGCGGCCTGCCGGTGTACGTCTCCGGCCGGCCCTACGCCGTACTGCGCCCGGCCATCGACCGCGCGGTCTGGACCGACCTGGCCGGGCTGGTGGTGCTGACCGCCGGCGACGCCGAGCGGCGGGCGGTCGTCGACCACGCACCCGCCCTCACCCGGATCGTCGACCTGTCGGCCTGGCTCGCCGGCAGCGCCGATACCTGAGACGGGCCTCGCGCCCGTAGCAGTCGCATCCCGGGTGGAGAAGCGCTGGTGCCTCCACGGCGTCACCGGGGTCGACGTGGCGCGGCCTACGCCGAAGGCGTGCTGCGGGGCCCCGGTAGCGAATTGCTCTCTACCCCGACGTGCCTGGTCGTCGACGGGTGAGAATGGGGGGAGCGACTGGGCGGATCCGACGACTACAGCCACGTGGACAGAGTCGCTTTAACGCCGCCACGGACTGACACCCAGCTGCCCGCCGACCCACCTGTCATCGGGCGCGGTGCCTACAAAGTCCCGTTGGAGCGGTTGGAGAGGCAGGCCCTGCGCTGCCTGGGCAGCGGCCAGGGCAGGCACGGCCGGCTCCTGGCCGAATGCGAGGACACCAGCGACGAGATCGACCGCTTCAAGCGGTGCATCGACATCCTGCGCTCCGTCGCCATGACCGTGCCCGTGTTGCCCGCCATCCTGCTCAGCGGACCTTGCGCCCTGGCGGACGGCTGCACCCTGGTAAGGCCACCTGTGACCGGTTGAGCCGGCCTCACCATTGCCGTGGCCTGGTTGGTGGACGTGAGGCCACGCGGGTTCTGTCAGGCGTGGGTGTGAGGGACGGTTTCGCCGGTGAGGGTGTCGGTGAGGGTCCGGGTACCGAGGGGATGGTGGAGGACGACGGTGAGTTCGGCGATGCCTCCGTCCTCGCATCCGATGTCCGGTCCGGAGGCGTCCCGGCGCCGGAGCAGCAGGGTGACATGGTCGGCTGTCTCCCGTGCCACGAGGTCGGGCTTGTAGTCGCAGCCGCTCCAGGAGACTTCCATGGAGATGGTGCGGTCGTCCGCTGCCACGGTGATGTTCTTCGTGGAGGGGTCGGCGAGTGCGATGCGGCGCAGGACGGAGGCGTTCTGCCGCTTGAACGGGAGCGGGTAGGCGGGATCGTGCTCCCTCATGTCGCATGCCCACACCGTGACCGTGACTGCGATCAGCCCCGCCGTAGCAATCCAGCGCCCCTTACGCGCTGTCAGTTCCACGCCCCTGTCCCTTCCCGCGTTGTGGACCAGGGTAGGCCTGCTGGGCGCGGCGCCGCGGGCGGGGGCGGTGGGTGACGCCGACGAGCTGACCGCGGGCCATGGCGCCCGGCGCGGGCACAGTTGTGTCTCGTTCGTAACGATAAGGCAGCAAAGGCGGCAGTCGCAGGGCGGCTCTACCCAACCCGCCAGCATCGTGATTCCCAGTCAGTTTCTGCCAACGGGATGCACACGGGAGTGATGATGACCAGTGGCACACCGCCTACGCCGTCGCCGAGGATCACGGTGGCCCTCATCGGTGCCGCAGCCGCCATCATCGCGGCAGTGATCGGAGTCGTCGGCCCCTGGCTTCGTCCATCCCCATCGGGGGCTGAGCCGCCAGGGAGTGCTCCAGCGCAGGCAGCCTCGGCTTCGGTTCCCGCGCCGACCCCGGATCCACCAGGGAGTGCTCCTGCGCAGGCAGCTTCGACTCCGGTTCCCGCGCCGGCCTCGGATCCGCCGTCAAGTCCGCCCCCGGCGTCACCGTCGGCGGCTGCCAGAACAGTTGCGGGGGCAGGAGAGGACAGCGTGGACAGCTGGATCGCCCAGCTCTACTCCGAGCCGGTCTCCACTGGTGCCGCCGGACTGGACCAACGGCTGGCACAGGTCCGGGCCGACGTACCCGGGGCCCAGGTCCTGCGGAGCGGCGACTTCGCCTCACTGCGTCCCGGGTACTGGGTCATCTACGATCCGGGCCCCTTCAGCGACGGAGATGCAGCACTCGCCTTCTGTGCGGCGCACGGCCGTACCGGCAAGGACCAGTGCATCGGCCGCTTCCTGAGCCATCACGCCGCAGACACTCACTACCAGTGCGTTCCGCCAGCAGCCAGCCCACAGGGCGACTGCAAGCACAGTTGACGTCGGGCCACCCACGACCCGCTGACATTCCCCTCGTAGCGTGGAGTCGTGACCAGAGGGGAAGTTGAGGGTCATGATGCGGAAGAGGCGCTCGTACGATGCGGAGTTCCGCGCGGGGGGCGGTGCGGATCGTCACGGAGACCGGGAGGTCGGCCGCGGAGGTCGCGCAGGACCTGGGCGTGCACGAAAGCACGCTGCAGAACTGGGTCCACCGCGCCCGGACCAAGGCGGACGCGGAGGCGGCCGGGGGCCTGGGTGAATCCGAGCGCGACGAACTGCGCCGGCTGCGCGAGGAGAACGCCAGGCAGCGCAAGGAGATCGCCGAGCTCGGGATGGAGCGCGACGTCCTCAAGCGATCGGTGGTCCTGTGGGTGAAGGAGGCGACGAAGTGACGCTTGCGGGCTTCATCGCCGACCAGAGGACCGAGCACGGCGTCCCGCACACGATCACCTGCCGGGCACTGGGAGTGTCCGAGTCGGTTCTACAAGTGGCGCCGTCGCCCCGCCGAACCGACCAGCGCGAGCTGCGGCGGGCCGAACTGGCGGACCGGACAAGCCACTTCTTTGCCATATCCGGTAGCACGTACGGCTCGCCGAGGATCACCCTCGACCTGTGGGCCGAGGGCTGGCAGGTCTCTGAGAACACCGTCGCCAGGATCACGGCCGA
>NZ_JBEZIQ010000130.1:0-5152 GCF_040651155.1 Kitasatospora sp. NPDC048545
GCCAAGCAGGCCGCCGAGGCGAAGCCGAAGGTGTCCCGTACGGACCGGTTCCAGCAGCACCTGGCCGCGCTTGCGGCGTTCGTCGAACGGGAGGGTCATGCGCGGGTTCCGAGGTCCCACAAGGAGGACGGGACGTCGCTGGGCAGCTGGTTGAACAACCAGAAGGCAAGGCGGGACAAGCTCAGCCCGGAGCAGCTCGGGCAGTTGGAGGCCCTGGGGGTGGCCTGGTAGAGCCGCGAAAGGCATTGGAGGCCGTCACTCTGTGGGGTGGCGGCCTCCGGGCCGAAGTCGCTCTACTGCTGCCACCTGCGGCGATGACTTTCCGAGCCCGACAGGACTGTCCGTGTTCACGCGCTGGCCGCAGAACTCTTCGGGGTTTGACAGTAAAGCTGTAACACTCGCGATCGTAGAGAAGCGACCCGCCGGTAATGATACCTCCACGCCCCGTCCCGGCCCGTCTTCCCCACCCTACGTGCAACCGCCGTTGCGGAGGGTGTCAGTATGCCGACAGTGGGGCACGACACGGTCAGCGTGTCGCAGAGCAAACTGCCCCCACACAGGGGGAGGGAGAACTACATACCCATGGGAAAACCCGACTTCACCACCGGCCCGGTCGCCCCGGCAGCGGCATCGATACCCGGCACGCCGCCGAGCACCTCGCCGTACGCCAACCCCGCCAAGAGCGGCGCCACAGCGCTCTGGAACGCCGCTCCCCCCGGCATGGCGACCACCCAACTGGACACCCCGCACGAACTCGCCGCCTCGGCCGGGATAGCCCGGCAGATCGCCACCGACCTCAACCAGGCCAACGGCAACAGCGGGCCCCTCACGCTGAGCCTCAGTGACCACGTGAGCGCCGCGTCGGCGGGTACCCGCGGTTTCGCCTTCAGCAGCGCACTCACCGGCTGCACCGAACGGTGGCTGAAGCAGTGCACAGCCCTGCACGACCGGATCGACGGGATCGCCACCAACCTCGACACCACTCAGCGGACGTACACGGCCAACGAGGCCAGGAACGCCCAGCTGTTCGGCACGGCAGTTCACTAAGGGGGAACCGGGCACATGGTGTCCTTCAAGCAGTTATACGAAGCCCGTCCGGACGCGGTCACGGAGGCGGCCGAAGCCTGGTCCGGCGTCGCCAAGACCCTCACCACCCTGGACGGGCGGGTACGCAAGGACCTCACCAGCACGGCGCAGCGGGCCGGTTGGAAGGGCGTGGCGGCGGCCAACGCAAACTCGGCATTGGAGGGGGTGGACACCGACTTCCAGCAGGCGTCGGCAGTCGCGACCGCCCTCGCCGCGATCATCACCACCGCGGCCGAGGAGTTCCGCGCGGCCCACAACGACCTCCTCACCGCGATCTACGACGCGAAGACCGAGGAGCTGACCGTCACCCCCGACGGCGAGGTCTGCTGGCCCCCGCTGGCCGGCTCGCGGAACGACCCCGACGGGGTCGAGGCCGCCAAGAAGTACAACACCGAGATGCGGGCCAAGGCCGACGCGATCTCCACCCGCCTCGGCAAGGCCGTCGACCGGGCCACCGCCGCCGATCAGACGGCCGCCGCCGCCCTCCAGAGCGACATCGGCACCAGCACCACCTCATTCAACCCGAAGCCGTAAGGCGCTGGCCCGATCGCTGACGCCAACCGGGCCAAGGACCTGATGTCCAAGGCCGGCAGCCTCAGCGATCCGGAGCTGAAGCAGTTGCAGGACATCATGGCCGCCAACGCGGAGAACAAGGACTTCTCCACCACGCTGCTCAATGGCCTCAACTGCGGCGGCAAGACCGGCCCGGACGCCCTGCTGGAGTACTCCAAGGTCTACGGCGACCTGGCCCACGGCAACCACAACGCCAAGGGCTACCAGGACGTCTACGGCAACCTGTCGACGGTCCTCGCCACGGCCACCCGCGACGGCGGCATGGGCAAGGACTGGGAGGACGGCCTCCTGAAGGCCGCACGCCGGCCCGGAGACTCGGCGGCCGGCTGGAACGACAACTACCCGGCGCTCACCTCGCTGATGGGCGCGGGCGGGAACTTCGACAAGGCGTTCCTCCTCAAGGCCGGAAACGACCTGGTCGACTACGAGCGCACCAGCAAGACCAAGGGCGAAGACCTGTGGGGCCCGAACTGGTCCCTCAGGGCCGGTGCAGGCGATCCGCTGGGCCCCCTGATGAAGCAGATGAGGAGCGACCCGGCGGCGGCCGAGGAATTCCTCGACCCGAGCCGCAACAAGAACCTCACCTACCTACTCAAGGACCGCTCGTGGCCCAACCAGGACCTGGAGGGCAAGCTGTCCCCCGACGAGCTGCGCAACAGCTCTCACGGGATGTTCGGTCAGGTCCTGGAAGCCGGCGCGACCGGCCGCGGCCCCAACAGCTCGCAGCCGCCCGTACGACCGCACGACGCGACGATGAACCGGATCATGGACACCGCGCTCTCGACGCTCGGCGGCGACAAGGCGGGCGACCAGAACAACCTCGCCGTCGCTCTTCGCCGTCCGATGGCCGACATGGTCGCCGATTACGTGGCAGACACCCATGACATCCTCAGCAAGGACCTTCCCGGCCCCTCCGAACCCGGGGGATTGAACGCCACCCGCGAGCAGCTCCTCCGGGTGATCCGGGGCACCGCCGAAGACCCTGAGGTGTACTCCCTGATCCACCTGGCCGAGACACAGGAGGTGGCCCGGCGGATGGCCGAGTTCGGCCCCGAGGCGTTCAGGGACGTCAACGAGCGCCCGGACCCGAAGTTCGAGGGATTCGTCAACGCGGCCGGCAAGGCCTTGGGCGCGCTCGACGCCGTTCAGGCGGACACGATCACGGACCACAAGTCCGATGAGCAGTTCAAGGTCAACTGGAAAGCCAAGATGGACTACCACTACATCGGCACGCTCGCGAACATGATTCCGGGCAAGGACTGGCTGCCGGTGGGGGACATCGCCCAACGCTACGTCGACGTCGCCACGTCTGACTGGGCGAACAAGGTCAACGCGGCGATCGACACCAAGGCGCAGGGCGACCTCAGCAGCCTGTACACGACGGGACAGTCGCAGATGCAGGTCATGCTCAAGGCGAAGGCCGATCAGTTCGGCGTGCCAGGTCGGGACATCCTGCTCGGCCAGCTGACCGACTCGGCCAACGTTCACTACTACACATCGATCGTCCAGGCCCACAACGCCGCCTTCGGGAAGGGATGATCCGATGCCGGAACGACAGTCCAAGATCTCCGAGGTCGATGCCGCCCTCGACCGGCGCGGGTTCACCACCTGGCCGTTGCGGGTGCGGGCGGTGGTCGGCGCGGTGACGGTGACGGCGGTCGTGGCCGGGGTGGGGGCGTTCCTCGCCAACAACCTGAGCAACGCCTTCGGGCCGGACGCCGTGTGCGACGGCGCGGTGAGCGCGGCCGCACTGAACGACGCGCTCGGGCCGGGCAAGGTCAGCAGCAAGAAGAACGGTGTCTGGCAGTCGCCGAGCGGCGGAGCGTTCTGCAAGGCGGAGGTGAGCTACGGATTCTTCGGCAACAGCCGGTCCGTCTTCGTGCAGGTCCTCCAAGCCGACGACCTCGCCCCCTACCCGGCCAACTCGAACAGCCAGCTGTTCGCCGCCTCGGCGAACGGCGGCGCGAGCGGAGCGGCCCGCAGCGACTGGGCGTGGGCGCTGCTGCCCGGAGAGTGCGGCAACGGCCTTCGAGTGGAGGTCAAGTCGAACGGCGATGACGGACCCGGCGCGGAGAACCTCGCCCGTCTCGCCGTTTCGGCGGCGAACGGCGTCGCGGCGGGCAAGGGGTGCGGGAAGACGCCGCTTTCCGCACCGCACGAACTGTCACAGGCCGGTCAGGAGCACGACCTGAACAACGCCTCGGTCTGTGGCCTGCCCGGGTTCACTGCGGCCAGCGCCGGCAGCAAGGGCTACCGGGAGAGCGTGACCACCGCGTTCGACCCGGTGTGGGTGTGCCGGATCGCCACCGGCCAGAACCCCATCGCCTGGTCCTTCAGTATCGGGACCGAGCCCAGGGTTCGGGGGCCGTTGGCCGAGAAGGACGCCACACCCGCATTCGGCCGGTCCCGCTGGGCGGGCTCCCCCATCCCGAAGCAGGAGGTCGTGGCGACCTGCCACGACAAACCCACCTACTTCCGGATGGACACCGACATCCTCCAGGGGCTTTTCCCCGACACCGACGAGGCCTGGAAGCAGTTCCTCACCGCTGGCGGCAAGGCGATCGGCTGCGAGCCGATCCTCTGATCGCGTCCGTCGAGTGGTCGGCTCCGCGCCGGCCACTCGATGAAGAGGCCGAGGGTGGCCAACCTCGACAGCATCCACGGAGCGGTCACCCTTCTGCTGTACGGCGCCGACCGGTGTGGAGGCGATCTCCAAGGGTGTGTCGGCGTTCCGCGAGCCCAAGGCGAAGGATGCGGCCAGCACGATGGCGGTGACCGGGGCTGACCGCGATCACGATGTTGGTCGGCGTCACCGCTCTGGCGGTGATTGCGAAGGTCCACTACGTCGACAACGCCTGCCAGCCCACCGGATCAGCCGTGGCTGCGGGACGTTCACCCAGCTGAGAGTGATCACCCAGCTCGCCTCGTCGATCTTCGGCGGCAGTGATGCAGCTCGGCGCCTGGCTGCTCCTGAACGGCTTCCGTCCATCGTTGGCGACGCTCGGCCGGGCGTGGGACGGCGCGGACGGGATACGTCTGGTCCTGTTCACCGGCATCGCTCTGGTCGCGGTGATGCCCGCGTACCTGCCGCGGCGGAGCAGCGGCGTGGTGGGCGGCCGGTGGTGGTCGGCGCCGATACACACGCGCGCGGCGAGGGCAGGGGTTCGTGGTGGGCGCCGGAGTTGGACGTCGGGGCGGGCGGCCGGTGGTGGCTGCCGGCGCGCTCGTGCGCCGACCGAAAGCTGCCGCTACTGAAGAACCTGCCGACGAAGGGGGTCGAGAGACAACCGGACTGGGCCAACCTCTGCGGCCTGCCCGGGTTCGCACCCGCGAAGAACCCCGAGGCGCAGCTGGACGTGTCGCAGCAGGTCACCACCGGGTTCGCCCCTATCTGGTCCTGCACAATCGGCACGAACCCGACGCACGACGGTCGGACGAAGGTCTTCGCGATCACAACCGATCCGCGGACCACCGCCCTGACCCGGAAGGACGG
>NZ_JBEZIQ010000131.1:0-4871 GCF_040651155.1 Kitasatospora sp. NPDC048545
TGGACGACGGCGTCGTGAGCGCGCTGACGCCCGAGCGGCTGTCGGGCGTCCTTCGCCCGAAGGTGGACGCGGCGTGGAACCTGCACGAGCTGACCGAGGACCAGGACCTCAAGGCCTTCGTCCTGTTCTCCTCCATCTCCGGCGTGATGGGTACGGCGGGCCAGGGCAACTACGCGGCGGCGAACGTCTACCTGGACGCGCTGGCGCACTGGCGCCGCCGGCAGGGCCTGCCCGCGCAGTCCCTGGGCTGGGGAGCCTGGGTGCCCACCGCCGGCATGACCGGGACTCTCTCCGAAGCCGACCTGCACCGCATCCACGCCTCCGGCGTCCCGCCCCTCACCGAAGAGGACGGTCTCGCCCTGCTGGACGCCGCCATGTCCCTCGACGAGCCCTACCTGGTCGCGACCGGCCGCATGGCCGCCGGCGCTCGCCCACGTGGCGAGGTGCCCACGATGTTCCGCGCCCTCCTGCCCGCCGCGCGCCGTACCGCCGTCAGCACCACGGGCGCGGGTGCCGCTCTCGCCGCCCGTCTCGTCGAGCTGCGCGAGACCGACCGGCTGCGCCACGTCGTCGACCTCGTCCGTGCGGAGGCGGCCGGCGTCCTCGGCCACGCCTCGGGCCAAGCGGTCGCCCCCGGAAGGGAGTTCCGGGACCTCGGATTCGACTCCCTCACCGCGATCGAGCTGCGCAACCGCCTCGCCGACGTCACCGGGCTCCGGCTCCCGGCGACCATGGTCTTCGACTACCCGACCCCGCACGCGCTCGCCGCGCACCTCCTCGGGGAACTCCTCGGCGAAGAGGACGACGTGGTGACTCCGGAGGCCGCCACCCGCGCCGACGCCGGGGAGCCGATCGCGATCGTCGGCATGGCCTGCCGCCTGCCCGGCGGAGTGCGGACACCCGAGGACCTCTGGCGGCTCCTGAGCGATGGCCGCGACGGCATCACCGACTTCCCGACCGACCGAGGCTGGGACCTCGACGCACTGTTCGGCACCGGCCACGGCGTGAGCGCCACCCGCCAGGGCGGCTTCCTCGCCGGCCTCGGGGACTTCGACGCCGGCTTCTTCGGGATCTCGCCGCGCGAGGCTCTCGCGATGGACCCGCAGCAGCGCCTGCTGCTGGAGACGTCCTGGGAGGCGTTCGAACGGGCGGGCATCGACCCGACGGCGCTGCGCGGCACCCGCACCGGCGTCTTCGTCGGCACGACCGGACAGGACTACGCCTCGCTGGTGATGAACTCCCGGGACGAGGTCGAGGGCCACGCGAGCACCGGGCTGGCCAACAGCGTGATCTCGGGCCGGGTGTCGTACTGCTTCGGCCTGGAGGGCCCCGCGCTCACGATCGACACCGCGTGCTCCTCCTCGCTCGTGGCGATGCACCTGGCCGCGCAGTCCCTCGGCAGCGGTGAGTGCACCCTGGCGCTGGCCGGCGGCGTGACCGTCCTGTCCACGCCGATGAGCTTCCTCGGCTTCACCCGCCAGGGCGGACTGGCCACGGACGGGCGCTGCAAGGCGTTCGCGGACGGCGCCGACGGGACGGGCTGGTCGGAGGGCGCCGGTGTGCTGGTGCTGGAGCGGCTCTCGGACGCCCGCCGCAACGGGCACCCGGTGCTGGCCGTCGTTCGCGGATCGGCCGTCAACCAGGGCGGTGCGTCGAACGGCCTGACGGCGCCCAACGGCCCGTCCCAGCAGCGGGTGATCCGCCAGGCCCTCGCCAACGCGGGGCTTTCGCCCGCCGAGGTCGACGCCGTCGAGGCGCACGGCACGGGGACCACGCTGGGCGACCCGATCGAGGCCCAGGCCCTGCTCGCGACCTACGGGCAGGACCGCGAACGGCCGCTGTTCCTCGGCTCGGTGAAGTCCAACCTCGGGCACACCCAGGCGGCGGCCGGGGTCGCGGGCGTCATCAAGATGGTGGAAGCCATGCGCGCGGGCGTGCTGCCGAAGACGCTGTACGTCGACGCGCCGTCCTCGCACGTCGACTGGTCGACGGGCGCGGTGGAGCTCCTGACGGAGGCGCGCGACTGGCCGGAGGCCGGTCACCCGCGCCGGGCCGGGGTCTCGTCGTTCGGGATCAGCGGGACGAACGCCCATGTGATCGTGGAGCATGCGCCCGTGGTGGATCAGGCCGGGGAGCCGGGCGTCGTGCCGGCTGTCGTGCCGTGGGTGGTCTCGGGGGCGTCGGAGGCCGCGCTGAACGCACAACTGGCCGGACTCGCGGGGGCGGCCGGTTCGCCGCTGGACGTCGGGCTGTCGCTGGCGGGGCGGTCGCGATTCGGGCACCGGGCGGTGCTGGTGGACGGTGCGGAGGTGGCACGCGGCGCGGCGGGGGAGCGCAGGCTCGCGCTGCTGTTCTCCGGGCAGGGGTCGCAGCGGTTGGGGATGGGGCGGGAGTTGTATGCCAGGTTCCCGGTGTTCGCCGAATCCTTCGACGCGGTGTGCGCCGAGCTGGACTCGTCTCTGCGCGAGGTGGTGTGGGGCGAGGACGAGGGGCTGATCAACCGGACGGCTTACGCCCAGGCGGGGTTGTTCGCGGTCGAGGTGGCGTTGTTCCGTCTGCTCGAATCGTTGGGCGTGGAGTCGGAGTTCGTGGCCGGGCACTCGATCGGTGAGGTGGCGGCCGCGCATGTGGCCGGGGTGTTCTCGCTGGAGGATGCCTGCACGCTGGTGCGTGCCCGCGGCCGTCTGATGCAGGCGCTACCGTCGGGTGGCGCGATGCTCGCGGTGCCGGCGACGGAGGACGAAGTCCGGCCGTTGCTGGGCAAGTTCGTGTCGATCGCCGCCGTCAACGGCCCGTCGTCCGTCGTCGTGTCCGGCGCCGAGGGAGCTGTCGAGGAGATCCGCGCGCACTTCGCCGACCGCAAGACGACGCGGCTCAGGGTCTCCCACGCCTTCCACTCGCCGCTCATGGACCCGATGCTCGACGGCTTCCGGGCCGTCCTCGACGGGCTGACCTACCACGCGCCTTCGATCCCCGTCGTCTCCAACCTGACCGGCGCCCTCGCCGACCCCGACGATCTCCGCACCCCCGACTACTGGGTCCGCCACGCCCGCGAGGCCGTCCGCTTCGCCGGCGGCGTCCGCGCCCTCGACGCGGCCGGCGCGACGGACTACCTGGAGCTCGGCCCCGGCGGCGTCCTCACCGCCCTCGCCGCACAGACCCTCGACGAGGGTGCCGACCACGTCGCGGCCCCGGCGTTGCGCGCCGACCGGCCGGAGGAGGGCACCCTGCTGACCGCGCTCGCCCGCCTCCACGTCGTCGGCGTCCCCGTCGACTGGGCCCGGGTCTTCGACGACACCGGCGCCCGGCGGGTCGACCTGCCGACCTACGCCTTCCAGTACGAGCGCTACTGGCCCACCCCGGCCGCGCGCACCGGTGACGTGACCGGCGCGGGCCTGCGGCCGGCCGAACACCCGCTGCTGGGCGCGGTGGTCTCCCCGGCCGACTCGGGCAGCGTGCTGCTGACCGGTCGGCTGTCGGTCAGGGCGCAGCCGTGGCTGGCCGACCACCGGGTGGCCGGCGTCGCTGTGTTCCCGGGGACCGGGTTCCTGGAGTTGGCCGTCCGGGCCGCGGACCAGGTGGGCTGCGACCGGGTCGAGCGGTTGACGCTCACCGATCCGCTCGCGTTGCCCGAGGACGGCGCCGTCGTCGTCCAGCTGGTGGCCGGCGCCCCGGACGCGGCCGGGACGCGTCCGCTGAGCTGCTACGCCAGGCCGGAGGACACGGTGGACGGTGCGTGGACCTGCCACGCCACCGGCACGCTGGCCATCGGCGAGCGCGAGGGCGGCTTCGACGCCTCCGTGTGGCCCCCGGCGGACGCGGTGGCCGTGGACCCGGAGTCCTGCCACGAGCCGCTGGACCACGGCCCGGCGTTCCGCACTCTGCAGGCCGTGTGGCGGCGGGGCGACGAGGTGTTCGCCGAGGCGGTCCTGCCGGGCCGGGCCGAGGATGCGGCACCGTACGGGCTGCACCCGGCGCTGTTGGAGGCGGCTGTCCAGATCGCGGCCCTGACCAGGGCGGACGACGACGGGCGGCTGGTGCCCGTTGACTGGCACGAGGTGGCGCTGCACGCGGCCGGCGCGGCCGTCGTCCGGCTGCGGGTCGCCCCGGCCGGCGAGGACGCGGTCGAGGTCGAGGTCGTGGACGCGGCGGGCGGGCCCGTGCTGTCGGCGGGGTCGCTGACGCTGGGCGAGCCGGCCGCCGTGGCCGGGCGGGCCGGGTCGGCCGGGGCGCTGCTACGGCTGGACTGGGTGGACGTCCCGGCGCGTGCCACCGGGCCGGCGCGGGCACTCACGCTGGGCGAGGACGTGCCGTCGCTCGCCGACCTGACCGGCGAGGTGCCGGACATCGTGCTCGTGCCCGTGGCGGGCGGCGAGTCGCCCGAGGCCGTGCACGAGGTGACGGCGTGGGCGTTGAGCCTGGTGCAGGAGTGGCTGGCCGAGCCGCGTTTCGCGGACGCGCGTCTGGTGTTCACGACCCGGGGCGCGGTGCCGGGCGGCGAGGTCGCGGACCTGGCCGGCGGAGCGGTCTGGGGCCTGGTGCGGGCGGCGGAGGCGGAGAACCCGGGCCGGTTCGCCCTGCTCGACGTCGAGCGAGAGTCGGACGTGACGGCGGCACTGCCCGCTCTCGGGGCACAAGCGGACGGTGGAGACTTCCAGTTCACCGCCCACGCCGGAGCCGTGCGGGTGGGCAGACTGGCCCGGGTGGCGGGCGGCGGGTCGTCCGCGGGCTGGGGCTCGGGGACGGTGGTGATCACGGGTGGGACCGGTGGTCTGGGTCGGCTCGTCGCGCGGCATCTGGTGGCGGAACACGGCGTCCGGGACCTGTTGTTGCTGAGCCGGCGCGGGGGCGTCGGCGCGTGGCTGGAGGAG
>NZ_JBEZIQ010000132.1:0-4549 GCF_040651155.1 Kitasatospora sp. NPDC048545
CAGTACGAACAGCACACGCGCCAGCGCAAAGCCCAAACACCCAGATCAATTGCCGAGTTGGAGCCAATCGCCACACGGAAACTAAGCAGAGACAACGTGGCGCAAGAGGTGGGGAAACAGCACCGGCACCGGACCCGACAGATGCTCCAGCGAGGCGGACTTCAAGGCCCGGCGGAACGTGTCCGCGACCATCGCCGGCGCGATCGGCAAGTTCAGCGACGCGAGTGCGCCGGGGAGCCGCTCAGACGGAAACAGCGGAGCCAGGGGGCTACTCGCATCGTCCCGGAACTCTCCACGAATCTCTTCGACGTACCACCACAACAGGGCCCTTCCCTCGGCGAACATGAACGCCTCACGTTGCCGCGGACCCGAGCCTCGAGCCCCCTTGCCCTGCACCAGGAACCGACCCCACTGCCCGTTCTCCCAGTGCACGTCTCCCAACCTGACCGCACACAACTCAGCTGCCCGCACCCCCGAGAGGTAGGCGAGCTTGGCCATGACATAGTTCCGCGCCGCCACCGGGTACTTCCTCGACCCTGGCAACGCCTCGCGCCAGGAGGCGAAGAAGTCCTTCATCGCCCGAGCGGACGGCGGGATCCGAAGCCCGAAGTCACCACGGTGTCGCGGCCGGTTGAACGCGTCCACCGGAGACTCGACCACAGCTCCGAACCGTCGCAAGATCTCGCCCGCGTACCGCTGTTCCAGGAACGCGAAGTATCCGTCGATCTTCGTCATCTTCGCCCTGATCGTGGAGTGCCCGCGCTTCCCGACTCCGGCGAAATACTGATCGACTTCCCGAGGCCCCAACCGCCACGGCACGACACCGTAGAACGCACAGATCTCCATGACCGGCTGGACCAGCGCGTGCAGCGTCGTCGGAGCGAGCCCCGCGACGTCACGAGCCCAGCAGTACTCCGCCAGGGTGTCCTGGTACAGGGCGCGCTCGTCCTCCGGCGACGACGTCTCCGCAGCTCGCCGTTGCAAGGTAGCTACATCCGCCAGGCCGGGCTCGCCCCGCCCAGCCTGACCTTCCTGACCGGTACCGCTGGTAATCAGCGAGAACCGGCGACTCCCGGAATCCACCACAAGCATGCAAGTTACGGCTGTTTCTCCAGGAATCTGCGAGCAAGTGCCGAAACCTCACACGAACGAGTGGACCCAGTCCACAAGCCACTGACCAGGCCAGAAGCCGTGCAACGCTCAAACACCCTCGCCCCGGAACCCGTCGGAACTCCAGTTGCCTGATCTGCGGGCACTCGGCGCCGTACTGGGCACCCTGGCCGAGCTTCGGTACGACGCGAAGTGGCTCGTGCTTCGCGCCTCCGCCGTCGGAGCGCCCCATCACCGCTCCAGGGCTTTCCTCACCGCCTGGCCCGCCGGCCACGGCCCTGCTCAAGACCCCGACGAGCAACCTCGCGTGTAAGTTCTCACTTTCGGTGTCATGTGCCGACGCTGTGACCTGGATGTCCCTCTTCAGTCTCACGCAGTGTCGGCCGACGGCTGTCTCAGATCGGTGTCACTTTCCTCAGGCTGTCCAGCACGCTGCACCGCCTGTCCGACTACCCGGTCCGGGTGCGCCACTACGTACGGAGATGCGTGCACCAGCGACTCATGTCATCGCGCGGGCATGGTCGTGGCAGGGCGCCGGACCTCCAAGATGACTGCGGAGCCGGCCACGGCTCTGTTCTGGTGCATGGTGATCTGCTGGCCGGGCTGGACGTGCGTCCAGTGGGAGGGAATGAGTGACACAAGACGAACCATGGCTCGTCCTCCGGGCTCCAGCACAGGCCTGTTCTCAACCCAGAGCCCAGCGATGCTCACCGCGCGTCCGCCGGTGGGTGAGAAGTGTCCGATGTCCCACATGGGCCGCAGAACACCGGCGCTGGGGATCGGCGCCGTGCGTCGCGCCTCGGGGGCGGGGCGGAGCGTCAGATCCGCCCTGATCGCGCCGTTGCGGAGTTCAGAGCATCGCCAATGGCACCACCTCGCGCTCCCCTCCAGCCGAAGCTGCTCAGCCGCTTCGGCGAGTTGTTCCCAGAAGGCCAGAGGAAGCGAGCAGGCGTCCCCGAGCTCCTCCAGTAGGTCCAGGGCGATCTCCCACTCGTCGTGGACGAGGTAGTCCCAGATGTCTCGCACCGTGATGTCGTTCTCGGTGGCGGTCTCTTCCGGAACCAGCAGAGAAGCTGCTTCGAGCAACTCAAGAACGTCCATGGGCTCATTGTCGACCACACGAACGTGCTGCCCGGTTCGAATGTCAGACCCTGCGCCTAGAGTTCGGCGAGACGGGGCCGGCCCCGAGACCGCCAGCACCGGAAAACGGCGGTTTCCCTGGTCTGCTCGGGGGTGGTTTCGGCCCAACCGGCGTCCAGGCATCGTTAAGAGCATCGGAGAGCATCGTGAAGAACAGCGCGTTGTGGCGAGTGGTTGACAACCAGAGTGGTACCCAGTCCATCGTCAGCACGCCCTCCGAAGCGGTCGCGTTCGTCAACAGCCGGTTCGACACCGATGACGACGACGAGCCGTTCAGCATCACCAAGGTCGGCCCTCTCCTTCCGAAGCCGCTCGGGGTCATCACCGCATGGGCCGCCAAGAAGGACGGCGAGCGAACCGACGGGCGTACTGCGCCGATCACCATCAGGCCGGTTGTGAAGGATAACGCCATCGAGTGCGACGACGTCGTGCTCTGGGACGACGTGTATGTGTCATGGGACCACGACATGTACACCGTCGAGGGGCCGGAAGGCTCCGAGTACAGCGAGGCTTACAGCGCAGCCGAGTTGAGCGAGATCCTCGACGAGTACGCCGGCGACTACGAGTACGCGCCTGAAGGGCCTGGCAGCCATAAGTGGCCGAAACCGGGAGAGTTGATCCCCTACGGGGCCCAGGAGTGTGCCAAGCGGTTCGGGCACCTTGACGACGACGCCCTGCTGTGGCTGGCTGCCACCCGCATCACGCTCGCCGTGTGGCGCAACACACCCGTCGAGAACTGGCATGCCGGTATGAGTCCGCTCCACGACGGCACGATGATGCGGATCAACGTGGCAACCAGCCGACTCGTGCGCTCGATGCTGTCGTTCGACCATGTCGACTGGATCGCTGTCGGTCTCGCGATCGTCAACCCGTCTCGGGTTCTACCGACAGGGCAGTCCGTGCTCGAGCTCGGGCTGGCCTGCCACAACCCTGACGACCCGGCACATGAGGTTGATCCGCGAGAAGAGCTCGCGGAGATGGCACAGGTCGCGATCTCATGGGGGCGAAGGTACCGCCTTCACGAGAAGGAGTTCGGCCTGCGAACCCTGATCGAGTCCCTCTGCGCGTTCGACAACGGCTGGTTCGGAGCACCGAGTTGGGGGCGCATCGTCGATCGGTTCCTTACGGCCGTCGACGACCGGGAGAATGCGCACTGGCGCACGCACCGGGACGAGCCTTGGTTCGACGAGTGGTTCACCAACCGCCCGACCGACATTGCGGACACCACGGAATTTCGTCGGCTACTCCTTGCCGGGCCCGACCTGCTGTCCGAGGAGGCCGCCGAATGGTGCGTGGATGGTGCCATCGGCTACGTCTGCCAGGACGACCACGCGAACGGCTGCCCACGATGCGGTATCCCGCTGGCAACGGAGTGAGCTGCCCCGAGTTCATCGTGGACTGCTCGAAGGTCAGCAATGAGGCGAGGTGGGACGTCAAGTCGCTGCAGCAGCTCAGCGCCCCTCATCGGCAGCGGCCGAACCGAAGCGATGGCCGTTGAGTGTCGCCTACTGCAATCGACAACACGTTTGTGGTTACCACCGCGTCAGGGTAACCAGCGCGCCCAGGCGTCAGCTGGAATCAGAGGATGGGCCAGTGCGCCTCTGGTTCAGATCTGCTGAGGCCTGATCTCGATCCGTCGGCCCTCCTTTATGTACTCGGCGTACTGAGTTAGCTCCGGGTCCGGCAGGTTGCCGCCGAGCCTCTGCCAGCCTGCTTGGAGAGCGGCCTTGACCTCAGCCAGCGGCTTGCCCGCATGCGATGAAACGAGGCCGTCCAGCAGCCCCTGGTAGTCCGCGGCAAGTTTGCGGATGCCGTCGTTGGCCGCTTGCTTCACAGCGCGTTCAAGTGCACCGGCATCGAAATTGAACTTGAAGTCTGACACTGTGGACTCCGTTCACTGGAATGGTGATGTGCCGCTCCGAGTAACGGTAACCCCAGGGGCTGACATTCACGGCCGATGCGTCGGCGGCAGGGAGCACGGGCCGGACTTTCCCGGTCGGTTTCCTCCGCGTGAGCGGAGCGGAATGTCGAGGACCTTGGCCCAGCATCGCAGGTTCGCGGGGCTCATCCCTTTCTCCTGCGCGAGGTCGGCGAGGGTGCGGTGGTGGTGGACGTACTGGTCGTAGAACCAGTCAGTGCGGGCTGTCCGGTATCGGCGAAGAGGGATCGCATACTCGTTCGCGAGCCGGGTCAAAGTGATGCGGTTACTGACTTCGGCTTGTCAGGGTGACGTTGGGGTGTCGAGGGTCAGGCCGGTGCCGGCTATGAAGCCGTCGAGGGTTTCGGGGCGGTACTGCAG
>NZ_JBEZIQ010000133.1:0-4491 GCF_040651155.1 Kitasatospora sp. NPDC048545
CGGCGCAGGGAATCGGCCTGGGCCTTGCCGCGGGCCTCGGCGACGGCCTCGGCCAGATTGGCGAACAGGACGGTCAGCCAGAGCCAGAAGGAGATCACCCAGGCGAAGACGCCGGGGTGGAGCACCGCGCTGATGGTGGTGAGAGCCGAGCCGGTCTCGACCACCAGCATCACCGGGTTGCGTGCCATGACGCGCGGGTGCAGCTTGCGGACGGCGGCGGGCAGCGCCTCCGCCAGCTGGCGGCGGGTGACGAGCCGGCGTCGGCCTCCCGGTGACGTGGGCCGGTGGCTCGGCGGCGGCTCGGGTGCCGGCGCCGGGCTCCGCTCCGGGCGGCGGAACCAGTTCTGCTGGTCGGGGGTGGTGTCCGGGGTGGTGAGAGCCGAACGGCGCATCGTCTCGGGGGACCTTCCGGGCCGCCCGGTCGGGTGGGGCGGCGGTTCGGGGGAGTGACGGTAACGCCGGAGAGCGAAGCACCGGATCTTCACGCGCCATGCGGGTCTTGATGACGGCTTGGCGCCCGGGACGGCTTCCCTGACGGCACCCTGACGTCCTGTCGGACGCCTGTTCGTCAGAGAGTGCGTGCCGGGCCGGCCCAGTACAGCACCTCCTGTCGCACGGGTCGGAAGCCCGCGGCTTCGGCGAGGGTCCGGCTGGCGTGGTTGCTCTGCGGCGCCGACCAGATCGGGGTGAGGCCTCGGGCGTGGGCGGCGGTCGTGGCGGCACGGACGCAGGCGAGTGCGAGGTCGAGGCGCCGGAACGCCGGGTCCGTCGCCACTGCGATGTCCAGGTGGTTCCGTCCGGCGAGGTAGCCACAGGCGAGCGAGGCCAGGTACGGCCCGAGGAACGCGCCCCAGGCGAAGCCGCTCGACGCGAGTGCGTGATGACCGCCCCAGGTCTCGGCGGCCCAGTGCGGGAGGCCGGGGCGGTTCGCGGAGGAGGAACGGCGGGCGAACCGTTCGAGGTGCGCCTCATCGATGGCGTGAAGTGGGCGGACCCAGGCGGCGGTGTTGCGGGAGACCGGCCGAGGCCGCTCCGAGTGGACGTGCAGTACGCGGATCCACGGCGTGATGTGGCTGAACGTGCGTCCCAGCAGGGGGAGGAAGCGGTCCGGAGCGTGGAACTGCCCTCGTCCGAAGCGGGCAAGGACGTCCGGGTCCAGATGTTCGGGATCTCCGATCAGCAGCCGTTCCGGCCCGCAGTGCACCAGTAGTGCCCGGACGGTGTCGGGGTCGTCCGCCCACCAGCCGCCGTGGGCACTCCGCGCGACGTGGGCGGGCAGGACGCTCGCGCCCGGCTGCTCGGGGGTGAACCAGTCATGGGAGGGCAGAACGGTGACGGACATCCGTCCAGTACGGCAGACCGGGGTGGGTCGATGTCGGCTCGTTGACGAAAGCCTGGCAGCGACGGGGGTTCTTGCTGACGGAACCTTGGCGTGTGCCGAAAGCCCGGCCCGGTGCCAGGGGCACCGCATCAACAAGACGTCGAGAGCCCGTCAGGGCTTCGTCAGGGAGGATGAACGAGCTTGCCCCCGGCATCGGGGGTGGCTTTGATGGGGGACATGCACCGCTCGACACGCCACCACGACCGCCCGCCGCATAGTCGGCCGCGGATCGTCGCTGTCGCGGTCGCCATCGCCGTCCGGTAGGACCGAGCTCCTTCCCGCTCGTCACCGGCCGCGTGCACGGGCCCGGTGCCGTTACGTCGTGCCCGTGCCGATCACCGCCGTCCGTCCCCTGCCCCGCCCGGCTCCGCGGGCAGGGGCGGATGAGCGCTCTCATCGCATCACGTCCTCTTCGCACCGGCGGCCCGTCGGCGTGCGGCTTCGTGCCGCATTGCCGTCGGACCCCGCCGGTGCCTTTCCACCCTTGGATGGGTCATGTCCGACGCTGTTCTGTCCGCCCGTACCGCGCTGGTCACCGGTGCCTCCTCCGGGATCGGCTGGGAGACCGCCCGGCTGCTCGCCGGGCACGGTGCGACCGTGCTGGTGCACGCCCGCACCACCGCCGAGGCCGAGGCGGCCGTCGGGCGGCTGGTCGCCGCGGGTGCCCGTCGGGACCAACTCGTCGAGCTGACTGCGGACTTCACCAGGCTGTCCGAGGTCGCGGTGCTCGCCGGCACGGTCGTGAAGCACTACCCGGCCCTCGACCTGCTGGTGAACAACGCCGCCGCGATGGCGCCCGAGCGCTGCACCCTCACCGACGACGGCAACGAGGTCTCGCTGCAGGTCAACTTCCTCGCCGCGCACCTGCTGGCGAAGCTGCTGCGCGCCCCGCTGTCGGCGGCCGGCGACGCCCGGATCGTCAACGTGTCGTCGTCCCTGCACCGGACCGCCTCGATGAACTGGTCCGACCCGCACCGGGTGAAGAAGTACTCGCGGGTCGCCGCGTACGCACAGTCGCAGCTCGCCCTCACCATGGCGACGGCCGACATGGCCCCGACCGGCTCCGGCATCACCGCCGTCAGCGTCAACCCCGGCCTGTGCGACACCGCGCTGCTGCCGCTGTACGGGCGGGGCGGCGCGCCGGCGGCGGAGGGCGCGGCGGCCGTGGTGCGGCTCTGCCTGCCGGAGACGGTCGTCGCCCACGGCGCCTACTTCGACGGCGGCGTCATCGCGCCGACCGCGCCGGCCGCCCAGGAGGAGCGCTCGCTGAAGCGCCTGGCCAAGCTCGCCGACCAGTTGGTCGGCCAGGCTTCCTAATGTCGTTGTCAAGCAGCCTCGGTGACCGGCGGTGCGACCAGGTAGCACCGCCGGTCACGGATGAGGGCCCATAGGACGTTGACGCGTCGGCGGGTCAGGGCGAGCACGGCCTGGACGTGCTTCTTCCCCTCGGCGCGGTTGCGGTCGTAGAACTTCCGCGAGTTGGGATCGCATCGGACGCTGACCAGCGCGGAGGTGTAGAACACCCGCTGGAGCCGGCGGTGGTAGGTGACCGGCCGGTGGAGGTTGCCGCTGACCTTGCCGGAGTCCCTCGGCGCGGGCGCGACACCGGCGAGGGCCGCCAGGGCGTCCGGGGAGTCGAAGCCTTCCAGGCTGCCACCGACGGCGGCGAGGAACTCGGCGCCGAGGATCGCCCCGATGCCGGGGACACTCTCGACTATGTCAGCGAGTTCGTGCTCGCGAAACCGGCCCTCGATGAGCTTGTCGATCTCGGTGATGTGCTCGTTGAGGGTCATCACCTCCTCGGCCAGGGTGTGGACCAGCCTGGCGATGGTCTTCTCCCCGGGAACGGAGGTGTACTGCCGCTCGGCGGCCTCAACTGCCTTTTCGGCAAGAGATCTTGCGTTTCTTACCTTGCGGTTGGCCAGCCATTTGGCCAGCCGGGCGACGCCGGCGCGGCGGATGGCCGCAGGGGTCTGGTAACCGGTCAGGAGCTTGAGCGGTCCGACGTTGGTCAGCTCCAGGGAGCGTTCCAGGGCCGGGAACATGCTCAGCAGGGTGCCGCGCAGGCGGTTGACGGCGCGGGTGCGGTCCTCGACCAGGTCGGCCCTGCGGCCGGTCAGCAGCCGCAGTTCGATGGCGGCCTCGTCGCCGGGGCGGATCGGACGCAGATCGCGACGCATCCTGGCCTGGTCGGCGATCACGTAGGCGTCGCGGGCGTCGGTCTTGCCCTCGCCGCGGTAGCCGTCGGCGGCCCGGTTCACCAGGCGGCCGGGGATGTAGAGGACCTCCTGGTCGTGGGCGAGGAGCAGGCTCAGCAGCAGCGCGGGCTCGCCGCCGGTCATGTCGATCGCCCATGTCACCTCGTCGCCGTCGGCCAGGGCGAGGACGTCACCGATCAGCTTCAGCAATCTGTTCGTACCACAGACGACCTCGCCGGCATTGCTCTACACAGCGACCTTCTCGCACTTCCTAATCGGCGGCCGAGTCGTCGTGGGGCGCCGGGCGGCGAAGCCTGGCAAGCCACGAACGGCAGCCGCCTGATAGCCACACCCAGCACCCCTGGGTGACCCAACCTTACGAATGGCCCGATCAACCCGGCTCAGAAGGTAGAGCCGCCTGAACCGTCCGTCACCCACTCACCGAGAGGAACACGATGTCCAAGCGCGCCCGCAAGAAGAAGGCCCGGCGGAAGAAGAAGGCGAACCACGGCCGCAAGCCCGGGCGGTAGCCGGCAACCCGATGAACCCACCCGGTGCCGCGTGCCACCGGCACCGGGTGCACCACTTCGGCCCCTGAGGCCCGCCGTCCGGCTGTGACGGGCGTCGCCTCAGGGGCCGAATCGTTGTGGGGGGTCAAGATCGCATCAAGGGTGGGGCCGCCGACATCAAGGGTGTGTAGGAACCGGCGGGCGGTGTTCCGGGGCGCTTCACGATCGTGACCGTCACGATCGAGGAGCCACGCATGCCAGAGAGCACCAGCCCGGCCGTTACGGCCGAACCCCAGCCGCCGGACGCCGGTGCGGGCGAGGAGCGGCACCGGTTGAGCGTCCCGGGCGGGTTGGCGGCGCTCTCGCTGGACGCGATGGCCTCGGTGGCGTACGGGCCGGAGTC
>NZ_JBEZIQ010000134.1:0-4106 GCF_040651155.1 Kitasatospora sp. NPDC048545
GCCGATGGTACTGCAGGGGGGACCCTGTGGGAGAGTAGGACGCCGCCGAACAATCATTCAGAAAAGACCCCCTCCCTTTCGGGAGGGGGTCTTTTTGCGTTTCCGGGCCGTTCACGGCCGCCGGCTCACTCGTCGTCGGCCTCCGGGTCCTCCGTCGGCGCCTGTCCCTGGGCCTGTGCCGGCGGCTGGGCCTCGGGCTGGGCACCCTGGCCCGGGGCAGCCGGAGCGGACGGAGCGGCCGAACCTGCCGGGGCAGCCGGAGCGGACGGAGGTTCCGCGGTGCCCCAGGCCGGGCGGTTGAGCCACTTGTCGGCGCTGTTGGTGAGGCGGGCGACGCCCGTACCGTCGGGTCGCATGCTGTAGAGGTCGGCGCCGGCGCCCGCGGGGGCCTGGGTGAAGACGATGGACTGGCCGTCGGGCGCGTAGGCGGCGGCGCCGTAGAAGGCGTCCGAGGGGGCGGTGGTGAGGGCGCCGATGGCGGTGCCGTCGGGGTGGACGGTGTAGATGCCGCCGCCGGGGGCGTTGTCGGGGCCGGCCGGGTAGGTGGTGAAGAGGATCCGGGTGCCGTCGGGGGACCATTCGGCGCGCTCGCCGGCGCGCAGTTCCCAGGGGGTGAGCTGGCGGAGGCCGGTGCCGTCCGCACTGACGACGTAGATGGCGCGGCTGTTGGCGGGCTGCCCGGTGGCGCTGGTGCGGTACTCGAAGGTGAGTTGCTTGCCGTCGGGGGACCAGCTGGGGTTGCTGACCGAGCCGGAGTAGGGCTTGTCGTTGGTGAGGAAGGTGAGCCGTTGGACGTCGGTGCCCCCGGGGCTCATCAGGTAGAGGTCCGAGTACTGCGTCCGGGTGTTGTCGGCCGGGTCCAGGGCGCCCCAGGAACGGCTGAAGGCGAGCTGCTTGCCGTCCGGGGAGAACGCGGGGGCGCGTTCGTCCTCGTTGGCGCAGTCGGCGCCGCCGCTGGAGCTGTCGCAGAGCTGGCTGATCTGGTGGGCGCCCTCGCCGGAGGTGGCAACTGTCCAGAGCCGGGCGGCGCCGGTCTGCGGGTCGGTGCGGTCGAAGGCGATGGCGGTGCCGTCGGGGGACCAGTCGGGGCGGTCGTCGTGGGCGCGGTCCGGCGGCTGGGTGATCTGGTTCTGGCCGCTGCCGTCGGGGGCAAGGGTGATGATGGCGCTGGTCGTGCGGGAGGCGTCGGTGTAGGCCCGGCTGACGATCAGTCCGTTGTGCGCGCTGGCCGCGGCGGGGGTTGCTGCGGCGGCGCCGATCACGGCGGGTGTCGGCGTGGCGGTGGGTGATTCCGGCCGGATTTCCGAGAGCGGGATCTCCCCGGGTTCGGCCCCGCAGCCGGTGAGCAGGGTGCCCAGAAGCAGAAGGCCCGCACCGGCGCTTGCGCGTGTGCGGGCCCTGCTCGTGGGTGACTGCCTCGTACCGGTGATCCCTGCCATCTCCGCCTCCGACCTCTGTCGACCGCTCGACGTCTGCCCCCGTCGCCGATTCAGGACGAAGGCCCCCTGAAAGGAACTGTCACTGTGTCAGACGGGGAGGGTCGGCGGGCCGGCGACACGCGACGGATCGCGTTCACTCGGTCGCACGGAGTAGTGCGGGGGAGGGGTTCGTCAGTCCTGGGCGGCGCGGCGCTCGGCCTTGGCGATGGCCTCCGCCTCGTCCTCGGCCTCCGCGACCTCCAGGGTGGGGGCGGTGCCGCCGAGCTGGGCGGGCAGCCACCAGGTGTCGTCGGGGCCGGAGGGCTTGCCGGGGTACTCGCGCTGGGCCCGGTCGAGCATCTCGCTCATGGCGCTGCGGAGTCGTCTGGTGACCATGACGGGCTTGTCGCCCGGCCCGAGGTGGATCGGTTCGCCGATCATGATGGTGACCGGGACGTGGCGCTTGGTCAGGGTCTTCGGGCGGCCCTTGGTCCAGAGCTGCTGGGTGCCCCAGAGGACGACGGGCAGCAGCGGGGCGCCGGAGTCGGCGGCCATCCGGGCGGCGCCGGTCTTGAACTTCTTCAGCATGAACGAGCGGCTGATCGTCGCTTCGGGGAACACCCCGACCACCTCGCCGGCCTTGAGGGCGCGTACGGCGGCCTCGTAGGCGGGCTGACCGTCGGTGCGGTCCACCGGGATGTGCTTCATGCCGCGCATCAGCGGGCCGGAGACCGCGTGTTTGAAGACGTCGTCCTTGGCCATGAAGCGGGTCTTGCGCTTGCCGCCGCGGTAGGCGCCGAGGCCGGCGAAGAGAAAGTCCAGGTAGCTGATGTGATTACTGACCAGTACCGCTCCCCCCCTGGCGGGGATGTGTTCGGCACCCACGATCTTGATCCGCACGTCGAGCGCGCGGAAGGCGGTGAGTGCGGCGCCGATCACCGGCGGGTACACGAACTCTGCCACGGTCAGTCCTGACTTCCACGGGCCGGAACCCGGTTCGGCGGGGGCCCGTGACGTCGCGCGGGCGGTGCCGACCGGAGCACGGCACGCCGCGGCGGTCACGGGTGATACACGGAGATGATCCCCCGAACGAGTGCCTGCTGTCACCTGAGGCGTGCGGTCAAGCCGATTTTCACGGTGTGATCTCTGTGATGAATTCGAACGGGAACCTTTTCGTTCCCCGGCCGGGAGCTGCGGCTGGAGGCGGGCCGCACCGGCGGGCCGGGCCGGCGCCCGGTGGAGGCGCCGGGTCAGGCTCCGGCGGTGAGGCGGCCCTGGGCGCGCCGGACGACCGGGTAGAGCTCGCAGCCGACGCAGTAGCCGAAGGCGGCGTTGAGGAACGCGGCGGCGAGGGCGGCCGAGGTGGCCAGCAGGCAGAGCCAGGTCACCCCGGTGATGTGGCCGAGGGTGCCGACCGCGGCGAACACCATGAGGATCCCCTGGCCGAAGCGCAGCGGCCGCTCGTCCTCGGTCTCGGACGGCGGGGCCAGGCGGGGCAGGACCAGGACCCGGAAGACCCAGTCGTACGGGGAGAGCCGTAAGCCGCCGAAGGCTCCGAGGGCGAAGACGAGCGCCTGGCCGGCGAGGAGGGTGCTGCTGCCGGTGAGGAGGACGACGATCAGGACGGCCGAGGTGAGCGCGGCGGAGAAACGGGGACCGCGGGGGTCGGTCTGCACGGGGGCTCCGGAAGGGTCGCGACGGGCGGCAGCGGCGGGCGGTGGCGACGGGGGCGTCAGTGGGGTTCCGTGGCCCGGCCCGGGGCGATGACGCGGCGGGCGGTCGGCAGCGGCGGTGAGGAGCGCTCGGAGTCCACCGGCCGATCGTACGCGGCCCGCCCCCGGCGGTCGACCGTCTTTCGGCGCCCGCCGGGGCTGGCGCAGACTGGGGGGATGACCGGGCTGGTGGTGTGCGTCGTCGTGCTGGCGCTGGCGACCGTGTTCGGGCTGGTAAGGGCGGTGTGTGACGGGAGGATGAGGGTGCGGACCAAGGACGGGGCGGTACGGCTGTCGGCGGCGGAGCTGGGCGGGCCGCTCGGTGCGCGGGCGACGCTGGTGCAGTTCTCGACGGTCTTCTGCCAGCCGTGCCGGGCGACCCGGCGGGTGCTCCTGGAGGTGGCCGGGATGGTTGAGGGGGTCGCGCACATCGAGGTGGATGCCGAGGCGCGGCTGGAGTTGGTGCGCAGGCTGGAGGTCCGGCGGACGCCGACCGTTTTGGTGCTGGACGCGGACGGCCGGGTGGTCCGGCGGGCAACGGGGCAGCCGCGCCGGGCGGACGTGATCGCGGCGCTCGGCCAGGCGGTCTGAGGACCCCTGTCGGACCCTCGCCGGACCTCCTCGGGGAGGATCCCGTCGTGGTCGGTCCGCCCCGTCGGGTGGAGTCGGCCCCCGCCTGGGGCAGGATGGGTGCAGGCGGCCGGCGCGGCCGCCCGGCATAAGCTACTGGCCAGTAGTGACCACTGGGCTACCGGCGAGTATGCTGCCAGGAAGTTCCGGACCGGCACGGGAATTCGCTGCCCGGAGCGGGTGCGTTCCGTGTTCGCCCCCGCTTGCACAGCCGCAGCCGTCGGACGAGACCAGTACAGGAGACAAGGCCGTGAGCTTGAGGATCGTCGTCTGTGTGAAGTACGTGCCGGACGCGACGGGTGACCGTCGTTTCGCGGACGACCACACCACCGACCGGGAGGGTGTG
>NZ_JBEZIQ010000135.1:0-4106 GCF_040651155.1 Kitasatospora sp. NPDC048545
GCCTGACCGGGACGCGGGGGGGGGGGGGGGGGGGTTTTGGGCCGCGCCCCCGGCGCCCGGCGGGGGCCCCGGGGGGGGCGGGCCCCGCGCGGCGTCGTCGCCCCGGCCGTCGTTCGGGTCGCGGCCGGCGCCGCCGTTCCGGCCGTGGTCAGGACGCGCAGTCCCGGCAGATGGGCTGACCGTTCTTGTCCTCACCGGCGAGTTGGGCACGGTGGTGGACCAGGAAGCAGGTCATGCAGGTGAACTCGTCCGCCTGCAGGGGCACGACCCGGACCGTGAGCTCCTCCCCGGAGAGGTCGGCGCCCGGGAGTTCGAGCCCTTCGACGGCCTCGGGCTCCACGTCGACGGCGGAACTCTGCTTGTCGTCGCGCTGGCTCTTCAGGGCCTCGATGCTGTCGTCGCTGCTCTCGTCGCCGGTGTCGCGCGGGGCGTCGTAGTCGGTTGCCAAGGTGTTCTCTTCTCCTCAAGGGTTCGCATTGTGGCGGGCGGGTCGGGCCGGCCGGCCCGCAGGGTACCGGCCGGACACGTGCTCGTGTCCGATCCCGCCCGTGGCGCACCACCATCCCATTGTCGCGCCTGCTCGGCGTGCGAATGCTCCCCGTGCCACGGCCGCCCCGCCGCCGGCCGGCCGCCGGGGCGCTCCGCGTCGGCCGGGCGGCGGCGGGGGAGGGCGCTCCGGTGCGGTTCTCAGACCAGCCGGCTCAGCGGGACGGGTGCGGTGAAGGTGACGCCGTCCTGCGCGATCTGGTGCATGGTCAGGGCCGTTCGGTCGGCGGTGACCTGGAGGCTCAGTCCGGTGAAGGCGGTCGCGGCGACCAGCCGCCACCGCTGGACCTCGCCCGGGCGCAGCCGAAGGGTGGGGTTGACGGTGCCGTTGACGGTGAGGGTGGACGGGACGCCGGTCACCCAGCTGCCCGTGGTGCAGGCCGGGACCGTGCCGTCCTTGAGCTTGAGTTCGTTGATGCAGACCACGACGTCGGCGGCCGCCCTGATCTCGGGGACCTCGTCGACGTCGCCCTCGACGACGATCACTCCGGCCATGCCGCCGACGATCTGCTCGGCGGTGGAGCCGTGCAGGTGGGGGTGGTACCAGTAGGTGCCGGCGGGCTGGTCGGCCGGTACGTGGACGGTCGTCACCTCCCATGACCCGGCAATCTGGATCGGCTCGGCCGCGCCGACCGGGTGGCGCGCCGCGGGTGCGGCCGGTGGGTGCGGCCGGTGGGTGCCGGCGGCGGGGGTCGCGGGCGGCGGGTGCGGCGTGTGGGGTCGCGGACAGCCCGTCCTCCGCGGGGGAGTCCGGGAGGTGGTGGTCCGGGATCCGCGCTGCGACGCGGTGCGGATCCCGGACGGACGGAGCGGGAGAACGGCCCCGGTCCGGGCGCCTCGTTACGGGAGGGTGACCGTGCCCGGCTTCGCGTTCAGGCCGTGCAGGCAGAGGGTGTACTTCTCGTCGCGCCGCTTGTAGGTGAAGTAGCCGTCGGCGTCGGGGTACTTCCGGCACACGGTCTCGCCGTCGACGGTGTCGTCCTCGCGGCTCACGACGCGGGCCTCGGCCCGCGCGTCGGAGCAGGGGACCACGATGACGTCGGGGTTCTTGTCGACGGCACCGGGCACCAGGACCGGACTGTTGTTGTGGATGCAGTCGCCCGCCTTGGCGAACTCGGGGTCGCCCTTCTCGATGAAGACGATCAGCGAGATCAGGATCACCGGGATGAGCACGCCCAGGATCGTGGGCCGCAGGTACACCGGCTTGCCGGGGTCCATCGGCGGGCGCGGCGCGCCGGGCACGGGCTCCCGCAGCTTGTTGATCTTCAGCCGCTGCGGGATGTTGATCAGCATGATGATCGGGTTGACGATCATCGAGGGAATGCCCCACCAGCCCTGCCAGAGGCTGTCGGAGGTCATCTCGCGGTGCGTGGCGATGCCGCAGCTGCGGCAGAACGGCCCCTGGCGCTTCAGGTACTTCAGGATCACGATGAGGCCCAGGTGCCCGCGGATGGTCGCGTCCACGGCGGGGACGGAACCGCAGTACTGGCAGCCGAGCTGCCCCTCGCCGTAGCCGGGCAGCTCCGGGGCCGCGGCCTCGGGCGCGGCGGGTGCGCCGGAAGCGGCGGGCTCGGCGGGCTCAGCAGGCGCGGCGGGCTTGGTGAGTGCGACAGGTTCAGCGGGCTCGGCGCCGTGGGGCAGCTCGGCGGACTGAGTGGAAATGGTGAATCCCCCGTGACGATCAAGAGTGTGTGACTCCGCAACCTACCGCCGCTCGAACATCAGGACGGTCGATCGGGGCCTCCGCGGACGAAAGGTCGCCGAACCGTGATCACAAATCAGTCGATCGGTGCCGAAACTCCTCGGGTGCGAACCGGAGCTCGCTGACCTGCGGCGATCGTGCGCTTCGGGCGGCGGGCCGGGCGGCGAGCGGCGCGGTCGGCGCGCGGGGCCGGTCGGCCGTACCGGATGCGGCGGGCGCACCGGCGGAACCTCCGGTCGGCTGACGCACCGTCCGGACGCAGTCTGAGAATCGGATGATCCATGAGACGGAGGCGAACTCCGGTGGGATGCTGTGACCTTGGTCCGACCACCGCACCGATCCGGGGGAGCCACCTGTGCCATTGTTCGGCAATCGCAAGAACCTTCCGAAGCCGCTCTGCGACGAACACGGCCCGTGCAAGGCACTGGCCGCGATCTCGGTCTTCGAGGTCCGGGACCGGCTCCGGCTCCTGGTCACCCCGACCCGCGGCCTGGGCCCCGACCCCATGGCCCGGCAGATCGACGACGAGCTGTCGGTCGTCCTGTGCGTGAACGGCGGGAAGCGGGGCGGGAAGACCGAGGCCCTGTCGATAGCCGAGCACGCCGCCGACCAGTGGAGCGTCAGCCGGGCGGAACTCTGGGAGCGGGCCTTCGCCAACCTGGCCACCGAGCAGCTCAACCGACAGTCGTTCAACGCGACCAACGGCGACGTCCTCTACGCCGTCAACGGGACCGGGGTGTGGCCCGGCGCCGCCCAGGCACTGCGCCTGGAGACCGCCCTGGGCGTGGCCGAGCTGCCCTTCGGCGCCCTGGTCACCCTGCCGACGAGCAACGCGTTCTGCGCGGCGCCGATCCGGACCGGCTCGTCACTGAACGCGATCCGGTTCATGATCGACGTGTCGAAGCAGCTCCAGATCAACGATCCGGCCCCGCTGACCTCGTCGATCTTCTGGTACCGGGACGGCTGGCTGGAGAACCTGAACGTCGGCGACAACGGCATGATGCGGCCGTCCGCCCGCTTCCGGGACATGGCGAACGGCCTCCCCACCGGCTGAGCCCCGTCGGCTGGTCCTCGTCCGGCCGTTCACGTGGCGTGCCCTCTCGGCGCGCCCTCCTCCCGGTTGCCGCCGCCCGGCGCACGGCCCAGATTGGCAGGGACACCGCCCGCGCGGGCGCCCTCCTCGGCGCCGCGCCCGGCGGGTGGGCCGACAGGACGGCGTGGAGAGGTGCGGCGATGAGCACGGTGGAGGAGTCGATCGACGTGGACGTGCCTGTCCGCGTCGTCTACGACCAGTGGGCGACCTTCGAGGACTTCCCGAAGTTCATGGAGGGCGTGGAGGAGGTCAGGCAGCTGGACGACCGCCACGCCCACTGGCGGACCAGGATCGCCGGACTGTCCCGGGAGTTCGACACCGAGATCGTCGAGCGGGTGCCCGACGAACGGGTCGCCTGGCGCACCACCGGCGAGAGCGTGAAGCACACCGGCACGGTCGACTTCGAACCGCTCGGCGCGAGCCGGACCCGGGTCCGGATGACCATGGTGTTCCAGCCCACCGGCCTGGCCGAGAAGGCCGCCGACAAGCTGGGGGTGCTCGGCGTCCAGGTCCGGGGCGACCTGCGCCGCTTCAAGCGGTTCATCGAGGACCTCTCGGCCGGGACCGGGTCGGGGCCGTCGCCGGAGGACGGCTGACCGCTGACCGCTGACCGCTGACCGCTGACCGCCGGCAGGTGGTGCCGGGGACTGGGTCCGCACCAGGCACCACCCCCGGTCCCGGGGGGGCCGGGGGGGGGGGCCGCGGGGGGCCGCGGGGGGCGGCCGCGGGGGGCGCAGGGCCGGGGGCGGGCCCCCCCCCCCCCCC
>NZ_JBEZIQ010000136.1:0-4043 GCF_040651155.1 Kitasatospora sp. NPDC048545
CCGACCCGTCAGGAACCGACCCGATCTGGTGATCCGTCAGCGAGCTCATCAGTGTCTCCCTTGATCAGGGTGTCCACCTGATTCATGACACTCCCCGAAACGATTCGATCCAGGGCGCGAAGTCCTCGGATTCGACCTCGAAGTCCTCTGGTCCCAGGTCGCCGAGGTCCGACGAGAACACGACGGGGCACTGATCGTCGGCACGCAGGAGAAATCCACGACCGCCGCTGTCGTCGCCGATGAGGACAAAACCCGGTGCGTATTGCGCGACTTCATAGGTGGTGTTGCGTTCGCCGATGCACCCGGCGGAGTACACGGTGACGCCGGCTTCGGTCATCAGGCCGTCGGCCGTCTCCCAGAATGCGAGCAGCGAGGCCGGGAGGTTCGGCTCGATCTCGGCCCGAGCGCGCGCCACGTCGGCCGGTGTGGCTGCTGCCGACCCGTGTTCCGGTTCTGTCATGCCGGCGTTCCTCCTCCGCCCGTCATGTGCACTGCTCGGGGAATCCGCAGCGGCCTCGGCTGCCAGGTCCCGGCACGGGAATGGACGATGCCACCGAGCCTTCTCCCGGGCAAGCGGTCCCTGCCGGGATCAGCGCTCTTCGTGGGCGCCTATGAGACCGCGGGCGCCCATCTCGGTGCTCCGGTGTGCGGGTCGCCGGAGGCCGGGGCGGGTGTGGACTCTGTGCGGCAGGAGAGCGGGCGGGTCACGAGGAAGTACGAGTCGGGCGGTGACTCGACCTCGTACATGCTGACCGTCGCGCGCGAGACGGCGCCCGGTGACTCGTACAGCGTGTCCAGGTCCTTCTACCGGGACGTCAAAGTCGGCACCAGCGTCGATCTGAAGGTGTATCGGGACGCGGTGGTGAGGCTCGCCCACCGGGGGCACGAGGACGAGCAGCGGGCCATTCCCGTGCCGGCCGTGGTCGAGGTCGCGCTGTTGGTCAGTGGCGGAACAGCGGTGGGCCTGCACGGCCTGCGCGCGCCGGCCAGGGGCAGGCGGTGGAGGCCGACGCTGATGGCGGTTCCGACCGTCGTGGCGACGCTCCTGGGCTCGTCCCTGCTGATCGTGTACCAGTGGTCGTTCGCCGCGACCCTCACGGTCTCCGTGGTCGGCTGGTTGATCGCGGTGTTCGCCGGTGCGGCGGTGGTCGACTCCTGAGGTTCGGGAGAACCATCGGGCGATTGTCAGGTCCTCGCCATGGGAAGGAGGCAGGCCACGGACCGCTCACCAGGAAGGACGATACCCGTGCCCCGCATAGCCGCCAGAACCACCACCGCCCTGCTCACCGCCGCCCTCGCCGCGGCCCTCCTCGGATCCGCTCCGGCCTGGAGCGTGCCGCCGGGGGGAACGGCGACAGGAAACACAGCCGCCGGGAGCACGGCGACAGGGAGCGCGCCGCCCGTCAAGGCCCCTGTCCGCCAGGTGGAGGTCTTCGCCGAGGACGGCAGCATCTCCCGTGCCCAGGCCCCGGCCGCCTCCCCCTATGTCGCCGCACCGGCCCAGGGCGTCGCCCCGCTGCGGGGTGACGGCGATGTGACGCCGCTCGTCAGCGGTGGCGACCCGGCGACCAAGCTCGACGTGGTGGTGATCGGCGACGGCTACACCGCGCAGGAGCAGCAGAAGTTCCTCACCGACGCGGCCGAGAAGTGGCGCGAGATGACCGCCGTCGAGCCGTACGCCACCTACCGGGGACTGTTCAACGTGTGGGCGGTGTCTGCCGTGTCGCCGGAGTCGGGGGTGACCGGCGACCCGGACCAGGCGACGGTGCGGCACACCGCGCTGGGCTCGTACTTCTGGTGCGACGGCGTGGAGCGGCTGCTCTGCGTGGACGAGAAGGCGGTCGAGGGGTACGCCGCCAAGGCCCCGCAGGCGGACCTGGTGCTCGTGGTGGCCAACAGCGCCAAGTACGGCGGCGCCGGCTACAACGACGTCACGTCCCCGCTGGGCTACGAGGGCATCGCCACGGTGGCCGGCGGGAACGCCAAGTCCGGGCAGATCGCGGTGCACGAGACCGGTCACTCGTTGGGCAAGCTCGCCGACGAGTACGCGTACGACGGCCAGGGGACCTACCAGGGCGACGAGCCGGCCGAGGCCAACATCAGCACGCTGACGGCCGACCGGATGCGGCAGCAGGGCACCAAGTGGTCCCGCTGGCTCGGGCAGGCCTCCCCGGACGGCGGGACGGTCGGAGCGTACGAGGGCGGCGGCTACTACCCGGCCGGGCTGTACCGGCCGACCGAGAACTCGATCATGCGCTCGCTCGGACGGGAGTTCAACCTGCCGGGGCGCGAGGCGATGATCGCCGGTTTCTACCGCCACGCCACCCCGCTCACCAGCCCCACCGCCACGGGCAGTTGGCTCACTGCGGCCGACCGGCTGACCGTCGACCTGCCGGTGCCGGGCACCCGGCTGCGCTGGTTCCTGGACGGGCGCGAGCTGGACCGGCTCCGTGGCCGCACCGCGCTGGACCTCGCCGACCTCAAACTGACCGGTCCGCACACCCGGCCGCACCTGCTCACCGCCGTCGCCACCGACCCGACCCCGGCCGTGGCGGACCCGGCGCTGCGCGCGAACCTCACGGCCGCCCTGTCCTGGCTGGTGACGCGCTAGGGTCGGCGCCGGCTGCCGGCAGTCGGCCGAGGTCGGTCGAGGTCGGTCGAGTCGGGTTGGGATCACGGCTCGGCGGCAACACACCGCCGCCGGGCCGTGGTCAGCGGCCCCGGGGCCCGCCGGGCAGGTTCTGGCGGGCGCCGATGAAGTAGTCCAGGCCCTCCACCGGACCGGGCGGGCTGAGCAGTTCCCACAGCCGTGTGTGGAGGCGGGGCGGGACGCGGTAGTCACCGGCCAGCATCCAGATGTCGTCGCCGAGCCGGACCTCGGGGTCGTGTGCGAAGAGGGGCCGGATCCGCAGGTACTCCTCCCGGTCCAGCTCCCGGGAGTCGTACAGGTGGTCGTCCGTGCCGAAGCCGTCCAGCGTCCAGCGTCCAGAGGACGTTCCGCCCGTCGGCGAAGGGATGGTCGACGGCGGCCTGGTCGGCGTCGGCGCGGTCGGCGCGGTCGGCGCGGGGATGATCGTTGTCCACGCCGCCAGCCTACGCGCGCCGCCCGCGCGGCAGCCCCGCCCTCACCCCGTTGGCCTCGCCCTCACCCCGGGCGGCGCTGCCGCGGCACCTCCGGCGGGCGGCGGCGCAGGGGCGCGAGTTCGCGTTCCAGGGTGCGGATGTCCAGCGCGATCCGGGCCGCGATCTCGCGCGGGCCGGTGCCGGCGGGCAGGCGGCGCGACCAGGACCGGGGCTTGGCCGGTCCGTCCTGGACCATGTGGAAGTTGAGCCTCACCACGTCGGCGACGTCGAGCAGGCTGACCAGGATCCGGGTGTCGGCGAGGTCGATGCTCACCTCGTTCCCTATGCACGAGCAGGCCACCAGGCCGTCGATGTCCTCCTCGGCCAGGTACCTGGCCAGGGGTACCGCCCTCCCCCGGACCAGAAACGGACGATCCACCGGACTCATCGGACCCGCCTCCTCCCCAGCACGCGTACGGCACCTCGGCCGCGGCGCAAGCGCGCCGCAACGGACCGGGCCCGCCCATGCTCCACCACAACCGCTCCGGGCGCCAACTCGACGTCTCATCAAGTGAATTGGGCGAAGTCACCGACCCGGCGCACCGGCGCACGCTCCGGCGCATCCGGCCCCCGGCGACGTCCGGCGCGCCGGGGCCGGGGAGCCGGGCCCGGAAGGCCGGGGCCCGGGGAGAACGCGCAGGTGCCCGTCCGCGCGCGGCGGACGGGCACCTGCGGTGGGTGCGGGACGGGCCTCAGCGGCCGGAGCGGCTGAACCGGCCGTGCAGCACCAGGGAGCGGCTCAGCGCCAGCAGACCGCCCGTGCACAGCGCGGTGCGGAGCATGTTGGCCGACACCCAGGTGTCGGCGAACTTGGCCCGCACGGCGGCGAAGTCGGTGATCTGGGACGGGTCGCCGGCGGCCGCCAGCTGGTTGTTCAGCGGGATGTTGACGCCCATCGTCACCAGCAGCGCCACCACGTA
>NZ_JBEZIQ010000137.1:0-3933 GCF_040651155.1 Kitasatospora sp. NPDC048545
GACACCCCGGTCGTCACCTTGGACGCACGCCGCCGCGACAGCGCCAAGAGCGCCCTCATCACGCTCGTCGAACACGCCCTGCTCGCCCGACTGCGCTGAGCGGACGCGGGAGGACCGGAACCGTCCAGCCCCGTCGGCCCGTCACTGCGACGGGGCGACGGGGCCGCGCCGCTTAACCGGCCGGTGTCCTCCCGGGGCCCCGCGCAAGACCCGTGTATAAGCAGCGGATAACAGTTCGGTAGGCATTTTGTGATCAACAATGACGCAGCGTGGCGAATCAGCGTCACTCAGCGCCAGGTGACCACGGTTTTGCTCCGTCATGTTGGTGAATGTCCGGATTGTTCCCGCACGGGCGCCGTACGGCGGCTGTTTGTCCCCCATCCCTGCACGTGCTGAAATTCCAGCTACCCCTGAATCTCTCGTGCCGGCCCGTCCGGCGACGGGTCAGGGCCCGGGGGTAGCGCTGGATTGATCCATGGCCGGCAGTCGGCCGAGAGGTAGTTGTCGAGTGAGGCGTAAGCAGCAACCCGCCCCGCAGCGGCGCTCCGAGCCCCGCCAGAGCGAGCCGAACGGTACCCCCGCGGGCCCGGCCGGATTCTCCGCGTTCACTCCCACCGAGGAACGCCCGCAGGCCGCGTCGGCTCCCACGCCCCCGAGTATCGCCACGGCGCCCCGCAGCGGCGGCGCACCGGGCGGCACACCGGGTGGCGACGACGGTGCGGGAGGGCGGTACGAGTTCCTCCGCCCGCGCAACTGGCGCGTGCCGACCCGTCTGATCGCGATCCTGCTGATCCCCGTGATCATCAGTCTCGTCTTCGGCGGTCTGCGAGTGAACACCTCGGTCGACGGTTACATCAAGGCCTCCCGCGCCGAGAAGACCGCCGAGCTGGCCAAGGCCGCGACCGAGCTCGCCGAAGCGCTGGAGAACGAGCGCGACAAGACGCTCATACCCCTGCTCACCAAGCAGGACCCGAACAACGAGGTCACCAAGCGCCGCGCCGACACCGACGCCGCGCTGAAGGCGTACAACGCCGCCTACGCGGCCTCGGACAAGTCCGGTGAGCTGCCGCGCCGCCACGAGGCCTTCCAGGCCCTGCTCGTCGACCTGCCGCACCTGCGGGCCAACGCCTACAACCCCGAGCTGTTCATCACCGCGACCGCGAGCGCCTACTCGGCGATGTTCGCTCCGCTGCTGGCCTACGACAACTCGGTCGGCCTGGGCTCCGCCAACGCCACCAGCAAGGGCCGCGCGATCTACGCGATGTCGCTGGCCAAGGCCTCCGCCTCGACCCAGCGCTCGCTGATGCTGAGCCTGCTGGTCGGCATCGCGCAGAACGGCACGACCCGGTACGAGAACGCCGACGCGACGCAGGCGATCGTGGTCGCGGAGAAGCTGGAGCAGGTCTCCCTCAACGAGTTCAACACCGGTAGCGCCCCCGAGGACGTCAAGAAGTACGCGGACGCGCAGGTCGCCCTGGCCACCGCCCAGGACCGCTCGGCGTACAAGATGCCGAACGGCAGCGCGCCCACCATGCAGGGCCTGATGGCCCTGGCCGCCATGTACAGCCAGGCCGCAGCGGAGGGCCAGCTGAAGGGCAAGGCCACCGCCGACGCCGCGTTCGCCGAGGCGAAGAACGCCGGTCTGACCCCGGACAACTGGAACCAGGCCGCCAACACCCACATCCAGGCCCTGCGGAACACCGAAATCGTGCTGCTGGAGGACGTCCTCACCGACTCCCGCAGCCTGAAGGACAACGCGCTCTACGACGCCATCCTCAACACGGTCATCGTCGTCGCCGCACTGATCCTGGCCGGCCTGCTCACCGGCTACGTCGCCCGCTCGATGATCCTCGGCATGCGCACCCTGCGCAGCGCCGCCCTGGAGATCGCCGACCACCGCCTGCCGGACCTGGTCGAGAAGCTCTCCAAGACCGACCCCGACCGGGTCGACACCTCGGTGACCCCGATCCCCCTGCACGGCAAGGACGAGATCGGCGAAGTCGCCCGGGCGTTCGACCAGGTCCACCAGCAGGCCGTGGCGCTCGCCGCCGAGCAGGCCCTGCTCCGAGGGAACGTCAACGCGATCTTCACCAACCTGTCGCGCCGCAGCCAGGGCCTCATCCAGCGCCAGCTGGCGCTGATCACCGACCTGGAGAACAACGAGGCCGACCCGGACCAGCTGGAGAACCTCTTCAAGCTGGACCACCTCGCGACCCGCATGCGCCGCAACGGTGAGAACCTGCTCGTCCTCGCGGGCGAGGAGGCCGGCCGCCGCTGGAACACCCCGGTCCCGCTGGTCGACGTGCTCCGTGCCGCCGCGTCCGAGGTGGAGCAGTACGAGCGCGTCGAGCTCTCCGGCATCCCGGAGGTCGACGTCGTCGGCGCCGCCGTGACCGACCTCGTCCACCTGCTCGCCGAGCTGCTGGAGAACGCGACCTCGTTCTCCAGCCCGCAGACCCGGGTGCTGGTCAACGCGACCCGTCTGCCCGACGGCCGCGTGCTGGTCGAGATCCACGACAAGGGCATCGGCCTCACCGCCGAGGACTTCGCGGAGATCAACGAGAAGCTGGCCGAGCCGCCCACGGTCGACGCCACCATCTCCCGCCGCATGGGCCTCTTCGTGGTCGGCCGGCTCTCCCAGCGGCACGACATCCGCGTCCAGCTCCGCCCGTCCGGCGAGTCGGCCGGCACCACCTCGCTGGTCATGCTCCCGCCGTTCGTCACCCAGGGCGGCGCGATGCCGGAGCCGGAGGAGCAGTTCACCGTCTCCCGGATCTTCGCCGACCAGGAGCCGACCGCCCAGTGGGCGCCCGACGCCGGCAACCGCAGTGCCGCCGAGCTCGGCTTCGACGATCACCTCACCGGTGTCGGCAACGCCGGTTCCTCCGGCTTCAGCCCGGCCCTGGAGTCCGTCCAGCGCTCCCAGCGCCTCGACCAGGTCCGCCGCGCGGCCCTGGAGGGCGGCCCGGAGCCGGTGCTGGACGCGGAGGTCGAGGAGGACTACCAGCAGGGCTACGACCAGTACGCCCCGCAGGGCTTCCAGCAGCAGGGCGCCTACGCCGACGACCAGTACGGCTACGACCAGCAGGGCTACGACCAGCAGGGCTACCAGCAGGACGGCTACGCCCAGGACGGGTACGACCAGTACCCGCAGCAGGGCTACGACCAGCAGGGCTACGCCGACGAGCAGTACGGCTACGACCAGGGCGGCTACGACCAGTACGGCCACCAGGCCCAGGAGGCCCCGGCCGGCCACCCGTACGCCCCGGAGACGCCCGCGCTGCCCGCAGCCGAGCAGGCGCCCGCCACCCTGGCGTCCGGGCTGCCGCAGCGCCGCCCCGGCGAGCAGCTGGCCGGTGGCGGCCCCGGCACCGCGCCGCCCGGCGCGCTCCCGTCCGGCGACAGCCCCAACTGGTTCGCCGGCGCCAAGGACACCTCCTCCGCCGCGGAGTCCCGCGGCCACGACGTTTCCTCGCTCGGCGGGTACGGCCCGACCGGCCCGACCGCCAGCACCGCCTGGCAGTCGCCGAACGACGGCGACTGGCAGCGGGCCGAGCAGCTGCGCGAACCCTCCTCCGCCGGGACCACCCAGGCCGGTCTGCCGCGGCGCGTGCCCAAGCAGAACCTGGTGCCCGGCAACGCCAAGCCCACCCCGCAGGACGGGCCGCAGGTCTCCCGCAACCCCGAGGAGGTCCGTGGCCGCCTCACGAACCTGCGCCGCGGTGTGGAGCAGGGCCGCAGCGCCGGCAACACCGGAAGCTTCCGGATCGACCCCGATCAGGTAGACCAGTCCGGCAACGGACAGAACCGCAGCACCGATCTCTTCGGCGGCTCGAACCACCAGGAGCGTTGAGTTGACTCAGATGAGCCAGGCCGCACAGAACCTGAACTGGCTGATCACCAATTTCGTGGACAACACCCCCGGGGTGTCCC
>NZ_JBEZIQ010000138.1:0-3901 GCF_040651155.1 Kitasatospora sp. NPDC048545
TCCTCGTCCGCCCTGCACCAACTGGGCGATCACCGGCACCCGGTTCCCGCCGGCCGAGGCCAGCAACATCATCGCCCGCCGGTAGCGCACCGAACCGGTGCTGCCCCGGAGCACGATCTGCTGCAGCTTCTGCCCGTCCTGGTCGGTCAACCTGCGCACACGGACAGGCTCAGCCACCATACCCTCAGCAATCGGAGGAACGGACGTCACCGGACATCCAAACGCCGCGACCACCAACCCGGCGAACAGCGTGGATCAACGACCCCGCCAAGCGCAGGGACCCACACCACAAACCTCATAGCGTCACGACCGTCTCACTGGACTTGAAATCTTCCGAGCCGGGACCATAGCCACCCGCTTCGCGAGCTGTCCGCTGAACTGCGGAAACTCTCTCGGTAGTTCAGTCAACAGGTAAACACCCTGATGTTGCAGGACGTCCTGGACGAGCCGGGGTGGGCGGACCTGCTCACCCCGGCCGACCGGCGCGGCCTGACGCCGCTGTTCTGGTCTCATGTACGTCCGTACGGCGAGGTGAACCTTGACATGGCCGCCCGCCTCGACGTCGCAGCGATCACGGTGCCCGACCCCCGTGCTGCGAGCGGTGGAGAGCCGGCCGGGAGCGTAGGGAGGGGTGCGGTCAGATGTTGGGTTCGGTCGAGTAGGTGAACGTTCCGGCGGGGTTGCCGCCGGGGCCTGTGACGGTGACGTCGACGGTGCCGTCGGTGCCGCTGGGCGGGCTGGTGGCGGTCAGGGTGGTGTCGGAGATGACCGCGAAGGGTGCCGGGGTGCCGTTGAAGGTGACCTGGTCGGTGGAGGCCAGGCCGGTGCCGGTGATGGTCACCTCGGTGCCGCCGGTGGCCGGTCCGGTGTTGGGGCTGACTCCGGTGACGGTGGACGGGTCGAGGTAGGTGTAGGACAGGCCGTCGGTGGTGCCGCCGGGCGTGATCACGGTGACGGCGGTGCCGCCCGGTACCGGGGCGCCGGCGGCCCTGACGGTGATCTGGGTGTCGGAGACGGTTTGGATGACGGCTCGGGTGGAGCCGAAGTACACGTCGATGGCTCCAGCGAGGTTTCGGCCGGTGATGACGATCTCATCGTCGCTGCCTGCGGCAGGGCCCGCGGAGGGGCTGATACCGGTGAGGGCGGGGAACGGCGCGTAGTAGAAGGACCCGAGGGTGCCGGTGCCGCCCGGGGTGGTGACTGTCACGGGGACGGCACCGGATCCGGCGGGGGTGGTGACGGTCAGCGAGGTCGCTGTGTTGGCGGTGATAGCGGCCTGGGCGGTGCCGAAGTGCACGGCGGTGGCATTGGCCAGGTGGTGACCGGTGAGAGTCACGGTGGTCCTGCCGGCTGTGGACCCTCGGTCGGGGACCACGGTCGTTGCCATGTCGCTGACAGTGCCCGCGAGCGTGTTGGTCACGTAGGCGTGTGTCCCGTCGGGGAAGACCGCGATGGCCGTGGGTTCGTCTCCCACACCGATGTTCTCGACGACGGTATTGGTGACGGTGTCGATCACACTCACCGTGCCCGGGCCGGAGTTGGCCACGTATGCGTGGGTACCGTCCGGGCTCACTGCCACGAAGCGCGGTTGGGCACTCACGCCGACGGTGGCGGTGACGGTGTTGGTGTTGGTGTCGATCACGCTCACCGTGGAGGTACCGACGCTCGTGACGTAGAGGTGGGCGCCGTCGGGGGTGAGCGCCAGCAGGATGGGGACGATGGCGACGGGGATCGTGGCGGTGACGGTGTTGGTGGCGGTGTCGATCACGCTGACGGCAGCCGAGGCGAGACACGCGACGTAGGCGCGCGCCCCGTCCTGGGTAATGACCACGCCGGTCGGCCCGTCGCCGACGGTGATGGTGGCGGTGACGGTGTTGGTGGCGGTGTCGATCACACTCACCGTGTTCGTGGTCTGCCGTGTCACGTAGGCGCGGGTGCCGTCCGGGGTGACCGCTACGCTCGTCGCTCCCGCCCCTACGGCGATGTCCGCGACGATGGCGTTCGTGGCGGTGTCGATCACGCTGACCAGACCATCGTCGAAGATGGTCACGTACGCCCGGGTGCCGTCCGGGCTGATCGCCGGGAAGGTGGGACCGGCTCCGGTGGGGATGGTGTCGGTGACGGTGTCGGTGAGCGTGTCGATCACACTCACCGTGTTCGAACCCCGGTTGGCCACATAGGCACGGGCCGCATCGGGCGTGAGAGCGACTCCCTCGGGTGTGTCGCCCACGGGAATGGCGGTCCCTGCTGCGAACGCGGCACTCAACCCGGAGCCGCGCACCTGCGCACGCACCGGCGAACGCGATGGAAGGGTGAACATGACACTCCCTGAGGTGAGGTAGGCGGAACGATCTTGTCCCGACGCGGAAATGTCTGCTCAACCGCATGGGCCGGCAGCAAGCAGGCGACCGGGCCGAGACCGGACCGGCGAAATACAGACACTGCGCGAAGTACCCTCCCGGTGCAGGTCTTTAACATTCATCGCCATATGTCCGATTTTACGGTTATCGCTTTACCGGGAGTCGACTCGAGCGCCCGGCCCCTGCGGCCAGGCATTTCCCGATCCAGTCGAACTTCAAGGGCCATTACCCGATTTCGCTGTTTGCGGTCGAGATAGCCGCGGCAACCGCCTGCACCGCACCGCAGTGTTGATGAATCGACCGATTGATGCGCAAGATCGATATTTGACCGAAACGGTTGGGGTTCTGAGTCGTTGAACCCTGCGTGAGTGAACTGGTGGGGGACGCGCGGCACTTGTCACCGTCAGCGCAGGAAGCGGTGCGGCTGCGGGCGGTGGCCGCGCTCGTGGAGGGCCGGGACCGCGAGGACATCGCGCGGCAATGTTCAGGGTGTCGCTGAAGGCGGTGGACGGCTGGTGGGCGAAGTGGCTGGCCGGCGGGCGTGAAGCGCTGATCGGCCGACCGCGTGGTCGCCGGGTCGGGGAGCATCAGGTGCTGTCGGAGGCCGAGCGGGCGGCGGTGCGGCAGGCCGTGCTCGACCACCAGCCCTGTGAGCTTGGGCTTGCCGCCCGGATGTGGACACGCTCCCAGGTCGGTGCGCTGATCGCGAGGCTCTACAGGGTCCGGCTGACCGAGCAGGGGGTGGGCAAGTACCTGCGGCGATGGGGACTGTCGTTCCAGCGGCCGGACAAGCGGGCTGTCGAGCAGGACCACCCCGAGGCGGTCCGCACCTGGTTGGAGGAGACCTGGCCCGCGATCCGAGTGAAGGCGAAGGCCGAGGGCGCCGAGGTGCTGTTCGCCGACCAGGTCGGCATCCGCTCCGACCAGGTCACCGGCCGCACCTGGGGCGAGCGGGGCCGCACCCCGGTCGTGTGCCGGAGTGGCAACCGGTTCTCGGTCAACGCCACGTCCGCGATCAGCACCAAGGGCCGCATACACTTCATGGTCTTCACCGAGACGTTCGACGCGAAGGTCATGTGCCGCTTCCTCGACCGGCTCGCCGGGCACTTCGACCGCAAGGTTCACCTCGTCGCGGACCAGCACTCGGCCCACCGCTCGCGGAAGGTCCGCGTCTGGCTGGCCGACCACGCCGACCAGGTCGAGCTGCATTTCCTGCCGTAGTACTCGCCCGAGCTGAACCCCGACGAACTGGTCAACGCCGACCTCAAGCGCAGCCTGCCGATGAGCAGCCGGGCCCGGGACCAGGCCGAGCTGGCCGCCGAAGCCCGCCGCTTCTTTCGCCGCCGCCAGCGCCAACCCCACATCGCCCGCGGCTACTTCCGCGGCCGACAGGTCCGTTGCACCCTCGACGAGAACCAATTGAGCTGCAACGCTGAAGGCGCCGACTGAGCTTTGCCCCGTGACGTGGACACCCTGACACTTGGATCTTGTCGATCCAGGAAGGGAAGTCCAGGTGGGACGTCCGTCGAAGTACTCGGACG
>NZ_JBEZIQ010000139.1:0-2500 GCF_040651155.1 Kitasatospora sp. NPDC048545
AGCTAACCGGTCCCCTTAACGTTCCAGCACCGGGCAGGCGTCAGTCCGTATACATCGCCTTACGGCTTCGCACGGACCTGTGTTTTTAGTAAACAGTCGCTTCTCGCTGGTCTCTGCGGCCACCCCCAGCTCAGAGTGCAAGACTCATCACCAGGAATGGCCCCCCTTCTCCCGAAGTTACGGGGGCATTTTGCCGAGTTCCTTAACCATAGTTCACCCGAACGCCTCGGTATTCTCTACCTGACCACCTGAGTCGGTTTGGGGTACGGGCCGCCATGAAACTCGCTAGAGGCTTTTCTCGACAGCATAGGATCATCCACTTCACCACAATCGGCTCGGCATCAGGTCTCAGCCTTGATGAGTGACGGATTTGCCTATCACTCGGCCTACACCCTTACCCCGGGACAACCACCGCCCGGGCTGGACTACCTTCCTGCGTCACCCCATCGCTCACCTACTGCAGACTTGGGCCGGCGGCTCCACCACTTCCCTTTGCCCGAAGGCTCCGGGACGGCTTCACGGCCTTAGCATCATCTGGTTCGACGTTGGCGCTTCAAAGCGGGTACGGGAATATCAACCCGTTGTCCATCGACTACGCCTGTCGGCCTCGCCTTAGGTCCCGACTTACCCTGGGCAGATCAGCTTGACCCAGGAACCCTTGGTCAATCGGCGCAAGAGTTTCCCACTCTTGTATCGCTACTCATGCCTGCATTCTCACTCGTATACCGTCCACGACTGGTTTCCACCGCCGCTTCACCCGGCACACGACGCTCCCCTACCCATCACAGCAGGCGTTGGCCCTTCATGCTGCAATGACACGACTTCGGTGATGTGCTTGAGCCCCGCTACATTGTCGGCGCGGAATCACTTGACCAGTGAGCTATTACGCACTCTTTCAAGGGTGGCTGCTTCTAAGCCAACCTCCTGGTTGTCTCTGCGACTCCACATCCTTTCCCACTTAGCACACGCTTAGGGACCTTAGTCGGTGTTCTGGGCTGTTTCCCTCTCGACCATGGAGCTTATCCCCCACAGTCTCACTGCCACGCTCTCACTTACCGGCATTCGGAGTTTGGCTAAGGTCAGTAACCCGGTAAGGCCCATCGCCTATCCAGTGCTCTACCTCCGGCAAGAAACACGTGACGCTGCACCTAAATGCATTTCGGGGAGAACCAGCTATCACGGAGTTTGATTGGCCTTTCACCCCTAACCACAGGTCATCCCCCAGGTTTTCAACCCTGGTGGGTTCGGTCCTCCACACGGTCTTACCCGCGCTTCAACCTGCCCATGGCTAGATCACTCCGCTTCGGGTCTTGGGCATGCAACTCAAACGCCCTATTCGGACTCGCTTTCGCTACGGCTACCCCACACGGGTTAACCTCGCTACACACCGCAAACTCGCAGGCTCATTCTTCAAAAGGCACGCAGTCACGGCCGTGATCCGAAGACCACGACGACGCTCCCACGGCTTGTAGGCACACGGTTTCAGGTACTATTTCACTCCGCTCCCGCGGTACTTTTCACCATTCCCTCACGGTACTATCCGCTATCGGTCACTAGGGAATATTTAGGCTTAGCGGGTGGTCCCGCCAGATTCACACGGGATTTCTCGGGCCCCGTGCTACTTGGGAGTTCTTCAAACGAGCCGTACAGATTTCGTCTACGGGGGTCTTACCCTCTACGCCGGACCTTTCGCATGTCCTTCGACTACCCATACGGTTTCTGACTCGCCGACCGGCCGGCAGACCGATCAAGAAAAATCCCACGACCCCCTGAGCGCAACCCCTGCCGGGTCTCACACGCTCAAGGTTTAGCCTCATCCAGTTTCGCTCGCCACTACTCCCGGAATCACGGTTGTTTTCTCTTCCTGCGGGTACTGAGATGTTTCACTTCCCCGCGTTCCCTCCACACTGCCTATGTGTTCAGCAGCGGGTGACAGCCCATGACGACTGCCGGGTTTCCCCATTCGGACACCCCCGGATCAAAGCTCGGTTGACAGCTCCCCGGGGCCTATCGCGGCCTCCCACGTCCTTCATCGGTTCCTAGTGCCAAGGCATCCACCGTGCGCCCTTAAAAACTTGGCCACAGATGCTCGCGTCCACTGTGCAGTTCTCAAACAACGACCAGTCACACACCCTCGATGATCCGAAGACCACCTCAAGTGAGGCCGGCGATCACTGAGACAACGTTTCCGTTCCCTCAGGACCCAACAACGTGCCCGACACAGTCAATCCCAGACCGCGTTCCACGCCCGAAGGCAGTACTGACGTCCGATCTCTTCCTGTGCCGAATAGTCAACGTTCCACCCATGAGCGAACCGTGCAGGACATTCGCCTGCAAGCGGCCATGTGCTCCTTAGAAAGGAGGTGATCCAGCCGCACCTTCCGGTACGGCTACCTTGTTACGACTTCGTCCCAATCGCTGGTCCCACCTTCGACGGCTCCTCCCCTTACGGGTTAGGCCACCGGCTTCGGGTGTTACCGACTTTCGTGACGTGACGGGC
>NZ_JBEZIQ010000140.1:0-3852 GCF_040651155.1 Kitasatospora sp. NPDC048545
GCCAAGCAGGCCGCCGAGGCGAAGCCGAAGGTGTCCCGTACGGACCGGTTCCAGCAGCACCTGGCCGCGCTTGCGGCGTTCGTCGAACGGGAGGGGCACGCACGAGTGCCTCGCCCACATCGGGAACCGTTGGAGATCGTGGGGGCCGGTCCCGGTGGGAAGGAAGGCGTCGAGGTTGTGCAGATCGGGCTCGGTGCGTTTATGAACAACATGAAGGCGAGGCGGGCGAAGCTGAGTGCGGGGCAGCTCGCGCAGCTCGCCGAACACGGGGTGGAGTGGGCGTAGCGGGCTCGTTCCGGCCGGGACGGTGCGTTGGCGCTGGCGGTAGGCTGCCGGGGCCCCGAGAAGGCACTGGAGGCCGTCGTCCCAGCGGGGACGACGGCCTTTGGGCGTCAGGGGGCGATGAGTTCTGCGGCCGGCCGATGCATGAGGGAGACGGCCATGCCGTTGAGTGCTGCCGCGTCCGCGCGCACCCAGGTTGCCCTGGCGAGCGCGCCGTCCTGGTGCTGCACTCCGCTGGCCTGGTTGTAGGTGGCTTGGATGAGCTCGGCGTAGCCGTCGGCCATCTCGGCGAGCCGATCGAGCATGGCACCGTACCGGTCGGCTTGGTCCTGGTCGTTGCGTTTCTTGGCGACGTCCTTGGGCCAGATCTCATGTCGCGCATGTCGCCGATGGCAAGGCGGGTCTCGCGGATGGCGTCCGGGTACTCGCCGGCGGTGTTCTGCCGGTCTGCCGTGCGCAGGTGGCCGGCGGCCTTGGCCAGCGGGCCCTGGTCGAGGGGCAGCGGCACGGTGATGGTGGAGAAGATGCCGCGGTTGACCTCCTCGATCTGCTTCTCCCAGGTGCTGGCCGGGACGCGGACGGTGTCCTGGGTGGTGGCCATCGGGTACTGGGTGCTCTGGGGGAGAGTGGCGGTGATGTCGATCCGCAGCTGCAGGTCCTGGCTGTTGCGCTGCTGCTCCAGTGCGAGGACCTGCTCGTTCGTCAGCGGTATGGACAGGTCGGTGCTGCGGGCCATGCCGTTGTCGGTCACGCCCACAGACTCGGGGATCAGCTGGCCCAGTCAGCGCGTGCCTGGGCCGTACTCCGCGTGGAGTCCACCTCCCAGCTGCGCCGGGTTGCACTTGTCGGCAAGCTTGGTCGCGTCGACCTCGACGTGCAGGACGAGCCTGTGGCACCCGACCCCGGGCAGCAGCGCCACTCGGGTGACTTGTCGGCTCTTGGAGCCGGAGTAGGGTGCCGTCCTCGAATCGCAGATCAGTGTTCACTGTGAACCTCCTTGTGGTGGGCACGATTGTGTGCGACGTGGGCCTCGGAGCCGGGATGGCTTTCGCTCGCGGCTCTGGCCGTGGCCTGAAGGCTCGCCAACGTCGGCAGTGCGGGCCCGTCGAACGGGTTTGGGGCGGAGGTGCTTGCTCGCGGGGCCGGCGTGGTGTGGGCGTAGCGAACCGTCTCGGCCGGGGCGGTGTCGTTGTCCCCTGGCGGTAGGCCGAACTCGCACGAAGGCCGCCACCCTGCGTCAGGTGGCGGCCTTCGTGTGTGTTCGGGCGGCCGGTGTGTACAGCTGTCAGCGGTCACGGAATTCCCCAGCTTCGACCGTTTCCGCGTCACGGAATTCCCCACCCTCGTGGTCACGATTCCCCAGGGGGCGGCGATCGCGGACAGGTGTGCCATATGGGTCGTGGCGGCAGGTGCGGATCGTCCCGGCTGGTGCGCGGGTGGTGTTCTCACGCGTGCTGTGGCGTGGTGTGCAGTCCTTCGAGGAGTGTGGCCAGGTAGCGGTGTGCGGTGTCGATCCGGTCGGCGGGTGTGCCGCCGTGGACGTTGACGGCGTAGGCGATGCCGCACATGAGCGGGACGAGGTCGGCGGCGGCCAGGTCGGGTCGGACCGCTCCGGCATCGCGAGCCCGGCTGAGGAGTGCGGTGCCGACCGAGCGAAGCGTCTCTTTGAGTTCCGTGGTGTGCGGCAGGGTGTCGGTGGCTGCGGCGGCGACCGGGGCCAGGGATGCGTCGGTGACCTGCGCTTCGACGGTGCGGAGCAGGAAGCCTTCGAGCGCGCGCCAGGGGTCGGTGCCGGTCAGAGCCTGCCGGCCGTGGTCGGCCAGGGCTTCCAGGCAGGGAGTGGCGACGGTCTCCAGTAGCGCCTCGGGGGTGGCGAAGTGCCGGTAGACGGTGCCGACTCCGAGTCCGGCGCGGCCGGCGACGTCGTTCAGTTGCAGGGGTGTGCCCTGGTCGACCAGGGCACGGGCGACCGCGACGATCCGGTCCCAGTTGCGGGCCGCGTCCTTGCGCAGGGGCATCGTCATGGGGACATGCTAACCGGATTCTCCATCCGGATGATGCCGGCGACAGCACCTGCACCGTCTGCCGGGTCAGGAGACCGTGAGAGGTGCGTGCCGTTCACTGAGCCGGCGCACGTCCTGGGCGATGCGGGGGTCGGTCGCTGCTCGCAGCGGCGCCACCGGGTGTGTCTGGGCCCCGATGACGATGCCGGTCCGGCCCGCGAGGGCTTCGTCGGTGGCGGCGACGATCGAGGGCCGGGCAGCCACGGACGCCGGACCCGAGGTGGAGCGTTCGAACTTGCGACGCACCAGCGGCCACAGCAGCCGCAGGGCTGGTGAGACGACCTTCGGGTCGGTCAGGGTCCCGTTGGTCATGTCGGTCGCGGCGCCTCCCGGGTCGGCGGCGAAGACGGAGGCGGCCGTGCCCTTCAGTCGGTTCGCCAGGTCGAGCGTGTAGGCGAGGTTGGCGAGCTTGGCGCGGCCGTACCAGTGGAAGCCGTAGTAGCCGCCGGGGGGCTCGACGGTGTCGAAGGCCCTCTTCGCGAGCCCGACCGCGCCCGAGGTCACGTTCACGATCCTGCTCGGCGCCCCTCCTGTCAGCGTGGGCAGCAGCAGTTCCGTCAGCAGGTACGGCGAGAGGTGGTTGACGACGAACGACGCCTCGATGCCATCCAGGGTCTGTCGCTGCGGGAACATCGCTCCGACGTTGTTGACCAGCGCGGTCAGCGGGTCGCCGGATGCGGCGTGCTCAGTGGCGATCCGGTCGGCGAGCGCGCGCACCTGGTCGAGCGAGCCGAGGTCGGCGGGCAGGAACCGTCCGGGATGCGCCGGGTTCGTTGCGTTGATTCGGTCGACCGCCCGGGCACCCCGGTCGGCGTTGCGTCCGACCACGGTGACCGAGAACCCGGCGCCGGCCAGCCCCAGGGCCGTCTCCAGTCCGATGCCGGCCGTCCCCGCCGTGACCACAGCCGTCTTCGCCATGTGCTCCTCCACCCAGTCATGCGGATAGTTCATCCGCTTGTCGGGGACCGTAGCACACAATCGGATGAGCTATCCGCTTGGAGGTGTCGGGTGGCGGGACAGGCAACGCCGGGCGCCATGAAGCCGCGCCGATCCGACCACGCCGGACGGCCCGGGCACCCATCGGCCACTGCCGCTACCGGACGCCTGGGGAATTGCGTGACGTCTGCCCTGCAGAATTACGTGACCGCCGACACTTGGCCGCAGTCGGCACAGGCGAGGGTCTGCATCAGCTCCCGGTGGGCCTGCTTGGCCTTCTTCTCGCGGGCCTGCCGGCGCTGGTCGTAGGCGGTGCGGTTGTCCGGGTTGTCCAGCACGTCGGTCAGACAGTGTCGGCCCGGGCGGCCGAAGCGCCACCAGACGGGGCCGAGCGGGCCGAGCTCGGCCGGCTTGTCGAGCGAGGCGGCCTGACGGCCTTCCGGAGCCGTCCGCGCCACGCCACCGCGGCTCCACTCATTACTGACCTCGGATCGTCAGGGTGAACTCTCCCGAAGTCCCTGATTGGTGGGGTGCGGTGGCTGTATCTGGTGGTGTGTGAGATATGCGGATG
>NZ_JBEZIQ010000141.1:0-3793 GCF_040651155.1 Kitasatospora sp. NPDC048545
ACTCCCCCACGTTCTTCCGATGTGCCAGGCTCGCGGACTACAACACCGACGTCCCGGCGACGACCGGTCCCTGACCGGTCGGACGGGCGCGGACCGGGCGGCCCGCACGGCCGCCCGGTCCGCGCTCCCCACCACCCACCACTTCCACTCCGAGGGGGACCTCCACCGTGAGGAAACACCTTCCGCGCGCCGTCCTGGGCCTGCTGCTCGTGGCGCTCGTGATCGCCGTCCTGCCCGGCTCCCGGGCCACCGCCGCGAGCTGGACCAGCCACTGCGCCGCCGGCGGCTTCTGCCTCTACGACCAGGACGCAGGCCGGGGCGCCGAACTCGCCGGCGACCCCCGGGTCCCGGTCCAGGGCGTCGACCCCGCCTGGAACGACCGGGCCCGCTCGGTGGACAACCAGTCCCCCTACTGGGCCTGCCTCTACGCCGACGCCGCCTACGGCGGCACCGTCCAGGCCGTCCGCCCCGGCGGCCAGGCCACCCTCGCCGACCTCGGCACCCACCTGGACGGCAGGGTCAGCTCCTTCAAGGGCGCCAAGTCCAAGGCCGGCTGCTTCACGGGCTACGAGCGCTGCGAGACCGGGCGGCTCTGCCTGTTCGCGGAGGAGAGCGGCCGCGGCGCGATGACCTCCTTCGGCGAGGACGAGGTCCGCGACTTCGGCGCCGACTGGAACGACCGGACGGTCTCCGTCTTCAACCACACCGCCAAGCACGCCTGCTTCTACCCGGACGGCGGGCTCACCGGCACCTGGAGCGCCAACGGCTCCACCTACCGGGCGTTCGTCGTGCTCAGCGGCGACAGCACCTTCGTCCCCGCACCGTACGCCGGAACGCTCAGCTCCGACCGTCTGGTCGTCGCCGCCAACGGCCGCCCCGCCACTGACTTCTGCTGACCCGGGAGACCTCGTGAAGCACACCCTCGTGCGGCGCGCCGCCGCGATCCGTACCGCGACCGCCCTCGGCCTGGCCGCCTCCGTCCTCGCAGTCCCGGGCAGCGGCCTGGCCGGCGCGGCGGACACCGACATCGTCCTCGGCGGCATCACCCTCGCCCGGACCTCCGCCACCACGCCGTTCCCCGGGATCACCCGCACCGTCTACCAGGACGCCGACGGGATGTGGACGGTCAACGTCATGGACATCGACCCGAGCCGGGCGCCGATCACCTTCGACGGCTCGATCGGCCAGGGCATGTACACCACGCAGACCGTCCAGGAGATGCTGGAGCAGACCACCGGGGTGACCAGCCGGCGCCCGTACCTCGGGGTCAACGGCGGCTACTTCGACGACGGCGTCGTCCTGGACAAGGCGAACAGGATCTACCTCGGCGACCTCGGCGGCACCTCGATGAAGAACGGGCGGCTGCTCAGCGAGGCCGGCGGGGGCCGCTACGCCTACGACCCCGCCACCGGCAAGGCCGTCGGACTGCGCCCGGCCAACTCCGTGCTCATGCTGCAGAACGGCCGCCCGTACATCACCGAGCTCGCCACCAAGCTCACCGTGCGGCTCTCCGACGACGCCACCGTCAGCCGCAAGGTCGACGGCGTCAACCGGCTCCCCGGCCGGGCCGGCCACTGCCTGCGCAACACCGACCCCGCCAACACGGACGTGACGGTCGTCGGCGGCGTCTGCTTCGACCCGTCGGAGATCGTCGAGTTCACCCCCGAGTTCGGGGCGAGGACGCCGGCTCCCGACGCGCTCGGGCAGACGAGCACCACCACCGACGACGACCCGGGCGTCGAGGTGCTGTTCAACTCGGCGGGTGTGGCCACCTCCTGCTTCCACCCCGGCGCCACCCCAGGCGGCATCGTCTCCGACGCCCCGCGCGGCGGCCACGACGTGCCGCCTGGCGGGCGGGCCCTGGAGGGCACGGGCGACGGCGCGACGTGGCTCTGGGACAACGCCTGCGCCGGCAAGCCGGTCACCCTGCACACGGTGGTCACCGACACCCGCTTCGGCGACACCGTCGCCGACACCTGGTTCGGCCGCGCCCCGGTCGGCGCGGTGGAGCAGCCGATCGACCCGGCGCTCTACGCCACGCCCGTCGGCGACGTCCTGATCCGCGACGCCTCGGTCGTCTACCAGGTGGCCGACGACACCGCGAGGGCCTGGCGCACCGCCGGCGGGGCGGACGGCTTCGGCCACCTCTTCTTCGTCACCGTCGAGGGGAAGAAGGGCGACCCGGCCGCCCTCGCCGCCGGCGCCACCCGCAGCGAGTTCGCCCAGGTGCTCAAGGCGCTCGACCTGGTCGACGCCGTCAACATGGACGGCGGCGGCTCGACCACCCTCAACCTGCGCGACCAGAACGGCAACGAACCGCCCGTCACCACCACCACCGACTCCTCCCCCCGCCACGTCGCCGACACCGTCTACGCGGGCGTCGGCGGCTACGGTCTCGCCAAGTAGAAGGGCACAGGACCGCGGAGCGGCCCCGCGCCGAGCCGGTCGGCGCGGGGCCGCTCGGCCATCCGGGCGCTGTCCCCACGCAGCGGACGGGTCGGCGGCGCCGTCGACGACCACCAGGTGCTCGCCGCAGGTGCGGAAATCCGGTGGCCGCGGACCGGCCGACCGTGTAAGCAATGTGACATGCTACTTGGTACTCACATCACCCTCCGGGCCCGGCACGAGGCCGACGTCCCCGTGCTCCAGAATGAACTCTTCGACGACGTGGCGACCCGTTCGCGGGCCGACTCCCGGCCCTGGCGGCCCCTTCCCCCGGGGTCGGCGCAGTCTCCGTACGCGGTCACCGGGCCGTCCGAGGAGGCCGCCTGCTTCTCCGTGGTCGAGACGGCCTCCGGCGAGCTGGCCGGGGAGGCCCTGCTGTGGGGCATCGACGCCCACAACCGCAGCGCCCACGTGGGCGTCGCCCTCCGGCCGGGCCACCGGGGGCGTGGGCTCGCGGCGGACGTCCTGCGGGTGCTCGGCCACTACGCCTTCCCGGTGTTGGGCCTGCGCCGGCTGCAGTTGGAGACGCTCGCCGACAACACCCCGATGCTCCGGGCCGCCGCCACGGCCGGTTTCACCGTCGAGGGCCGGCTGCGCGACGCGGCCTGGGCGGGCGGCCGGTTCGAGGACCAGCTGGTGCTCGGGCTGCTCGCCGAGGAGTGGCGGGGGTGAGCCGGCCGCTGCGGCACGGGTACACCAACAGCACCACCGGCGACGGCCGGACGGTGGTGAAGCGGTACCGGGGGCCGGACGCCGAGGTGCGGGCGGCCCGCGAGCAGCGGGCGCTGACGCGACTTCACGGACGGCTGCCGGTACCGCCGCTGCTCGCCGCGGAGGCCGGCGCCGTCACGCTGGGCCACCTGCCCGGGGTGCCCGCCCAGGACCTGCTGGCCGCCGGACACGGGCCGCAGGTCCTGGCCGCCTGCGGGCGGGTGCTGCGCCGGCTGCAGGAGATCGGTCCCGGCGTGGTCGAGGACGGCCCGGCCGTCGCGGGGTCGGTGCTGGTGCACGGGGACTTCGGGCCCCACAACCTGCTGCTGGACCCGGACACCTTCGCGGTCACCGGGCTGGTGGACTGGGAGTTCACCCACCCGGGAGACCCGGTCGAGGACCTCGCCTGGTGCGAGTGGACCGTCCGCACGCACCACCCCGACCGGGCCGGGGCGCTCGGCGAGCTGTTCCGCGCGTACGGCCGCCCGGTCCCGCCGTGGCCGCGGCGGCGGGCCGCCATGCTCGCCTCGTGCGCGCGGCTGGAGGAGTTCTGCCGCCGGCGGGACGCGGACGGGCCTGCGGTGCGGCAGTGGCGGGAGCGCGCCCGCGCCACCGCCGACTGGCCGGAGCAGCCGCC
>NZ_JBEZIQ010000142.1:0-3705 GCF_040651155.1 Kitasatospora sp. NPDC048545
CGGCATCAGCAGCCGGTTCAGCTCGGTCAGGTCGGGCAGCGCGGGGCGGGGCAGTCCGGCCGGAATGTCGCCGATCACCGCGAGGCCGTGGTCCTTGAGCGAGAACGCGGCCGAGATCGCGGTGCCGAGCACGACGGCCAGCAGCGGGCCGGGCAGCCGCGGGAGGAGGCGGGCGGCCAGGAGGAGGAAGAGCAGGGTGGCGGCGCTGAAGGCGACCGTCGGCAGGTGGGCCTCGGTGAGGTGCGCCGCGCTCCTGAACGCGGCGGGGAGCGGCCCCGCACACCGCCAACGGCGATGAGACGGCGTGCGGGCCCGGGATGCTGAGGTCGGGGAGCCGCTCTGAGCTGGGAGTCCACGGTGGTCACCGCCCACGCGGGGTGGGAGGCCGCGGTTGCGGCGGAGGGGATGCGCGGTTGCGGCACCGGGGCGTGGCTGAACAGTGCGGAGGGGGCCGGGCTGTGGCGCAGTGCCGCAGCGGTGCGTACGGACTGCGCGGGGGAGGCCAGGGTGCGCGTGGCGGCCGGCACCGCCGGGGCCACGGTGGTCGTGTGCCGCTGGTCCCACTGCTGGAGGGCGGAGTAGACGGGGCCGAGCCCCCGTCCGGCGTCGGTGAGGACGTAGGGGGCGCCGTGTACCCGGTTGCCGGCGCGGGTGACGAGGCCGTCCGCCTGCATGCGGCTCAGCCTGGCGGCGGCGGACTGCTCGGACGCGCCGAGCCGTTCGGCAAGGCGCGGCAGGCGCAGGCTCCCGTGCTCGGAGAGCAGACGGACGGTCTCGGTGGTGTCCGCCAGTTGCAGGCGGTGCAGGGCGTCCTCGATCCGGTCGTACCGGCCCTGCGGGGTGCGGTCGACATGGTCGGTGGACCACTGGGCGAGAGCACGGTAGACCGGGCCGAGCGTGCGGGCAGCGGGCGAGAGCCGGTAGGGCGCCAGACGGTCGAACTCGCCGTCGCGGACCACCAGGCCGGCCTCAGACATCGCGGCCAGGCGCTTGTTGACGTACGACTGGGAGACCGACGGAAAATGCGGGGTGACGTCGGAAACGCGCATCTCCGGGCCCCACTTGGCGATCGTGTGGACGACGTGGGTGGTCCACCTCGGGGCGAGACGGCGAAGGACAGCCTCGGACCGCTGCGCGTCGGAGATGCTCATGGAGGTCGACTGGGAAGACACGGCGGCGCGGGTCTGGGACATGGCGGTGGTTCCTGGTCAACGGGAGCGGGTCGGCTGGGCGGATACGGAGGGGGCAGACGGCGCAGGCCCGGCGGCAGGTGGTGCGGTGGGGCCGGTGGCACTGCGGGAAAGCGCGGCGGACACGCGCTGGTCGGCGGCGCGCGAGGCGTCGAGGAGGGCCTTGCCGGCGGGCGTCAGCGAGAGCAGGTGACCGGGCCGGTAGGACGATGAGCTGGTGTCGGCAACGACGAGGTCCTCGGCCATCAGCTCCTCGACGGTCTGCGGCCAGACCGACGGACTCTCGCCACTGCCATCGGACATGAACTTGTAGCCGTAGACGGCGCTTTCGCACAGCCGCAGATCACCACGGTCGATCGCCGCCAGGGCCTCGGACTCCCGGACGCGGGGGTCGTATCCGGCCGCCGCGCCGGGCAGGTCGGGCCCTGCGGCCGGTACCGGGGTGACGCCGGCCGTCACGTGCTTGGGAGCAAGCCGGCTCTCCGGTGAAGGCAGGCCCGCGTCGGTGCACCGACCGTAGGCGTTGACCACGCTGCTGAGTTGCTCGTAGGCCGCTCCACGGCGGGCGGTGAGCAGTTCGACCTGGAGGCCAGCGGACTGGATGATGCCGTTGACGCCGCGCATGGTGGCGTGGTCGCCGCGGGCGATCGGTTCCAGGCGCTCGATGACCGTCTGGGCGCGGGCGGTGAGTTCCTGGTGGAGCTGGTCGACCTCGCGGGCCGAGCAGGCGACCATGAAGGCAAGGCGACCGAGAGGGTCCGAGCCGGGGCAGCCGGCGCTCAGCTCCCAGGCGTTGCGGGCGCCGAGGCGCTCGTAGACGAGGTGGGCGCCAGGGTGGGTGAGCTGGTCGTGCGGGTTCACCGGGCCGTCTCCATCCGCACGAGGAGGGAGCGGACCAGGGTGGGCAGGCTGTCGGGGCCCTCGCCGCCGAGGCGAACCACGCTGACCGACTCGTCGAGGAGACGGTGGGCGTCCTCGGTCAGGGCACCGGTGATCTCCGTGCACGCCCCCGTGAACTCCGCGGAGGCGAGCAGGGCCTGGCCCAGGATCTGCAGGTAGCGGCCCGGCGGGAGGGCGGCCTCGGCGGCGAGGGCCGTGATGGCCTGCCGGTCCTGCAGGGCGTAGCCCGACAGGTCCTCGGCCTCGCCGGTGGCGATGGCCGTGGCATCGACCGGCAGGGCGGCTTCGGAGACCAGGAGGCCGACGGCCTGGGTGAGGTCGGCAAGCGACTCGCTCAGCCAGCCCAGGGCGGAGGCGTAGGACGCGAGGGCGAACAGGGTGGCGGGGGTGGTCGGCAGCCTCGCATCCAGCAGGTCCTCCAGCCGGTCGGCAAGCGCTGTGATCACCTGCGGCCCGGCGGTGAGCGGCCCGAGGACGGGGTGGAGGTGGGAACGCGAGGGCGAGGTGTCGTGCCGGGCAGTGACGATGCCGGAGACGGCCTGGGCGGCCTCGGCGAGCCACACGGCGAGATCGGCGTGCGTGGGGGTCGGGGTGGTCATAAGCGGGCCTTTCGGGCGGCGGCGCCGGTGGCGAAGCCAGGGGAGGTGGTGGTGTAAGCCGGACCGCCGGCAGCCACCGGTGCAGGGCGTACGGACCGGGCACGGGCCGCCCGGACACGGGCTTCCTCGGCCGGGCCGAGACCGGACGGCAGGTTGAGTCCGGTACGGCCCAGGCGGTTCTGCGCGGAGCGGTAGACCTGGTAGTCGAGCCGGGGGCCGGCAGCAACGAGATGGACCTCGCGCCGGTGCTGGGACTCAGTGGGCGCGTCGCGGAACTGCACGACCAAGCGGTGGCTGGCCCACTCATTTCCGACGCCGAGGTAGACCTTGTGGTAGCCCTCCAGCCGGCCCTCCAGACGAGTGGCCACGCGTTCGCCACGGACCAGGTCCTGCAGACTCAACAGGGCCTGGTCGCGGATGGCGTCCGGGAGTTGGCGCAGGTCCGCGATGGCGTCGGGGTGGGCGGAGAAGGCGAACATGGCGCGGCTCACAGCGACCGCCCCCGATCGGGCTGCGCGACGGCTGCTGCCGCGGGCGCGGACGCCAGCACGGCGGCGGCGTTGGCCGGTGAGGTGGTGCTGCGGGCGAGGGCGGCGCGGGTACGCAGGGCGTCGCGGCGGTACTCGGGCGGCTCGGGCAGCGGGGTGGAGCGCTTCTCCAGCCACTCATCAGCGGCGGCGTGGTCCGGGAAAGCTCCCTCGCGCACCGTGTAGGTCCACTGATCGGGCTGAAGCGTCTCAATGAACAGGCGGACGGGCAGCTCCTTGGCCTCGCTGTCGACGGCGATGCTCCAGCCCTCGGTCTCGGCCCCGTCGATGACCTGGTAGTCGGCGACCTCCAGGCGCTCGCCCGAGCGCCGGATGCGGTCCTCGACCCGGACGGACAGCTCGTCGGCGGGGGTGGGGCCGCCGAGGACCGGTACGAGCGCGTCCGGCGGGCAGCCGCGGTTGACGAGCCAGTTCTGCGCGAACGCGAAGGTGGCGTGCCGTTCCCGGTGCATGCTGAACATGCCTCGG
>NZ_JBEZIQ010000143.1:0-3498 GCF_040651155.1 Kitasatospora sp. NPDC048545
GCCTCGACCTCGCCGAGTTCGATGCGGAAGCCGCGGATCTTCACCTGCTCGTCGGCGCGGCCCAGGAACTCCAGCTCCCCGGACGCGGTCCAGCGGACGACGTCGCCGGTGCGGTACATGCGTTCGCCGGGTTCGCCGTACGGGCAGGCGACGAAACGCTCCGCGGTCAGGCCGTGGCGGCCCAGGTAGCCGCGAGCCAACTGGGCCCCCGCGATGTACAGTTCACCGGCGACGCCGGGCGGCACCGGGCGCAGGGTGTCGTCCAGGACGTACGCCCGGGTGTTCCACATCGGTCGGCCCATCGGCACCACGGCGGCGTCGCCGACCGCTCGCGGGTCCACCGGGAAGTCGGTGCAGCCCACGGTCGCCTCGGTCGGCCCGTAGTGGTTGACGATCGCCACCCCGGGATGGCGCGCGGACCAGGCGCGGATCGCCTCGGCGCGCACCGCCTCGCCGCCCACCATCAGCTGCCCGATCGGGGCGCATTCCTCGGGCAGCGCGTCCATGAAGGCCAGGTGGCTCGGGGTGCCCTTGAGGAAGGTCAGCCGCTCGCCGGCCAGCAGGGCCGGCAGCCGCTCGTCCAGGGCGGCGACCACGACGCGGCCGCCGCAGGTCAGCGCGCCGTAGAGGCCCGTGACGCCCGCGTCGAAGGAGATGGAGGCGTGCAGCAGGGTGCTGCCGCTGAGCGTCGGGTAGGCCCGGTGGCAGCGGACCACGTAGTTCACCAGCGCCCGGTGCTCGATCAGCACGCCCTTGGGGCGCCCGGTGGAGCCGGAGGTGTAGATGACGTACGCCGGGTGTGCGGGCAGCAGCTCGGGGCACGGCAGGGCGGAGCCGTCGTACGCGTCCAGGTCGGTCTCGTCCAGCAGGATCCGCGGCAGCGGACCCCGGTCACCGGTGGAACCGGGCAGGCCGGCGGCGAGCTCTCCCGTGGTCACCACGGCGACCGGTCCGGCGTCGTCGAGCATGTAGGCGATCCGGTCGGCCGGGTACTCCGGGTCGACGGGCACGTAGGCGGCACCGGACTTCAGTACCGCGAGCAGCGCGACCACCAGGTCGGCCGAGCGCCCGAGACAGACCGCGACCAGCGACTCCGGGCCGACGCCGCGCTCCCGCAGCAGCCGGGCCAGGCGGTTGGCGCGGGCGTCCAGCTCCGCATAGGAGAGCCGCTGACCCTCGGCGACCACCGCCACTGCATCGGGGGTGCGGGCGACCTGGGCGGCGAACAGCGCGGGCAGGTGGGTCGGCGCCACCTCGACAGCGGTGTCGTTCCACTGCTCCAGGATCCGGGCCCGCTCGGCGTCGTCGAGCACCCGCACCGCGCTGACCCGCGTCGCCGGCTCCTCGGCGAGCGCCGTCAGCACCCGCACCAGGCGCCGGGTGACCGCTTCGACGGTCGACCGGTCGAAGAGGTCTGCGGCGTACGTGGCCCGCACGGACAGCCCGGCCGGGCCGCCCGCCGGGTCGAGGTCCTCGCCGACCTCGAAGGAGAGGTCGAAGCGGGCCGAGGCCGACTGGGTGGCCATCGGACGCACGGTGACGCCGGGCAGGTCGAGGACCGCCTGCGCGTTGTTCTGCAGGCTGAGCATGACCTGGAAGAGCGGGTGGCGGGCCAGTGAACGCACGGGCGCCAGGTCCTCGACCAGGCGCTCGAAGGGCACGTCCTGGTGCTCGAAGGCGCTCAGTCCGGTCTCGCGGACCCGGTCGAGCACCTCGGCGAGCGAAGGGTCGCCGGTCAGGTCGGTGCGCATCACCAGGGTGTTGACGAAGAAGCCGACCAGGTCGTTCAGGTCCTCGTCGGTGCGGCCCGCGATCGGCGTGCCGATCGGGATGTCCGGCCCGCCGCCGAGCCGGGAGAGCAGGACGGCGAGCGCCGCATGCAGCACCATGTACATCGTCACCTGCCGCTGCTTCGCCAACTCGGCCAGCTTGCAGTGCAGTTCGGCCGGTACCAGCAGCTCCACCGCCTCGCCCCGGTTGGACGCGGTGGCCGGGCGCGGCCGGTCGTACGGCAGCGCCAACTCCTCCGGGACACCGGACAACGCCGTGCGCCAGTAGTCGAGTTGCTCGGACAGCAGGCTCTCCGGGTCCTGGTCGTCGCCGAGCAGCTCGCGCTGCCAGAAGGTGTAGTCGGCGTACTGGACCGGCAGCGGCTCCCAGTCGGGCGCCCGGTCGGCCAGCCGCGCCGTGTACGCGGTGGCGATGTCGCGGGCCAGCGGTTCGAGGGACCAGCCGTCGCCGGCGATGTGGTGGACCACCACCGCCAGCACGTGCTCCTCCGGGGCGACCGCGAACAGGGTCGCCCGGATCGGGATCTCCTCGTGCAGGTCGAACGGGTGGCCCAGTACCCGGGCCACCTCGCCGGCCAGCTCCGCCTCCCCGGCGGCCTCGGCCGTCACCAACGCGAAGCCGGCCCGCTCGACCGGCAGGACCCGCTGGCGCGGCTCGCCGTCCACGGCCGGGAAGACGGTGCGCAACACCTCGTGCCGGTCGACCACATCGCGCAGCGCGGCCTCCAGCGCCGCCGGGGACAGCACCCCGGTCAACCGGAGCACCACCGGGATGTTGTACGTCGCGCTCGGGCCGGTCAACTCGCCCATGAACCAAAGGCGGCGCTGCGCGTACGACAACGGAATCATCTGGAGTCCCCTAGCTGTGAGACGGGCCGACCGCGGGGGCCGGGTCGTGCGATGGATCAGGTCTGGTGTGGTGCTGTGCGGCCTTGCGGCTTCGAGGTCGTGCCGTGGTGCTGCTTTGCGGGTGCGGGTGCGGGTGCGGGTCGACGGCGGTCGGCCGGGGTGGGCCGGGTGAGCCGTCCGTTCGGGACGGATCACCCGGCCGCAGGCCCGCGCGTCAGCCGGCCTCCGTCGGTCGCTTCACCGACCGCAGGCTCGGCCGGGCCCGCTTGGCGGGCTTCAGCCGTTCGGCGAGGGCGGCGGGGGTGGGGGCTTCGAAGAGGGTGCGGAGCGGGAGTTCGGTGCCGAGGGCGGATCGGATGCGGCTGGCGAGGCGGGTGGCGAGGAGGGAGTGTCCGCCGAGGTCGAAGAAGCTGTCGTCGGGGCCGACGGTGTCGAGGCCCAGGACCTCGGCGAAGGCGGCGCAGATCGTCGCCTCGCGTTCGTTGGCCGGCTCGCGGGTGACAGCGGACCTGCGGGCCTGGTCGGGCGCGGGTAGGGCGCGGCGGTCCAACTTGCCGTTGACGGTGAGCGGGAACGCGTCGAGGGTGAGGACGGCCGCCGGAACCATGTGGTCGGGAAGCTTTCCGCGCAGGAACTCTCGTACCGAGGAGCCGAGTTCGTCGGTGTTGTGGGTGGGGATGGCGTAGGCGATGAGGCGTTGGTCGCCGGGGGTGTCTTCGCGGACGAGGACGGTGGCTTGGGTGATGTGGGGGTGGGTGGTGAGTGTTGCTTCGATGTCGCCGAGTTCGATGCGGAAGCCGCGGAGTTTGATCTGTTCGTCGGCGCGGCCGACGAATTGGAGTTCGCCGGTGGTGGTCCA
>NZ_JBEZIQ010000144.1:0-3288 GCF_040651155.1 Kitasatospora sp. NPDC048545
CAGCCTCGACGCGAACTCCTTCCCCCCGTCCCCCTACATCCACGCCTACAACGCGGACGGCAAGGAGATCTACAACCAGAAGACGCAGCCCACAGTCAAGAACACCCGCCCGTAGGCGCCACCTCAGGCATGTGGTGGTGGAGCGGCCGTCCCCGCGGTCGTGCGGCGGATGAGCATACGTAGTGTGACAATCGCGGCGGACAGGCAGAGGTGGAAGTCCACGACGCGACTGAGTTTCTCGGTGCCGCGCCGCAGCTTGCCGAAGCTGTTCATCCACGAGCAGCTCCGCTCCACCACCCACCTCCTGTCGGCCCGGCCGGCGCCAGGAACGGCTGCGAGGCCGGCCCCACCACGCGTCGGTCGTGGTCGAGCAGCATCAGCCGCTCCCGCTCCAGCCAGGACTCGAACCCCACCAGCGAAGCCGTGGTCGCCACCCGGTACCAGCCCGGGAAGTGCCGCTGTCCGTGGTGCCATGCAGAGCTGCGTACCGGGCTCACAGACTCGAACGCAACCCGGACAACCCCCCGAGGCCGAGCGGCTGCGCGAGGTGTTCCGCCAGGACTGGGCCCACCCACCAGCCTGCCCTGGGCGAGGACGCCCTCGGCCGGCAGATGCTTGCCCTCCTGGGCCGGCTCAGGGCCGCCTGTAGGTGCCGCGGACGATCTCGCCCAAGCCGTCGAGGAAGCCCTTCCCCAGCACCCGGACGCCGAGACCATCCTCAGCTTTCCCGACCTCGGCACCCAGCTCGGCGCTCGGGTGCTCGCCGAGATCGGCAACGACCGGACACGATTCGCCGGCGCTCGCGGCCTCACGGCGTACGCGGGCGCATCCCCCGTCACCCGGGCCTCCGGCAAGAAGTCCGGCATCACCCGCCGGTGGTGAAGAACGACCGGCTCAACCACGCCGGCTACCTCTGGGCCTTCGCCGCCCTGACGGCCTCACCCGGTGCGAAGGCCCACGACAAGCGCCGTCGCGACGAGCACTCCGACTGCACGCCGCCGCCCAGCGCAACCTCTTCAACCGCATGATCGGCCGGCTCCACCACTGCCTCAAGACCCGCCGAATGTGCCAGCCACCACGGGCCCTCGCCGGTGGGGATCAGCGAGATGTCGGCGACCCATAGCCGGTTCGGGGCGTTGGCGGTGAAGTCGCGCTGGACCAGGTCCGGAGCGAGGTCGGCCGTCGGGTCGCGGCGGGTGAAGCCGCGGGGCCGGCGCGGGCTGACGCCCTGCAGGCCGGCCTGGCGCATCAGGCGCTCGACCCGTTTGCGGCGACGTGGGTGCCCTCGCGTCGCAGGACGGCGTGGATGCGCGGGGAGCCGTAGGTTTCGTCGGAGTCTGCGTGGATCCGGCGGATGTGTTCGGTCAGCTCCGCGTCGTGGCGTCTGCGCGTGCACGGCTCGTGAACCTCGCGGCGCCAGCGGTAGTAGGTGGAGGCGGGGATTCCTGACGGATCCAGTTGCGCAGGGCCTCGTGGTGCACGCCCAGGTCCCGGGCCATCTGCCGGATCACGGGCTTCGGATCGGCAGCCCGGTACGCGGCAACGGCTCGCTGCCGTAACTCGGGCGGGTACTTCATCGGTGCGGCCATGGCAAAGGCTCCCTTCTGATGGCCCATCAGGCCATCTCCGGCAACCTTCCGCACCTCGGGGGAACCTCAAGGCCAGCATACAAAAGCCGTCCGACACGTCGACGGACCGGTTGGCTTCGCCAATCCGGTTGCATGATGCCGCGGGGTGTTCGCACGACGCAGCAGCGCTTCCGCTCGAAGCTGATCTCTCCAGGGACGATCCGATGTCAGCGCCCACCCCGACCGCGCCCCGGCGAAGGCAGCCGCCCCAGAAACAGCTGGGCTACCGGTCCACACCGTGAAAAGATGCCGGTTCAGGACAGGGGAGGCGGGGCTGGCATGGGGCTGGACTACAGCTACGAGATCTTCATGCCCCCTCGGAACGTTGTGCGGGCACTGACCCGGCTGGCCGAACTCGCACCCCAAGGCCGTAACACGCCGCTGCTTCCGGTCACTCTGCCGGGCGGCGAGCAACTGATCGTGCCGTTCACCTCGAAGTACAAGAGCGAACCGGTCGACTGCTCAGCTGGCGGCACGCTCGAACTGGACACCTCAATCGTGATTGACGTCGACGACGCGATGCGCGAGTTCCACCTTGGCGATGTCGACAGGGTCGACGAGTTGGGCAGAGTGTCGGTCGGATACATCTACTTGACTGTCTGGTTCTCGCCCGCATGGCACCCGAACTTCGCGTCGCTGCAGTTCACAGCGGCCACCTCGGGCATGAGTCGGATGTTCGAGCAGTCCGCGAGCGTCAGGAAGGTGTTCACCGACCTCACCGCCGCCGCCGGTGGCGTGTGCTGCCTACTCGACACCGAGACCGGCACCTTCGACATCTGCTGGCTCAACGGCGAGACGGTCAGTGGCGAGACTGTTCCGGGCGGCCGATTCTCGCGCTTCCACAATCTCGTCGCCGCCTGGCGCGAGCCGATGGAGTAGAACGGGAACCCAACCAGCGTGGCCAGCCCGGCTGAACGCACAGGTCACGCAGGCTGCATAGTGCCGACTATCGTGACCCGGCACAGCCGGTGTGACCTTTCGAGATCGGTGGCACCTGTCGCCCGCAAAGCGCTAGCGTCGGGCCCGTGATCGTATGGCTCAACGGCACCCACGGCGCGGGCAAGACGACGACCAGCGCACTCGTGCAGCAGCTGATCCCGGATTCACGGGTGTTCGACGCCGAGAAGGTCGGCGAGACACTCATGGACATCACGCCGGGGCTGCCCGCGACGGACAACTTCCAGCACTGGCCGCCGTGGCGGCCGCTCGTAGTCGAGACCGCCCGCCGCGTGCTCGACTACACCGGTGGCACTCTGGTGATACCCATGACTGTCCTGGTCGAGCAGTACTGGCGCGAGATCAGCACTGGTCTCGCCCAACACGCCATTCCCGTAAGGCACTTCGTACTCCACGCGGACCAGGACACCCTACGCGGACGCATCGCGGGGGACACTGTTCTTGGCCCCAACTCCCCGTTCCGCCTCAAGTATCTCGAGCCCTACGCCGAGGCGGCCCGCACATGGCTGCACGCCGAGGCCGAGGTCGTCGACACCACGCAACTCACGCCCGCCCAGGCCGCCCTGCAGATCGCAGAGGCCGTCAAGAGTTAGAGCCACTACGCGGAATGAGCTTTGCCCCGTGACGTGGACACCCTGACACTTGGATCTTGTCGATCCAGGAAGGGAAGTCCAGGTGGGACGTCCGTCGAAGTACTCGGACG
>NZ_JBEZIQ010000145.1:0-3278 GCF_040651155.1 Kitasatospora sp. NPDC048545
GTTCATGCGGCGAGTCCCAGCTGGTCGGGCGTGGTCAGGACGCGGTGGGCCAGCCGGGACGGGCTGGTGGTGCACGCGGCGAACGGGCCGTCCGGAGCGCGGAGCTGGAGCAGGGCGTGGTCCAAGTGGTCGCGGTGCCACGTCGAAGGCCCGCTCTGGCCGGCCTCGGCGGCCGTCAGCTGCTGCCACGCGAGCCACAGCGCGTGGAGACGGGCGACGGCCTCCGGGTGTTCGTGCCACTTCGCGCACCAGGGGCGGGTGGAGCCGATCTCCCGGCCGTAGACGGGCAGCAGGAGGTGGGTGACCCAGGCCGAGAGCTCGGCCAGTTCGGCGGCGTACTGGGCGCCGCCCATGGCGAGAATGAACAGCGGTGGGGCGGTGGCGGGTTCGGCCCCGGTCGCCGGGTCCGGCTGCGTGGGGCCGGACCCGGTCTCGTCATCGGGTTCGGAGCCGAGGCGGTCGAGGATGACGCCGTGCTGGCGGACCTCGGCCATGGTGCGGGTCAGGGCGCTGACGAGGTCGTCGAGGTCCTCGTCGGGGATACGGATCGGTTCGGGCTCGGGGGTGCCCGGCATCGGGTCGGACTCGGACATGGCACATCCAGGAGGTTCGTACGGACGGGGAGGGCGGGCGTGGCGGGTCTTCTTCTGGGCACAGCGGGGCTCCGGTAAAGCGGTCGTTGGGGAGATGGTCCGTAGGATCGGCGGTTTGGTCCGGCCGCCGACTCGTGCTAGGCGCAAGCCAGTTGGGTGCCGTGGTCCTGGATGAGGCGCAGGCCGAGAGCGACGGCGTCGGCGAGGGTTGCGGTGAGCGGGTGGCCGGAGGCGGCGAGCTTGGCGGGGTGGTGCAGGCCGCCGGTGTGCAGCACCGCGTACGCGCCGTTGGCGTGGGCGGCCTCGGCGTCGTCGACGGCGTCGCCGACCAGCAGCACCCGGTGCGCCTGGCCGGTGAGGCCGAGGGCTTCGAGGTGGGCGGCGAGCGGGGCGGCCTTGGTGCCGCCGGAGGGGCCGGTGCGGCCCTCGATTCGGGTGAAGAAGTGCCCGATGCCGGCCTCCTGGACCTCGCGCATCAGGGTGTTGTGCGGGCACAGGGACAGCAGCGACTGGGTGTGCCCGGCATCGCGCGGGGCGGCCATCAGCTCAGCGGCGCCCTTGCGCACGCGCACCGGCTGGGCGCGCAGGTGGTCTAGGAAAGCGTTGTCGCTGGAGATCCACTCCTGCTCGGTGATGGTGCGGCCGAGCAGGCGGGCGTAGAAGTTCGGGATCGGCACAGTGTGCTTGGCTCGGTAGGTCTCGCGGTCGACCGGCTCGCCGCCGAGGGCGGGCAGGGTCGCGTTCAGCGCGGCGACGTGGTCGTCGAGGTCGTCCTTGACCGTCCCGTTCCAGTCCCACACAACATGCATGCGGGTGGCGGGGGTTGCGGCAGCGAGGAGGGGGGTGTTCACGGCGGTGTCCTTCGGGATGAGCTGGAGGTTCAGGCGGAGAGGTCGGTCGTTGAAGCGGTGCAGCCAGCCACAGCGCGAAGGCGGCCCCGGCGAGCGGGGCGGCGACGAGCAGCGGCCCGGCGGTGGCGGCGAGGGAGGCGAGGGCGGTGCCCGCGGCCTGGCCGACGCCGATGCAGGCGATCAGCCAGGCGAATGCCTCCGTGCTCTCGCCGTACGAGGAGAGGCGGTCAACGGTGAGGAACGAGGCGGTCAGCAGCGGCGCGAGGAAGGTTCCGGGCAGCACCGCACCCAGGACGGCGACGGCGGGCGCGGGGTCGGGCAGCAGCGGCAGCCATCCGGCGGCAAAGCCGACCGAGGCGGCAACCAGGTGCTTCGAAGGCGCGCCGGGCCAGGCGTGGCGGCCGTAGGCGAGGCCGCCGAGCATGCTGCCAATGGACAGCGCGGCCGGCATCACCCCGGCCAGCCACCCGGCGTGGTGGCGCTCGGCGGCGGACAGGGCAAGGACATTGACCGCGCCGAGCGCGACACCGGTGCCGATCAGCGCGGCGAACAGCACCCGGAAGCCCGGCACCCGCAACGGACCTGCCCAGTGCATGGCCTTGACGGACTCCGCAGGCCGCCACGTACGGGAGGGGCGGGCGGTGACGACCAAGCCGGTGCCGAGCAGGCCGAGCGCGGCGGTCGCCACCAGCGCGGTCACCACCCCGGTACCGGCGGCGAAGCCGGTGGCCAGCAGGGACCGGCGACGAACACCAGCGGCCGCCGGGAATGGCGACAGATGCTCAAAGCCTTAGAACAGCGCGTGGTCTTGGCCGATAAGTTCCCGGGCATGCTCACGGACGAGTTGTCGGACTACCTGTTCGCTCGCAGCACCGGACACATCGGCTCGCTGTCGGAGCATGCGTTCGGCCTTGGCTGGATCGCTGCTGTTATTCGGCAGCCGAATCGACCTTCCGGACGCGGCGCAGCTCCTCGGCTCGGCCACCGACGATTTGAACATCTCCCGCATCCTGCAGATTCTGCGGGCAGGCGAGCACTGGCCGGCCCTCCTCCACGCTCTCACCCGCCTCGTCGACTACCTCGACGCCAACCCGGTCCCGATCGACTACGCCCGCAGACGCCGCCTCGACTACGGCCAACTCCTCCCGGCCGCCGACTGGAAGCAGATCTGCCGACACACCGGAGCTCCAGTCGGACGCGAGCACCGCCACCGGGTCGCCCGGAACCTGCTGTTTCAACGGATCAGCGGCATGCCCGAGTACCTTGCCCCCGGCGCCTACGTCATCAAGGACACCCCAAGACGCACCTACCTGAGCGAGTTCACTGCCAGCCTCACCCCCGCTCTCGCCACCGCGCTGGACAACGCCGCCCAAGCATTCCTGCTCGATCAAGGAATTCGGGACGAGCCGGTCACCTGGCATCCGCCCACTTCCCTCATGGACGGCCTCGAGCTGCCCGGCCCTGATCCCGCCGCAGTGGACATCGAGCTGATGCACCAGCTGATCACGGCGGGGCAGAGCAACATCAGCACCATCGCCGAGCGGCTCGGCACATCCGTGGAAGTCCTCCGGCACCTCCTTCAACTGCATCTGCCATCGCCTGCACCGCTGACCCACCACCAGTTCCGGGCACGTGGGCAAGCCATTGCCGCAGCCCAAGCCGCCCTTTCCCGAGAGCAGTTGACACGTCTCTACTGCGAGGAGGGGAAGAGCCTGGGCGAGATCGCGGCAGATTTCGGGATTACTGACCTCGGATCGTCAGGGTGAACTCTCCCGAAGTCCCTGATTGGTGGGGTGCGGTGGCTGTATCTGGTGGTGTGTGAGATATGCGGATG
>NZ_JBEZIQ010000146.1:0-3128 GCF_040651155.1 Kitasatospora sp. NPDC048545
CGGCTGTTCCGGCTCGGTGCGCAGGACCACGTGCTGCTCCTGCTGATGCACCACATCGCGGCCGACGGCTGGTCGCTGCCGGTGCTGACCCGCGACCTCGGTCTGGCGTACGCCGCGCGGGTCGCCGGCCGGGCGCCCGGGTGGGACGCGCTGCCGGTGCAGTACGCGGACTACACGCTCTGGCAGCGTGAGGTGCTGGGCTCCGAGGACGACCCGGACAGCCCGCTGGCGCGCCAACTCGCCCACTGGACCGAGACCCTGGCCGACCTGCCGGAAGAACTCGCGCTCCCCGCCGACCGTCCGCGCCTCGCGGCAGCCTCCTACCGGGGCGGCACGGTGGAGTTCGCCGTTCCGCAGGCCACGGCCGAACGGCTGTCCGCGGTGGCCCGGGAGAACCGGGCGAGCCTGTTCATGGTGGTGCAGGCGGCGCTCGCGGTGCTGCTGGGCCGGCTCGGCGGGGGTGAGGACGTGCCGGTCGGCACGCCGATCGCCGGCCGCACCGACGACGCCCTGGACGAGCTGGTCGGCTTCTTCGTCAACACCCTCGTCCTGCGCACCGACACCTCCGGCGACCCCACCTTCACCGAACTGCTCGCCCGCGTCCGGGAGACCGACCTGGCGGCCTACGCCCACCAGGACGTCCCCTTCGAACGCCTGGTGGAAGCGCTCAACCCGGTGCGGTCGGCCGCCCGGCACCCGCTGTTCCAGGTGACGCTGAGCATGGACAACCTGGAGCGGGGCCAGGCCTTGGACGAGCTGCGGCTCGCGGGGCTGACGGCCGTCGGCCACCCCGTCGGCGACACCACGGCCAAGGTCGACCTCGGCTTCCACCTGCAGGACCGGCACCGCGGCGAGCGCCCGGACGGTCTGCTCGGCGCGCTGGAGTACAGCGCGGACCTCTTCGACCGGGAGACCGCCGCGGGCATCGTCCGCCGCCTCGGGCTGCTGCTGGAGGCCGTGGCCGCGGACCCGGACCGGCGGCTGAGCGCCATCGAGGTGCTGGAGCCCGGTGAGCGCCACCGGCTGCTGGTGGAGTGGAACGCCACCGGTGAGGCGGTCGCGCCGCGGACCCTGCCGGCCCTGTTCGAGGCGCAGGCGGGGCGCACCCCCGACGCGGTCGCGGTGGAGAGCGACGGCACCCGGCTGTCGTACCGGGAGCTGAACCTGAGGGCCAACCGGCTCGCGCACCTGCTGGCGGCGCGCGGTGCGGGGCCGGAGCGGGTGGTGGCGCTGGCCGTCGAGCGCTCGGAGCAGTGGATCACCGCGATGCTGGCGATCCTCAAGGCCGGGGCCGCCTATCTGCCGCTGGACCCGGAGTACCCGGCCGACCGCATCCGCCACATGCTGGAGGACGCGGCACCGGACCTGGTCATCGCCGAGGAGGCGACCGTTGCGGCGGTCGCCGCCGCGGGCGCCGAGCGGCGGCTGCTGCTGGACGACCCGGCGGTCCTGGCCGAGCTCCGGTCCCGTTCGACCGCCGACCCGGTCGACGGCGAGCGGACTGCCCCGCTGGCGACCGCCCACCCGGCCTACCTGATCTACACCTCCGGCTCCACCGGTGTGCCCAAGGCGGTGGTGGTCCCGCACACCGGCGTGGCGGCCGCTATGGCGGCGCACATCCGGACGGCGGGGCTCGCCGAGGGCAGCCGCGCGCTGCAGGTGCTCTCGCCGAACTTCGACGCGGCGGTGGCCGACGTGCTGCAGACGCTGCTGTCGGGGGCGACCCTGGTGCTGGGGCCGCGCGGGGCGCGCCCGGCGGGGGAGGAACTGGCGGAGCTGATCGACGCCGGCCGCATCACCCACGTGATGCTCCCGCCGCCGGTCCTGGCCACCGTGCCGGCCGACCGGGTACCCGCCCTGCGCTGTGTGATGACCGGTGGCGAGGCCTTCACCGCCGAGCTCGCGCACCGCTGGACGGTCGGCGGCCGCCGGGTGATCGACGCGTACGGCCCGACCGAGGCGACCGTCACCGCGACCATGGGCGACCCGCTGGAGCCCGGGCAGGTCCCGCACATCGGCCGCCCGATCCCGGGGACCAGGGTGTTCGTGCTGGACGCCGGCCTGCGGCCGGTCCCGGCCGGGGTGCCCGGCGAGCTGTACGTGGCGGGCGCGGGCCTGGCCCGCGGCTACCGCGGCCGGGCCGGGCTGACCGCCGAACGCTTCGTCGCCTGCCCGTACGGGGAGCCCGGCGAGCGGATGTACCGCACCGGCGACCTGGTGCGCTGGCACGCCGACGGCCACCTGGAGTTCGTCGGCCGGGCCGACGACCAGGTGAAGGTCCGCGGCTTCCGGATCGAACTCGGCGAGATCGAGGCGGTGCTGGCCCGGCACGAGGCGGTGGACCAGTGCGCGGTGGTGGTCCGTGAGGACCGCCCGGGCGACCGTCGCCTGGTCGCCTACCTGGTGGCGCGGGCCGAGACGCCTCCGTCCGGCGATCTGCGGCAGCACCTGGCCGCGACGCTGCCGGAGTACATGGTCCCGTCCGCTTTCTCCTTCCTGGACGCCCTGCCGCTGAACCCCAACGGCAAGCTGGACCGCAAGGCGCTGCCCGCCCCGGTCTACGAGGGTGACGGCGAGAACCGGGCCCCGCGCACCCCGCGTGAGGAGATCCTCTGCGGCCTGTTCGCCGAGGTCCTGGGCATCGAGCGGGTCGGCATCGACGACGACTTCTTCGTCCTCGGCGGCCACTCCCTGCTGGTCACCCGCCTCGCCGCCCGGATCCGCAGCGTCCTCAAGGCCGAACTGTCCGTCCGGGAGCTCTTCGACGCCCCCACCGTCGCCGGGATCGCCGAACTCCTGGACCGGGCCGCGTCGGTGAGCCGCGCCCCGCTGACGGCGGGCGCGCGGCCGGAGCGCCTGCCGCTGTCCTTCGGGCAGCGCCGGCTGTGGTTCGTCAACCGCTTCGACCAGGAGGGCGCCGGCTACAACGCCAACCTCTGCCTGCGGCTGACCGGTGGGTTGGACGAGGAGGCGCTCGCCGCCGCGGTGGCGGACGTGGTGGGCCGGCACGAGGTGCTGCGGACGGTCTTCGGTGAGGACGAGCAGGGCCCGTACCAGGTGGTGCTGGACCCGGCGCGGGCCGGTGCCGCGCTGACGGTGACCGACACGAGCGAGCCGGAGCTGGACGG
>NZ_JBEZIQ010000147.1:0-3071 GCF_040651155.1 Kitasatospora sp. NPDC048545
ACATCACCGGTCCGGTACATCCGGGCACCGGCCCGACCGAACGGATCCGCCACGAACCGCTCCGCCGTCAACCCCGGCCGCCCCAGGTAGCCGCGCACGACGCCGTCGCCGGCGATGCAGAGCTCACCGGGGACGCCCGGCGGCACCGGGTGGAGGTACTCGTCCAGCACGTAGACCCGGGTGTTGGCCAGCGGACGGCCGATCGCCGGAGTGCCGGGACGCTCGGGGACGGGCCAGGCGGTGGACCAGATGGTGGTCTCGGTGGGCCCGTACAGGTTGGTCAACTCGGCGACACGACCGCGCAGTTCGTGGGCAAGGGCGGCGGGGAGCGCCTCGGCGCCGATGAAGGCGCGCAGTCCGTCGACGATCCCGTCGGTGTCCTCGGCGAGCAGCGCGTGCCACAGGCTCGGGGTGGCCTGGAGCACGGTGACGCGCGCCGTGGCGATCAGCCGCAGCAGCGCGGCCGGGTCGCGGACGGTGTCCTGGTCCGGCAGCACGATGGTGGCGCCGTTCAGCACGGGCAGGAACAGCTCGGGCCCGGCCATGTCGAAGCCGACCGGTGCGACGGCGAGTTGGCGGTCCCCGGGGGCGAGCCGGAAGTGCCCGGCCAGTGCCGTCATCACGTTCAGCAGGCCGCCGCGCGGCACCACCACGCCCTTGGGACGGCCGGTCGAACCGGAGGTGTAGACCAGGTATGCGGGGTGGGCCTCGGAGACGGGGCCGTGCCGGTCCGCGTCCGTCGGGTCGTGCCCGGGCTCCGCCTCCAGCAGTGCCCGTACGGCCGGGTCGTCCAACAGCAGCCGGGGGGTGTCCCCGGGCAGCTGGGCGGCCGACGCGGTGTCGGTGAGCAGCAGCTCCGGCTGGGCGTCGTCGAGGATGTACGCGATGCGCTCGGCCGGGTAGGAGAGGTCCACCGGCAGGTAGCCGGCGCCGGACTTGAGCACCCCCAGGACGGCCGCCCACAACTCGGCCGAGCGCGGAAGGGCCAGGGTCACGAAGCGCTCGGGACGTAGGCCCCGGGCGATCAGGTGGTGGGCGATCCGGTTCGCCCGCTCGTTGAGCCGGCGGTAGGAGAGCTCGGTGCCGTCGCCCTGGAGCACCGCCGGGGCGTCCGGGGTGGCGGCCGCCTGGTGCTCGAACTGCTCGACCAGGGAACCGAACGGCAGCTCCAGGCCGGTGCGGAGCACCTCGTCCAGGAGCAGGCTCCGCTCGGCGGGGACCAGCACCTCCAGGCCGGACAGCGGCGTGTCCGGCCGCGCGGCGACCGACTCCAGCAGGTGCAGCAGGCGCTCGGCGAGGGCCTCGGCGGTCCGGCGGTCGAACAGGTCGGTGCTGAAGTCCAGCGTGCCGCGTAGGCCGGCCGGCGCCTCGTCCGTCCCGGACTCCTCGGCGGGCCCGTCGGCGAACCCCTCGGCGAACGAGAACTGCAGGTCGTAGCGGCAGGTGCCGGTCTCGACCGGGTACGCGGCGGCGCGCAGTCCGCCCCGGCCGTCCAGGGCCTCGGCGATCTGCTGCCGGGCCCGCGCGATGTGCACCTGGAACAGCGGGTGGCGGGCCAGCGAGCGGACCGGCGCCAGCGACTCCACCAGCCGGTCGAAGGAGAACGGGGCGTGGCCCGCGGCCTCGCGCGCGGCCTCGTGAACCCGGGCGAGCAGCTCGGTGAAGGTCGGGTCGCCGGACGTGTCGGTCCGCAGGATCTGCGGCTCGGTGAACAGCGGGTCCGCGCCCGCGCCGACCCCCGGCAGATCGGTGCCGGGCACGCCGAGCGGGATGTCGGTGCCCGCGCCGAGCCGCGTCAGCAGCGCGGCGACCGCGGCCCGCAGGACGTCGGGAAGCGCGCATCCGTTCCGTCGTGCCAGGGCGACCAGCCGGGCGTGCAGGGCGCCGTCGGCCGCGAACTCCACCCGGGCGCCGGCGTACGAGGCGACGGCGGGACGCGGGCGGTCGAACGGCAGCTCCAGTTCCTCGGGCAGACCGCCCAGCCGCCGTTCCCAGTGCGCCGAGGCCTCGGCGTCGCGGTCGGGGCCGGCGGCGTCGGCGGCGGGCAGGACCGGCCAGTCGGGCGCGTCGCCCGCGACACGGGCCGCATAGGCCGCCCCGAGGTCCTCGGCCAGGCCGGACGCAGTCCAGCCGTCGCCGGTGATCTGGTGGGTCGACAGCAGCAGCACGCTCTCCCCGACCGAGGCCCGGAACAGCCACGCCCGGGTCACCGGGCCGCCGGTCAGGTCGAACGGCTCCCGGGCGGCCTCGGCCAGGAGGGCGGCGAGCCGGTCCTCGGCCGTGTCGACGGTCGTCAGCACCGGGCGGGCCTGCGCCGGGTCCAGCACCACCTGGTACGGGCCCTGCTCGTCCTCGGCGAAGACGGTCCGCAGCGCCTCGTGCCGGCCCACCACATCGGCCAGCGCGGCGGCGAGCGCGTCCTGATCCACCGCACCGGTCAGCCGGACGGCGGTCGGCGCGTTGTAGAGCGCACTCTCACCCTGCAACTGGTGCAGGAACCAGAGGCGCCGACGGGCCGGCGTGAGCTCCACGGCACCGGCGGGGCGAGCCGCCGCGCTCCCGGACTCGGGGTGGGTGAGCTCCAGTGTCGCGCTGAGGCCGGCGATGGCCGGGTTCTCGAACAGCGCCCGGATGGGCAGCTCGATGTCCAGCTCGGTCCTGATCCGGGCCACCAGGCGGGTGGCGAGCAGGGAGTGGCCGCCGAGGGCGAAGAAGTCGTCGTCGATGCCGACCCGCTCGATGCCCAGGACCTCGGCGAACAGGCCGCAGAGGATCTCCTCACGCGGGGTGCGCGGGGCCCGGCTCTCACCGTCACCCTCGTAGACCGGGGCGGGCAGCGCCTTGCGGTCCAGCTTGCCGTTCGGACTCAGCGGCAGCACATCGAGGGCCACGAACGCGGACGGGACCATGTACTCCGGCAGCGTCGCGGCCAGATGCCGGCGCACGGCGTCATCGGACGGCACCTCGGCCCGCGCCACCACATAGGCCACCAGACGGGGGTCGCCCGGACGGTCCTCACGCACGACGACCGCGCACTGCGCCACCGCCTCGTGCCGGCCCAACACCGCCTC
>NZ_JBEZIQ010000148.1:0-3045 GCF_040651155.1 Kitasatospora sp. NPDC048545
CCTCCCGCCAGGCCTGGTGCCACTGGTAGGCCGACTTCGCGGTCACCCGCAACCTGCGGGCAACCTCCTTCGGTGGGACACCTTCGTCGAACAACGCGGCGGCCTCCAGCCGCACCGCCTCACGGCGCTGACGTGCCTTCGCCGTCATCCCGCCCCCATCCGCATAACACATACCAACGGCATAGTGCGCAAATGGCCGTCAGTCAGCTACGCAAACAGGCCAATCACCTTGAAGCGCCAAGGTCAGTAGTCCAGGTAGAGTCCCGCGAACGTCCCGGGCACCCGAGTGCGATCCGCGCCTTGGTCCAGGGTGGGGTAGTACGTCCATGTCGGGTCGGCGAGCATCGTGTCGTAGTCCTTGCGGGCGATCTCGGACTCGAGCCACTCGGTCCTGCAGCGACAACGGATCCAGGCGCGGCGACCGTGGTTGATCAGCAGCCAGTCGCGTTCGGCCTGGCAACCGGAGCACACCATCGGTATGCCGCGCAGTGCCAGCTCGTGGTGGGCACTGCGCGCAGCGGACCGCGTCTGGACCGCTCGGCGGCTGGGTCTCGTAGTCCAGTTGGAGCAGGGGTCGCTGGCCACCGGGCCATGGACGATAGGTGTGGTCGGGCTGGTGGTGGGTTGCTCGGTGATTCTGGGCACGGGCGTATTCCGTTCGCGGCGCGCTGGTCTTGCCCAACACCCGGTGGAGCTGGGCGCCGATGGGTTTCAGGGTGTCAGTCTGACGGCCGGTGGGCGGCCGTCGGATCTGACAGTCAGCGTCGAGCTACCTGGGGCCGGAGTTCGGTGGCGGAACGGGCGGGCGCCGACGATTCAGTGCGGGTGCCAGTTCGACCGGGTGTGGGCTTGGTCCGGGCGACTCCGGTCTTCACGTTGCCGGGCTGGCCGGGGCTGGTAGACAAGTCCGCGATGCGGCGGATGCGCCAGACCAGCACGTCGGTGGTGTCGCGAGCGGTGTCGAGTTCTCGCCAGGAGGTGGCATCCTCCAGGAGCGACTTGGGGTCGTGGCCGGCCTTCTCGGCTTCGGCGAGGGTGGCGGCCAGAGCATCGTGCGGACGGCTGGTACCCGTGCGGCTCTCCGGTTCGCCGAGGACGGCCCGGATCGCGGCCTCGTGGCGGCGGCGTTCGGGCTCGGGCAGCTCCCGACCTGCCTCGCGCATCGCCTTCATGGGGGTGGCGGCGGCCTGCTGATAGGCGACGCGCAGGTGGTCGGCCGCCTGCCGCGATGCTGCTGCCTGCTGCGCATGACCCCGGGCGGAGTGCCATCGGGCGGCGGCCAGGGCGAGCAGGACGAGGGTGGACAGGACCATCGCGGTGGCGCCGCCGTCCTCTCCACGTCCGAGCGCCCCGCCGGCGTGGACGATTCCGCGGGCAGCCGAGCGCAGGGCTCGGATGTCGGCGCTCTCAGCGCGGACGTGGCTGCGGGTAGCGCGTTCGAAGGAGCGCGCTGCGTCTCGCAGTTCGGCGCGGGTGGCGGCCGGGGAGGTCTGGGCGAGGGCGTCGAGGAGTTCCCCGGTGCCGACGAGGTGGGCAGCGGCTTCGTCGTCATCCCGGTCCAGGACGACGACGGCGCGCTCGGCGGCACCGGAGGCGTCTCGGCGGCGGCGCGCGGGAGCGGAGCGGCCGGTACGGGCAGCACGGTCGTCGGCCTCCGGGGTGCCGGCAGCGGGTGCCCCGTCGAGGCGGCGGCGGATTTGAGGGAGGGAGAGGTCGGGGGCGAGTTTGGATCCGGGAAACCAGATGGGCTCGCCGGCGCGGTTGCGGTCGCCGGGCAGGGCGACGTTGTAGCCAATAAGGTCACCGGAAGGCAGATGGCGCAGCTTCACCCGCAGGCCGGCCTCGCGCAGGCGGGTGAAGAACTCCTCCTCGCTGGCGGCTCCGGCGACGGCTTGGCGGACGGCTTCGCGCAGGGTCTCGCGCGGGGGCTCGGTGCGGCCGGTGCGTTCGGCCTTGAAGTGCTCCTGGCTGGTGGGGTTCTTCGCGGCGGTGCCGTCGCCTGGGTTGAGCTGTCGCAGGCCGTACTCCTTCTCGATGAGGCGGGCCTCGGCCTGGGCCTTGCGCCGGTCGAAGGAGAGGCCGGCGAGGCGGCCGTCCTGGCGGACGAGGGTGGCGGCGATGTGGATATGGTCGTCGGCGTGGCGGACGGCGACCCAGCGGCAGGCGGTGGTGTCGCCTTCGGGGGCGATGCCAGCGGCGTGGACGATGCGGCGGGCGATGGTGGCCCACTCGGCGTCGTCGAGGTGGCGGTCGCCGGGGGCGGTACGGACGGAGCAGTGCCAGATCTTGTTGGCCGGGGCCTGCTTGCCGAGGGCCTTGACGGGCTGGTCGAGCTGGTTGGCGAGTTTGGCGACCCGGTGCCGCTCCGGGTTGGGACCGGGGTCGGGCGCGAAGCCGTTCCAGGAGGCGACGATATGCTGGTCGGTGTGTTCCTCGTGCTTGCCGGGTCCGAAGAGGTAGTCGATGAGGGGGAAGGCGCGGTCGGTGCCGTTGCGGATCTTGGGGATCACCGGCGGACCAGCCAGTCGACCGCGTCGTCGACCGCGTCGATGGAGGCTTCGACGCGGGCCAGGAGCTGCCGCAGCTCGGCGCCCGGCTGGCCGCCGGCGTTCACGAAGTGGGCCAGCTGGTTGAGGTTGTTGCCCACCGCGCCGAGCTGGCGGTTGGACTCCATGAGTTCCTGGATGCCGCGACGGTAGTCGGCGACGGCCGCGCTCGGGTCGGTGCTGACGGCGGCGGCCACGGCAGCGGCAGCGGTGTAACCGCCGGGGGCAAGGTCGGCTCGGGCGGCGGCGCGCTGGAGAAGGGACCACTCGGAGTCACTGAATCGCGGGCAGATGCGGTTGGTGCGCGGCACGTTCTGGCGCAGGCGTCGGCGCGGCGCGGCGCGGACGGCGATCGGCTGCTGCTCGTCCTCCCCCTTGGTCGGCACCCCTGGGCCGACTCCCCGACCAGACGGTCCCGCACCAGCACGGCAACGGTCCGCGCGTCGAGGCTCGGGTCGGCGTCGCCGTAGTCCTCGAAGATCCGCTGGGCGAGCCACTT
>NZ_JBEZIQ010000149.1:0-2971 GCF_040651155.1 Kitasatospora sp. NPDC048545
TCGGCGCGCGGGACTGGCTGACGGTGTTCATCCTGCCCGCTTACGCGCCGGACCTGAACCCCGTGGAGTGGCTCTGGGCGCACGTCAAGCGCAGCCTGGCCAACCTGTCCTCGGTCGCCGTCGACCGCCTCGAAGCCCTCGTCCGCAACCGGCTCAAACGGCTCCAGTACCGCCCCGACATCCTCGACGGCTTCCTCGCCGGGACCGGCCTCTCCCTCGACCTCCCGCCGCCATCACCCTGAAGCGCCAATGTCAGTACCCGCTCCTCCTGGAGGTTGCCGAGGGTCTGGCCGCCGTCATCCCGCAGTACCTCCCCGCCTCCCGGCCGCCAGCACCGACACCGCCGCCCGCCCGGCTGCGCACCGCCCCGGCACCGACGACCACCGGACCGGCCAGCTGACCGCGTGAAGACGGGCGTGCCGAAGGCCCGCGCCGGGTACTGTCGCAGCAGCGCCGCCCACCGCCCGGACGGCTACCCGGAGGCCGGTGAGAATCGCCCGGCGACCCCTTGTCCCGGGCCCGGACAGGCCCGGCGACACGCTTCCGGTACCGCTTCCGATACCGCTTCCGGTCATCCCCCACCTTGATGGTGCATCAACGCAGGTCAGACCCCTTGTCCAGGCCGCCCAGAAACGCCGACAACCCCTCTGTCGCCTAGCGCGGCTCCGTCGGGGTCTCGCTCTGGTGTCGACGACGGCGTTTGGCACTGGTCTGTTCGCTTTGCTGGGATTTGATCAGTCAGCAGGCGGGTGGGGGAAGGCCGTTCGGGGTGAGGGTGGCGGGGTCGGAGCTCTCGCTGCCACCGCTGGGGGTGCGGTCGACTTCCAGTGGGCTTTCACCGGTGCCGGTCTGCCAGTCGCTGAGGATCTGCAGGTTGATCATGCAGATCGTGATCGGGAGGAGGGGGGTCTGGGCGACGTGGCCGTGGGCGAGGTTGCGGCGCTTCCTCGGCGGGTTCGCCGTGTGCAGCGCCGACGCGGTTGCGCAGGTCGTAGCGCAGGTGAACCAGCAACCAAACTTGCGCTCCTAAGTTAGGATGTTAAGTTAGAAGGGTGAAACGCAATCTGGGTGTTGACCTGCATGTGCTCACCGCCCGCCTGGATCGGGCGGCCGACCGGATCCTGCGGGCGGAACACAACATCTCCTACAGTCGCTTCCTGGCACTGACCTTGGTGGGCAGGCTAGGCATCTCGACACAGCGCGCCCTTGCCGAGTGCCTCGGTGTGACCGAGCCGTCGGTAAGCCGCATGACCGGCGTCCTTGCCGCCGATGGGCTTCTTGACGTCCAGCCCGACCCGGCCGGAGGGAATCGTCGGCGGCTGAGTCTGACCGATGACGGCAAGCAGCTGGTGGCCTCGGTCCAGACAGGTTTTGAAGAGCGGCTGGCAGCCCTCGCCGCACACAGCGGCGTGCCGTACGACCAGTACGCCGAGCAGACCTCGCGACTGTTGGAGACGTTCGAGCGGCTGGAGCAGGAGAGGACCAAGTGAGCCGAAGCACCCAGACCCCGCCGGTACCCCAGCGCACGGTCTTCTCAGCCGACGGCACGGCGGTCAGCTATCGGACGATGGGCGCCGGGCCGGGTCTCATCGTGCTCGGCGGTGCTCTGCGAACCTCCGAGGACTACCTGCCGTTGGCCTCAGCGTTGTCCCGCTCATTCACGGTATACCTCCTCGAGCGGCGAGGACGCGGCGCCAGCGGCCCCCAAGGATCCCAGTACACCCTGAGGCGGGAAGTAGAAGATCTACTCGCCGTCCAGGCGGAGACCGGAGCGCGGCTGGTGTTCGGTCACAGCTACGGCGGACTTGTGGCCCTTGAGAGCGCACGCTCCTGCCAGGTGTTCGACCGCCTCGCGGTCTATGAGCCTGGAGTACCAGCCGGTCCTGTCCCCACCGACTGGATGACCCCTTACCGGGAACGACTGGCCGCGGGCGACCCATACGGCGCGTTCTGTCACTTCATCCGAGGCTCGAACGGCGCGCCAGCCTATGTAACCAAGCTGCCGTACTGGTATCTACGCATGGCGCTACGAATTGGCTTCCGTGGGCCGAGCTGGCAGCGGATGCGGCCCCTTCTCCAGGCCAATCTGGCCGAGCATGAGCAGGTGGCAGCCCAACAGGGCCGACTCGCTGCGTTCACGGCGGTCACCGCTTCAGTGCTGCTCCTTCGCGGGAGCCGCACCCCGCGCGCGAGCAGAGCGGAGTTCGACGCTCTCCGCGACACCCTTCCCAATGCCGCACTCGAAACGTTGGCCGGTCTCAACCATTTTGGGCCGGAAGGGAAATCAGCTCCGGTCGTGGCTGAGCGCGCTGTGGCGTTCCTCCTTGATGATTCAGCCCGTGAAAGCCAGGCCGGCAGGTAGGTGGAACTCGCTGATCCTCGTCCGGGTCGCTCGAGCGGGTGACGTGGTGTCATCTGACCGCTTCGGCTGGCGACGGCAGAGAAGTATCGGCGGTGTCGGTGTCGCCTCCGGGGATGAACCCGCCGATGCTTCCGGATCTGACTCACCGACGACCGCAGCGGGGCACTGCGGGGGGCCGGGATCGATGCAGCCACCTCGACCTGCTCTCCGTCATCCGCCGCTCAGGCCCGCCCTACACCCTCAGCACCGCGAGATTGCCCGGCGGACACTGGTCACCGCCGGCGCGATCTCACAAGGCATTGCCCGAGCCGAACGCGACGGCCTCGTCGAATGAACACCAGCAAGCACCGGCCGTCGAACCGTCCTGGTGGAACTCACGGCCGAAGGTCACGCGCTCATCGAGCGATCCGCACACTGACGGCCGGTGTCCGACGAGGCGCGGCCCACGAAGAAGGCTGAGCCCTCCGAACTCGCTATGGCCTGACGTGATCCACTTCTGCCGATCGGCCTTCGTCTTACGAGCTGGTGCGTGATTGCGGCGGCGATGTGACGGCCGGGGTGAGGGCGGCATGATCTTCGCCGTGGTGATCATGGTGAACCGTGCGGTCC
>NZ_JBEZIQ010000150.1:0-2888 GCF_040651155.1 Kitasatospora sp. NPDC048545
GTAGCGGTGGTGGCTGGTCGTGCGTCAGTTTCGTGCGGTTTTCGGCGTCATCGGGATGATGTCTTTCCTGGTCAGGTTGGTGCGGTTTCCTTAGCGCCGATCACATGTCCGGCTCCATCAGATGACCCTGCCGGGTGTCATCGGAATGCGGTTTCGGGCGTCGTCGTGGTGCGGTCGCTGTCTTCCTGGAAGGGCAAAAGACGGACTCGGTCGTTGGCGGGGCTGTCGGACGGGCCGGGATGGTGTGGATGGCGGTGGCGGGAGCGACGCGGTAGGGTCCGGCGATCCGGCGCCGGTGGTGCGTGAGCAGGTGGTGTTCCGGCTCCCGGCTCTGGAGAACCGCGGTGTCCTGACTCCCGGTCATGTGCGCCTTGCGGCTTCTTCGGCGGGCCGGTCGGTGCGGACGGTACAGCGCTGGCTGCAGACGGCCCGCGAGGAGGGCCGGACGGTGCGGAGATCCCGGCCGCGGTTCACGGTCACGGACGAGGTCCACGCACGGTTGGCGTTGTGGTGCGGGAACGCGGCGGCGGTCCACCGGGAGCTTCTCGCGCAGGCCCGTGTGCCGGCGGACGACCCCGTGGACGGGGAAGCCGGCAGGGAGCCGGCCGCAGGCGCCGGGGGTGGCGGGGGAGTGGGTGTGCCGTCGCCGGCGACCTTGCAGCGGGTGGTGCGCCCGGAATCTGAACGCGGGTCAGCGTGCCGCGCTCAAGGGCGGAGAGAGGGCCAGGCGGGCGCACGATGTCCATCCGGCCCGTCCGGTGAAGTGGCGCAACGCGTGCTGGGAGGGCGACCACAAGCATCTGCCCGTCGAGGTCGAGCTGGACGGGCAGGCGGTGCGTCCGTGGGTGACGTGGTTCATCGACTGTGTGAGGAACGCGATCACGGGTACGGCCGTCACCCCGCACCAGCCGTCCCGGGATGCGGTGCCGGCGGCGTTGCGGATCGCCTTGTCACGGGACGAGCCGGGCAGCCCGTACGGGCCGATCGGAGGGCTGCCGGAACTGGTGCGGGTCGACCACGGCAAGGAGTTCCTGTGCGCCACGGTGACTCGGGCGCTGGGCGCGCTCGCGGTCCCGGTGCAGGATCTGCCCGCGCGCAGGCCGGAGTTGAAGGGCACGGTGGAGAACCTCAACAGCGCCTATCGGGGCCGGGCGGTACTCAGCGTCGTCCTCACCGCCGTGCCGCCCCTGCCCGGAGGTTCTCGTGCACCCAGCAGCCGAACGGATGACAGCGACGCCCTCGCCCTCTCCTGTGCGCGCTGCCGTCGCGGACCTGAGGGGGAGCGGCTACGGGGTGGCGGTGGGCGGCTCTTCCTGGGGGCACGGATACCGGCCTGCCGATCCTGCTGCCGACCCTCCTGATCGGCGGCTTCGCGTCCATCATGGTCACCGGCGGTGCGCACTCCCACGCCATGGAGAAGGACGGCGGTGGTGAGGGCGGCGCACCGCATTCGGCCGGCCTGGCGCTGTCGAACCTGTCCGGCCTGTTGACTGCCGCCATGCCGGTCCTCGTCGAGAAGCGCGCGGCGAAGGACGCGGGCGAGCGGCGCTGAGCGCACACGAGAGGGCGGGCCCGCGGGCCCGCCAGGCCGGGTACCACCATGGGGCGACTCGGGCCCCGTGCTGCGCCCGGTGTCGTTTCAACTCGCCTCTGCGTGAGCCTTTCACCAAGACGGAAGTTCTCCTGCTCACCGACCCGCGCGGAATAGGGAACATCGAGCCCGCCGGTCTCCTCGTACCACGGCCGCGCGTGCCCGATCCCCTCACGCCCGAACTGGCAGGACAGGGCCCGCGAGAGCGGGAAGCCGGCGGGGGCAGCAGACCGCGTTGTCGGACGTCCTGCACGCTGTCTGAATTCGGGCCGGGGAGCACCGCGCGGGTGCCCCGTAGGTAGCCCGCTGCTCCCAGCGGCCGTCGCCGTCGTCCTCGTGCCTTCGGGCGGCCGGCGTCGTTGTACCCGGGTGGGTGTCCCGATCAGGGTGCGCGGCGAGGCCCTGCCTCATACACCCGCCCTGTGGCGCCGGGCTGGTGCCTGGCAAGCCGGGACGGCCTGCCGCATCCGGCGGGCCGTCCCGGGATCGGGGTCAGTACCAGTTGGTGCAGGCGATGTTGTAGCCCCACTGGGGGTTCGCGTACGGGTTCCCCGCCCATTCGGCGGCTGAACAGGCGCGGTACCACACGCCTCCGTCGTCGTACTTCGTCGGCAGGGTGTACCAGCCGCCAGGGCCTACGTACCGCCGGTCAAGGAAGCTGTTCCAGGTCCGGCCGCCGTCGAAGGACTGGTCGTAGTAGAACGCGACGTTGCTGCTCCCGGCATAGAGCCAGCCGGTGACGTAGTGGTGGCCGTCGCTGCCGACGTACTGGTTGATCTCGACCGTGTTCGTGTTTCCGTCGGGGTTGTAGGTGGCGGTGTTCCACACACCGCTGGTGAGGGCGGAGCCCACTGCGGGCTTCGGTGGCGTGGTGGTCTCAGCCGACGCGGTACCGGCCAGGGGCGCGAGGAGCAGCGCGAGAGCTGCGGCAAGTACGGGAAGTCTCTTGATCACGGTGCGGCTCCCTGATCTCGTCTCCGCCTGATTGGCGCAGACAGGCCGTCCACCGTCGCAGTCCCGCGGGGCCTCAGGACGGCAATCATGTCCGGACGGACTGATTCCCTCCCGCTCTTTGGCCAGCAACGGTCCCTTGACGCGGTCAATGTCTTCCGGTGTAGCTCGTTTCGATCGCGGTTTTCGCGCGGGAACATGACAGGCTTCCCTGCTCCTCGCCGTCGCCGCAGGACCCCTCGCCGCCTGGGCTTACGAGCTGGTGCGTGATTGCGGCGGCGATGTGACGGCCGGGGTGAGGGCGGCATGATCTTCGCCGTGGTGATCATGGTGAACCGTGCGGTCC
>NZ_JBEZIQ010000151.1:0-2724 GCF_040651155.1 Kitasatospora sp. NPDC048545
CTTCGACCGGCACCCCGCCGGCGGGGTGCCAGCGGGCGGCGTCGGGGCCGACAATCGTGGGCCAGTGCTCGCCAAAGCCCCCGCCGGCGGTGCCGAGGGTCCAGCCATGGGCAGCGACCAGGGCGACGACGATCCGGGCCCAGCCGGGGATCCGGACGGCGGTCACCGGGCCGCCTCCACGGCTTTCAGCACTCCGACTACCTGATCGACCGTCAGATAGCCGGAGGGGCGAGGATCTTGGCGGTCTGCGGGGCGAAGGTCGGCGAGGCGACGATGACCTCGGCGGTGGGTCCGTCGGCGACGAGGATCCCACCCGTCTCCACGTTCACCACCGCGCCCGAGGCGATCTTCGTCGCCGTCCCCGCCGGCGGACCCCACGACGACCAGTGCATCACCGGCACCGCCACCGACACCGGCTCGGGCGTCGACCACGTCGACCTCACCTTCACCTCGCAGGTCCCCGGACCGACACTGGTCCAGCGGGCGGACCTCATGTGCACTGACACCGCACACCACGACTGCACCTGGCGAGTGCGGCCGCCCTCCGGCCTCGGCATCTACCGCGCGACCTCCACCGCCGCCGACACCGCGGGAAACACCGAACCCCGGGACGCGGCATCCACGTCATTGTCGTCCGCACGAATTCGTGAACCAGGACGGCTGCACCGCCTCGCGGGCCCATCGGTGCGAACTGACAGGACGACCGCACGGATGGCAGCGGAACTCGGCAGACTCGTTGTGCGGCGCGTCGGGGAGTCGGACGCGGACGCGCTGGTCGGTGTCGACTCCGTCGCGCCGAGGGCCACGCCGCGTGGATGACCTTGTCGCGTGGATGACCTCGCCGCGGCGGTGGCCGGGAGCGGTGGGTCGGCCGGGAAGTACGGGGGAACGTGTCACGGCGGGAGCGGACCGGTGTCATGATGTCCCGGCCATGTCTGCCCCGAGAACCGACACCACGTCCGCGCCCGTGCCCGTGCGGGCCGCCGCGCTCGACCTTCGCCTCGTGCGGGCCCTGCCCTTCGCGACGGTCTGCGTCGTGCTGGCCGCCGCCGGGCACGGGCTCGCGTCGGGTGGTGCGGTGCCGGCGGGGGCGTTGCTGCTCGGTTGGGCGCTCGTCGGTGCCGTGGCCGTGTTCGCGGCGCGGCGGGAGCGCTCGCTGCGGGCGATCGTCGGCGGGCTGGTCGCGGGCCAGGGCGGTCTGCACCTGCTCTTCCACGCCGCGCGGTGCGGGCGGCGGACGCCGGCGGCTGCCGGACCGGTCGGCCCACCGCCGGTCTCCTCGATGGCGGGGATGCACGGCATGCCGGGCATGCCGGGCACGCCCAGGGCGCTGGTGGCGGCCGGTGGGCGGCCCGGTCTGCCGGCCGCGCACGTCACGGCGGGAGGCGGCACCGCTCCGCACGCCGTCGTCGCGGCCGCGCACGTCTCCTTCTGGAGCCACTCCGCGGTCCTCGGGCTGAGTCCCGCGATGCTCCTGGCGCACCTGGCGGCGACCGTCGCCGCGGGGTGGTGGCTGTGGCGGGGCGAAGTGGCCGTCTGGCGGCTGGTCCGGCTGACCGCCCGGACCGTCTCCGCGACGGTCCACGCCCGTACGGCGTCGCTGCGCGGGGCGCTGGCCCTGTTCGCGGTGCTGCGCGCAGGGGCGGGCGGCGGATCGCGGGCCGCCGCGACGCGTTTCGTGCCCGCCGACGGCCGGTGGTGGCTGCCGCGGTGGACGCCGCTGCGGCACGTGGTGATCAGGCGCGGTCCGCCGGCGGTGCCGGCCGTCTGACCGGTGCGGGAACGCCGCCCGGTCGCGGCCGTCCGCCGTCCTGATCGCCTCCGCGTGTTCCGCCTCCACGGGCAGCGGCGCCGGGTCCGCCCGCGTGCCCCGCCGCCCGTGTGCACGGCGTGCGCGCACCCCGGAACCGGAGAAACCCACAGTCATGAGCCTGTCCCCGAAGAAGCGTCTCGCCGCCGCCTGCGCCCTGGGCGCCGCGGTCGTACTCGGCGCGGCCGCGCCGGCGTCCGCGCACGTCATCGTGCAGCCGTCCAGCGTGCCGAAGGACGCGACCGACCAGACCTTCGCGTTCCGCGTGCCGAACGAGGACGACAAGAACAGCACGGTGAAGGTCGAGATCGACTTCCCGACCGACCACCCGATCCCGTCCGTCAAGGTCGCGCCGCTGCCGGGCTGGACCGACGCGATCCAGACCACGAAGCTGGCCACCCCGATCCACACCGACGACGGCGACATCACCGACGCCGTCTCGCAGGTCGTGTGGACCGGCGGCCAGATCACCCCCGGCCACTTCCAGGACTTCACCGTCGACCTCGGCGCGCTGCCCGACGGCACGGACAAGGTCGTGTTCAAGGCCCTGCAGACCTACGGCGACGGCACGGTGGCGCGCTGGATCGAGGAGCCGCAGGCCGGTCAGCCCGAACCGAAGAACCCGGCGCCGGTGCTCAAGCTGACCGCGCCCGCCGGTGACTCCGACGCCGCCGGCACCGCCGCGGGCGCCAAGGCGACCCCCGCCCCGGCTGGCACGACGAACACGACGAGCACCGCGACCGCGAAGGCGGACGGCAGCGACTCCACCGCCCGGGCGCTCGGCATCGCGGGCATCGTGGTCGGCGTCGTCGGCGCGGCGGTGGGCGCCGTGCTCGGCCGCCGTGGCCGTGGCACCGGTACGGGCGCCTCGGCGTAGCAGGTCCGGGGGCGGTGCGGGACGCGCGTCCCGCACC
>NZ_JBEZIQ010000152.1:0-2510 GCF_040651155.1 Kitasatospora sp. NPDC048545
CCCATCCGCTGACCAGCGGCGATGCCGCTCATGGACCGTCTTCCACGGACCGTAGCGCTCCGGAAGGTCGCGCCACGGCACGCCAGTCCGCGCCCTGTACACGATGCCGTCGATGACCTGACGGTGGTCCCGCCACCTGCCACAACGCCCGTTGCTCACAGGCAGCAGCGGTCGAAGCCGCTCCCACTGACCATCGGTCAGATCACCCCTACTCCCCATAGTCGTATCAACGACTCAACTGATCGGCAGGACACGGCCTAAACCAACTGGCTGACTGGTTGGACGGATCGCAGTCGAGTTACTGAAAGTAGTGGGCGGAAATCTAGAACCAACACGACCACCAGTGCCCATATCCAGACCCACCACCAAGCGCCGAGGCCCAGCACCATCCCACACGCCCCCCAGAAGCCCCCCAAGTCCCTGCCAAAACCTCCAGGCCACGCCACCCACCACAACCCCATCACCCATTCGGCTGCCACCAGGCGTAGGCAGGACCGGCCGGTGCCGCAACGTACGGAACCGGTGAACGGAAGGACGGCGTTGCCCAGCGCGAACGAGTATCAGCCCTCAGCACGTCGGTCCCGCGCTGGGTGATGCCGGCCCGGGGCGGGGTCCAGGGGCGCCAAGCGCCCTGGTACCCCAGACCGGCGCCCGTACTGGCCCTTGGGCCAGTGGTCGTGACCAGATGCCGGCGCGGGCCTAGGCCACCTTAGAAGGTACGGCGAAGGCATTTTGCCTGGCCGGGATAGGTCGTTCGCATACGTACATGACCCCTGACCGGGTACATCGCGGCCGCGCGATGTACCAACTGAGGGGACAGCGGGCGGCCAGAATGTCAAAGAAGCTGACAGCAGCTTGGCCCAATAGTCAAAGGTCTTTGACATTTTATGCGGAGGGCGCCGCCGGCCCGTCGGTGTTCCCTCAGAGGGAACACCGACTCCAACTCTGTTCCCTCTGAGGGAACACGCGACACGCGGAATGTCGTAAGGGTCCAACATTCTTGTCAAAGGGTTCTGACATACTGCTGGTCCCGCAGTGATCAACCTGAACGCGACCGTGGGAGACCCAGCCCGTGCCGACCGAGCCCGCGCGCCGCCGCCGTCCCACGCCGCGCGCCAACCCGCAGCCACCCCAGCTGCCCCTCGCCGACCCACTCAGCGCCTTCGGCTCACCTCTGGCGCCGGTCCCCCACGCACCCGGTCTCGACGACCTCGCAGAGCGCTACCCCGACCGCAAGGTCTCGGTAAGCGCCCGACAGAAGCCGTTGGAGATCTACTCGGGTCAGCCAAACCAGCAGGGCTCCTTCTCGCTTGATAGCCAGGAGTTCTTCTTGGTCATCGCCCAGTACTTCCGCGAGGCCCTCCCTCTCAGGATCATCATCCTGATGATCGCCTGCCAGAGGGCCGGCGGGCTGGTCGAGCTCACCCAGGAGGAGATGGGCACCGTCCTGGACATCACCCGTCCCAAGATCAACGATGCTCTCCAAGAGATCATGGAGCACGGCATCGTCTACAAGAAGCGGCCCGGCGTCTACCAGTTCAACCCCCCGTACTCGTACCGGGTGGCCGAGTTCATCCCCGCGACCGAGGATCAGTCAGCCAAGGTAATTCGAGTCGAGCAGGCCGATAGGATCTCCGAGATCCGGGGCAACACTGGACTGCCGGACCGCGTTCGGTTCCCGTCACTGGACGCTATGCGGACCGCGATCGAGGAGCTGCGCAAAACGCGGGCTGAGGAACGGGCAGCGCGACGCAAGGCCCGGCAGGACAAGGAGAGGAGCACCACCTCGTGACTCTGCACTTCGCAGCTGTCAACGCGGACGGCGTCGTTGCTGACTTGGACATGGGACCCGCGGCCTACCGAATCCTGCTCAAACTCCGGGCCTACAGCGAGCCTGGCGGACGCCTCGTCCAGAACCAGGACGAGATCGCCAAACTCGTCAAGATCTCCCGCGCAACCGTGATCACCGGGATGCGTGACCTCGAGCTCGCCCATCTTGTGAAGCGTGTCAAGAACGGCACGTACCAGCTGAACGCCATGATCGCGCCATACCGCAGCCCCGAAGACTGCGTCGCTGCCATCTCCGTCATGCCGGCCGAGCACCGCCTCGACCACCCCGACTTCGTCGGCGCCTACCAGCGCGCCGCGGCGGCCTACAAGGACCAGCTCGCGGAGCAGCGCAAGAAGAGGGCGAAGGCGAAGACCCGCAAGGCCGGCAACATCCGCGTCCTTCCCGCCGTCGGCTAATGCTCTGACCGGGAAGGTTTGCCGGGTTGGTGGTCGCGGCGTTTGGATGTCCGGTGATGTCCGTTCCTCCGATTGCTGAGGGTGTGGTGGCTGAGCCTGTCCGTGTGCGCAGGTTGACCGACCAGGAGGGGCAGAAGCTGCAGCAGATCGTGCGCCGGGGCAGCACCAGTTCGGTGCGCTACCGGCGGGCGATGATGTTGCTGGCCTCGGCCGGCGGGAACCGGGTGCCGGTGATCGCCCAGTTGGTGCAGGGCGGACGAGGA
>NZ_JBEZIQ010000153.1:0-2504 GCF_040651155.1 Kitasatospora sp. NPDC048545
CCGGGATGACCGGCTTGATGTGGCGCTTGCGCAGGTGGGTGCGGTTGCCGCGGGACGAGTAGGCCTTGTCCCCGGCTACCGCGTCCGGCCGGGTGCGGGGACGGCCGACCGGCACCCGGACCCGTACCTTCTTCAGCACGGGGATGAACTGCGGGCTGTCGGCGACCTGGCCCTCGGCCAGGATAAGAGCCAGCGGGCGGCACTTCCGGTCGCCGGCGCAATGGATCTTGCTGGTCTGTCCGCCTCTGGAACGTCCGAGCAGGGCTGCCTTCAGCCGGAGCTTGCGCCGGCGCCGGATGCGTCGCCACTCTTCCCGTTTCGGGTCACCTGAGGCGTCCTGCCCGTCTTGTTCCTCCGGGCCTCCCCCTTTTGCCGGGCCTTCTCCGCCTCGTCGGCGGCCTTCTCCAGGGCGGCCATGGTGTCGGGGTCGAGGTGCATCCCGGCGGCGTCGTGGTGGGCTCGCACGGTGGTGGAGTCCACGCTGACCAGGGACAAGTCCACCTCGCCTCGTTTCGCGGCTTCCGCGATCACGCCCTCCAGCAGGGCTTCGAAGACGTCGGCGTCCCTCCACTGCCGGAACCGATTGGAGACGGTTGACCACGCACCGAACTCCTTCGGCATCTCCCGCCACTGCCCGCCCGTCCGGAATCGCCAGATCACGCCCTCGAACTGCTGCCGCAGCCGCTCCGGGTACGGGCCGTACTCGCCGATCGGCAAGTACGGCTCGATCAACACCCATTCTGCATCCGTCAATTGCGCTCGCGTCACGCACAACCGTCTACCGGATCAGGACCCGTCGCGAAGGTGAATCGCGCAGATTGATCACGACCGAATACGTGCCCTAGGGTGTCGGGTTGGTGAGCCCCGGGACGCCGTACTTCAGCTCGGTGATGTCCGAGATCAGGTAGCGGCCGTCGGGCCGGCGTTCGAGCCGCGCGCGCACGATGATCCCCTGCGGGGTCCGGGACCAGCCGTCCTCCGCGACGTAGGCGCAGGCGGTGGAGACCTCCAACTCGACCACGTCGCCGGTGAGGTCGCGCGGATCGAGGTGGCCGTCCGTGGGCCGCGCGGCCACCCGCATGACCACCGACCAGCCCCGGTGCGCGGTCACCTCGGCGGGCCAGACCGCGCCCTCCGCCGAGCAGGCGTTCAACCCACCTCCGGCGGCGGCCAGTTCGGGCGTCAGATACCTGCGGACCCGGCCCAGGACGGCCGCCGGACCGGTGTCACGGCGGTTCGCGTCGAAGCTGCCCGAGGTGACCGCCCAGGCGACCGCGACGGACTCCGCGTCGTGCTCGTCGACCGTCAACGGCGGGGTGGGTGCGGCCGGTCGCTCCTTCGGTGGCGCCGGTGGCCCCGTCGGATCGGCCCCCGGCGCGGAGGAGAACGAGAAGCCGGCCGGAGCGGTGCCGACTGCGGTGCCCGGGATCACCCGCTCGTCCTGGTCGTAGCAGGGGTTGCACCGGATGCGCTCACCGGTGCCCTTGCCGTAGTCGGTCTCCCAGCCCCTCCCGCGGGTCGACACCTCCGTTCCGCGTTCCTGCCGCACCCCGGAGACGCGGAACGGGCGGTCGCCGTCCTTCAGCGTCCAAGTGCGGCGCTTGCCGTCGACCGTGCCCTCGACCATGATCACGTAGTCGTAGCTGTGCCGGGTCGCCAGCACGGTGAGGCTGACGAGTTCCGGCTTCTGGTTCTCCAGGTAGAGGTACTTGTCGGTGAAGTACGGGGCGAACGACACCGGTCCGGCGGCCCCGATCAGGGCGATCGGGTCGGTGGAGTCCAGGTCGACGCCCATGTCGACCTTCTGGCCCTCCCCCTCGCCGCTGCAGCTCACGACCGTGCCGGGCAGGGGGTCGCGGGGCTCGCCCACGACAGCCGCCCGCACCTGTTCGATCGACACGGTGTGGCCGTTGCCGGCCATCGAGAGCAGGAGCGGCGACGCCCCCACGTCCGTACCGCCCTGCGCGTGCGACCACGTTCGGGCGCCGCCGCAATCGGTGACGGCGGGAAGCTCGGCGGGTTTCACGGCCCTCGGGACGACCGCGTTCGCGTGGGCGTCACCGTGCTCGGGATCGTAGCGGGCGCTGAGCTCCGGGCCGCTGCTCCCGCTCGTCGCGTGCAGCGCCCAGTACGTCGTGCCGGCGCCCAGTAGGGCCATGACGCACACCACGGCCACCAGCAGACGCAGCTGCGGTCCTCGGCCTGCCCTGCCCGCCAGCAGCGAGACGATGCCGCCCATGACCACGTTGCCGTGGATGGTGCTGTGACTGATCTTGTTCTGCGTGTTCTGCGTGTTCTGCGTGTCGCGCTGGTCGCCCAAACCACCCACCCCGTCTGACGGTTCCGCGTCAACCACAGTGCGGCTCCCGGCGGGCAAAGGGAAGACCCCCGCCGTCCCCGGTCCAGCGCCGAAGGAGGTTGGCGGCCCACACGGGCGCAGTGGGTCGGCGCAGGGCACGGACCCGCTTCGCGAGCTGCGGGTCGGTCTTCTTGAGTCCGTCGGC
>NZ_JBEZIQ010000154.1:0-2447 GCF_040651155.1 Kitasatospora sp. NPDC048545
CCGCCCTCACCCACACCGCCCGCACCAACGGCGCCACCCTCTTCATGGTCCTCCAGACCGCCCTCGCCACCCTCCTCTCCCACCTCGGCGCAGGACACGACATCCCCATCGGCACACCCATCGCCGGACGCACCGACGACAACCTCGACAACCTCGTCGGCCTCTTCGTCAACACCCTCGTGCTGCGCACCGACCTCACCGGCAACCCCACCTTCACCCAACTCCTCGCCCGCGTCCGCGAAGCCGGTCTCACCGCCTACACCCACCAGGACATCCCCTTCGAACGCCTCGTCGAGGAGCTGGCGCCCACCCGCTCCATGGCCCGGCACCCGCTCTTCCAGGTCATGCTCGCCCTCCAGAACAACGCCACCGCCACCCTCGACCTCCCCGGCCTCACCACCACCTCCCTGCCCACCGGCGCCCCCGCCGCCAAGTTCGACCTCCAACTCGACATCAGCGAACACCATGACCCCACCGGAAACCCCGCCGGCCTCACCACCCGCATCACCTACGCCACCGACCTCTTCGACCAGAAGTCGATCGAACTCCTCGGCCGTCACTGGGTTCACCTCCTCGCCACCTTCGCCGCCGACCCCACCGCCCCGGTCCACTCCGTCGACCTGCTCACCCCCGACGACCGCCGTCACGTCCTGACCGCCTGGAACGACACCTCCACCGGCGACCCCACCCAGCCGCTCACCGCCCTCTTCGCGGCGCAGGCGGCCCGCACCCCCGACGCCACCGCCCTCGTCCACGCCGACCGGCAGCTCAGCTACGCCGACCTCGACGCCCGCAGCAACCGCCTCGCCCACCGCCTGATCGCCGCCGGCATCGGACCGGAGAGCCGGGTGGTACTGCTCGGCGAGCGGTCCCTGGACCTGGTCGTCGCGATCCTGGGCGTGCTCAAGGCGGGCGGCAGCTACATCCCGCTCGACACCCGGTACCCAGCGGCGCGGATCCAGCAGATCCTCCGGGAGAGCTCGGCCCGGGTGGTGCTGTCCGACGGCCTTCTCGGCCGGGACATCGAACTTCCCGACGGTGCCGTCCTGTTGAGCACGGGCCCGGAGGCGGTGGCGGCGTTCCCCGACACCGCGCCGGCCGTCCCGGTCCACCCGGACCAGGTGGCCTACGCGATGTACACCTCCGGCTCGACCGGCATCCCGAAGGGCGTCATGGCGACGCACCGCAACATCGCAGCCCTCGCCGCCGACCGGATGTTCCACCCGGCCGCGCACCGCCGGGTCCTCCTGCACTCGCCCCTCGCCTTCGACGGCTCCACCTACGAACTGTGGGTGCCGCTGCTGTCCGGCGGCACGGTGGTGCTCGCGCCCGTCGGCGAGACGGACCCGGCGGTGTTCCGGTCCGTACTCACCGAGCAGCGGGTGACCGGCGCGTTCTTCACCACCGCCCTGTTCAACCTGCTGGCCGAGGACGAGCCGGAGGCCTTGGCGGGCCTGGGCGAACTGCTGACGGGCGGCGAGGCGGCCTCACCGGCCGCGATGGCGGCGGTACTGGCGGCTTGCCCGGACACCGTGGTGTCGCACGTCTACGGGCCGACGGAGGCCACCACCTACGCCACCGGACACCGGCTCCCCGCCGCACCGCTGCCACGGGCGATCCCGCCGATCGGCCGCCCGCTGGACAACACGCAGGTCTTCGTCCTGGACGACCAGCTGCGCCCGGTGCCGCCACGTGTGGCCGGGGAGCTGTACATCGCCGGCACCGGCCTGGCCCGGGGCTACCTGGGCCGCCCCGGCCTGACCGCCGAACGCTTCGTCGCCTGCCCCTTCGGCGCGCCCGGCGACCGTATCTACCGCACCGGCGACATCGTCCGCTGGACCACCGACGGAGAACTGGAGTTCGTCGGCCGCACCGACGACCAGGTCAAGATCCGCGGCTTCCGCATCGAACCCGGCGAGATCCAGGCCGCCCTGGCGTCCTGCCCGGGAGTCGCCCAGGCCGCCGTCCTCGTCCGCGAGGACACCCCCGGCGACAAGCGCCTCGTCGCCTACCTCGTCCCCGCCCCCGGCTCCGCCGAAGCCGGCCACGGCGGCGACGAACTCGCCGCCCAGGTGCGGCAGTACGCCGCCGAGCGACTGCCCGAGTACATGGTCCCGTCGGCGACACTGGTCCTGACCGCCCTCCCCCTGACCGTCAACGGCAAGCTCGACCGCAAGGCGCTGCCCGTCCCCACCTACTCCACCGGCGCCGGCCGCGCGCCCGCCACCCTGCGCGAAGAACTGCTCTGCACCGTCTTCGCCGAAGTCCTCGGCCTGCCCTCGGTCGGCGTCGAGGACAGCTTCTTCGACCTCGGCGGACACTCCCTCCTCGCCACCCGCCTCACCAGCCGCATCCGCACCACCCTCGGCACCGAACTCCCCCTCCGCACCCTCTTCGAAGCCCCCACCCCCGCCACCCTCGCCCAACGAATCGACACCACCACCACC
>NZ_JBEZIQ010000155.1:0-2444 GCF_040651155.1 Kitasatospora sp. NPDC048545
GGCACCCCGCTACGACGTCGGGAAGACCGTCAAACGCGAACCCACGCTCGAAGCGCACCTCGCCAAGATCGCGGCGGCAGCATAAAAATCAAGCTAAGGCCTTTGCTACCAGTGCCTGCCGCCAAGGGCGGCCAGGCCGGAGCCCCCGCGATTTGTGCGGCCAGGCCGGAGCCCCCGCGATTTGTACTCTCCCCTGGACCATCCCGTCACCACTGGTGGTAGCGGGTGCTGGAGTCGAGCCGCCACGCACCCCTTGTGGTCTGGCCCTGCTGGTAGGGCCAGACCACTATCACCGGTGGTAGTGCTTTGGCCCTACCAGCAGGGCCAAAGCGCGGGACTGGCCGCGCACCTGGAGAAACACGCGGTTTGGCCCCACCTGCGGGGCCAAACCGCTATCACGGGTGCTAGTGCTTTGGCCCTGCTGCCAGGGCCAAAGAAGACGGCCCGGGTGGCTGCCCGGGCCGTCAGGGGTCTCGTCCGCTACGCGCTGATGCCGAGGTTGGCGAGCTGCCCTTCGTACCGCTGCCGCAGTCGCTCGCCAAACCGCTCGGGGTCGAGGGAGTCGATCCGGGGCACCGAAGCCAGGCCGGCCCGCATCTTGCCGCCGGTCAGCAGCGGGTGGATCTGGTAGACACCCGGCTCCAGCAGCCAGGCCAGGCCCTTGTCCGCCAGTTGCTTCACGGACCGGTTGACACTCGGCGCGCTCAGCCCCAGCAGGGTGCCCATCTCGGCCTGGGAGAGGCCGGCGCACCCCGTCTCCGGATCCTGGTAGGCCAGCAGCGTGTTCACCAGGCGGAAGCTGTTCGCGGTCAGCTCGACCAGGCTGAGGACGGCCAGCGCCTCACGGCTGATCGTCACGTACTCGGTGGTCGGGATCGGCGGGACGTACCGGGTGGTCGTCATCTGGAGTCCTCGGTCAGGGGCGCAAGCGCCACCAGCTGCTGATACGTTGAGCATCCAATGTCAGGTTAGGCCCGCTCCGGTGCAACGGAGCGGGCCTCGCCGTCTCAGGCGCTCCGGACGGCCCGAACCTTCGACTTCGAGGCTGCTGGCATCTCGTTCGTCTCGGTCTTCGCCGAGCCCAGCAGCACGACGTTCGCGGCCTTGGCCACCGCGCGCTGGTCCTCGCGGCGTTCCTTGCGCCAGGCCGTGGCGTACTCCGGGCCCGGCATGAGGAACTCGGGTACCTCCGCCACCCAGACGTCCTGGGCCGCCTCCTGGTCGGCGCTGGATCCGGCGAAGGTGAGGAACGGGTTCAGCTGGTAGACCGAGCGGCGTGCGGTCCGCAGCCAGCCGATCTCGTTGAAGAACAGCAGCGACTCACCGACATAGGTCCGCGAAACGCCGGAGGCGGCGCTGATGTCGCGGTGGGTGGTCTTCACCATGCCCAGCGGCGCCCGGCGCGGGGCCTTCCCGCTCATCTGCTGGAAACCCACCAACGTGCACCAGGTCCGCATCCAGGTCTGCGGGATGTCCATCTGGGCGAGGGTGAGCATCATCAGCGGGGCGTCGGTCGTGTAGCCCTTGGTGGTGTCGGACTCCGCGAAGGTGCGGCCCGAGATCTTCTGCACCGAGTAGACGACATTCCCCCGGCTGTCGAGCCGGGTCACCAGCTGCTCCCCGTAGCCCAGCTTGGGCTTGTCAGCCATCGGCGCTCTCCAGGTTCCTTGATCCAATGTCACCGGGACACTATCACGGGTGATAGTGCTTTGGCCCTACCGTTAGGGCCGAACCGTCTCGGCGAGTCGCCCGGCTGCGCCTGACGGAAAGCCCGGGAAGCTGTGGATAACGCCCGCCGGTTTGGCCTGGCCAGCAGGGCCAAAGTCGCGAGCGTTTGGCCCTGCTGGCCAGGGCCAAACAATGCCTGACACAAAGTGGTCGTTTTCGCAGGTCAGAGCGCGTTTTTGGCCGGTTCTTGCGGGCGGGGGTCTCTTATACACCCGCCGTGCGGGAGAACCGGCGCTGCCGTACCTGCAGGCCCGGCGGCACCTTGTGCCACAGCGGCTACTGCTAGGGGTCTGACCTGCGGGTTTGTGCTTGGGGTGGCCTCCGGCGGGCTGGTTGCCCGTACCGCTGCCGCCGCCCGGGCCGGGCTCGGTTTGGCCCTGCTGGCCGGGGCTGGCTGGTGTCACTGCGCCAGTCATGGAAGTCCGGCTGCCGCCGGACCCGGGCCTTGACGGCCCTTTCCATGCCTACGAGTTCAGGTGGCTGGTGCCCGTGCCCTGCCGCTGCTGGCGCTGCGGCCCTGTGGTGGGTGCGGGCTGCTGGGTGGTCCCGGCCAGCGCTCCCAGGTCGTGAAGGTGGGAAACAAGGTCTTCGTCAGGTGGGTGGTGACATCGGCAACCGCTTAGCTTCTTGTTTAACCTCGCTGGTCACCCGACCTGCTGATCTGCGGTTCTTCCCGGGACAGCGGAGGCGGCCGTTCTCCACGCTTCGAGATGTCG
>NZ_JBEZIQ010000156.1:0-2441 GCF_040651155.1 Kitasatospora sp. NPDC048545
AACCGCGACCGCCCCGCCAGCGACAGCCCGACGTCCACGGGCGAGCCGACCGAGCCGTCGAGGTCGGCCAGCCGCTCCACCTGCGCGTCCAGCGCGGCCTCCGACTTGGCGGACAGCACCCACGGCACCACACCGGGCGCCATGGCGGGCTCGGCGAGCGGGTCCGCACCGTCCTCCACCGCCTCCTCGACGATCACGTGCGCGTTCGTGCCGCTGATCCCGAAGGCGGACACGCCCGCGCGGTGCGGCCGGTCCACCTCCGGCCAGGCCCGGGCCTCGGCGAGCAGCTCGACCGCCCCCGCCGACCAGTCCACCTCGGTGGACGGGGCGTCGAGATGCAGCGTCTTCGGCAGCACGCCGTGCCGCAGCGCCATCACCGTCTTGATCACGCCGGCTGCGCCGGCTGCGGCCTGGGTATGGCCGATGTTGGACTTCAACGAGCCGAGCAGGAGCGGCCGTTCGCGGTCTTGCCCGTAGGTGGCGAGGAGGGCCTGGGCCTCGATCGGGTCGCCGAGCGGCGTCCCCGTCCCGTGGCCCTCGACGGCGTCGACCTCAGCGGCCGACAGTCCGGCGGCGGCCAGGGCCTGACGGATGACGCGCTGCTGGGACGGGCCGTTGGGCGCCGTCAGCCCGTTCGAGGCACCGTCCTGGTTGACGGCCGAGCCGCGCAGGACCGCCAGGACCGGGTGCCCGTTGCGGCGGGCGTCCGAGAGACGCTCCAGCACCAGGACGCCCGCACCCTCGGCCCAGCCCGTCCCGTCCGCCGCGTCGGCGAACGCCTTGCAGCGCCCGTCCGGGGCGAGCCCGCCCTGCCGGGAGAACCCGGAGAAGCTCATCGGCGTCGACAGCACGGTGACGCCGCCCGCGAGGGCGAGCGTGCACTCACCGGCCCGCAGCGCCTGCGACGCCAGGTGCATCGCCACCAGCGAGGAGGAGCAGGCCGTGTCGACGGTGACCGCCGGGCCCTCCAGACCGAACGTGTACGACACGCGGCCGGACAGCACGCTCGCCGTCAGACCGGTGGTCGCGTGGCCCTCCATGTCCTCGTCCGAGTTCACTACCACGCCGACGTAGTCGACGCCGGCCGTGCCGACGAAGACGCCGGTGCGGGTGCCTCGCAGTCCCACCGGGTCGATGCCCGCCCGCTCGAACGCCTCCCACGACGTCTCCAGCAGGAGCCGCTGCTGCGGGTCCATCGCGAGGGCCTCGCGCGGCGAGATCCCGAAGAAGCCCGCGTCGAACTCACCGGCCGCGACGAACCCGCCCTCGATCGAGGCGCTGCTGCCGCTGCCCTCGCCGAGCAGCGCGGCCATGTCCCACCCGCGGTCGGCAGGGAACGCGGAGACGCCGTCCCGTCCGTCCGCGACCAGCTCCCAGAGCTCCTCGGGGGTGGTCACCCCACCCGGCAGGCGGCACGCCATGCCGACGATCGCGATCGGCTCGTGCCGTCCGGACTCGGCCTCCAGCAGTCGTTGGCGTGTCTGGTGCAGGTCGGCCGTGACCCACTTGAGGTAGTCAACGAGCTTGCTGTCGTTCGACATGGGGGGTGGTGCCTTCCTGTGTTGAGGCGGGTCTCTCAGCGGTTCTCAGCGGTCGCTCAGACGGCCGAGCTCGTTGTCGATGAAGGCGAGGACCTCGTCCGCGCTCGCCGCTTCGAGCCGCTCCGCGATGACGTCCTCGGCATTCTGCGCGTCCTGGTTTCGCAATTTCTCCAGCATTCGGCGCAGCCGGAGCGAGACCGCGTTGCGGGTCGCCTCGTCGGTGTCGGTGTCCGCCAGGGCCGCGTCCAGGCGGTCGAGTTGACCGAGCAGCGCGGTGCCGTCCGCGGCGTCCTGTTCGTCCAGGAGCACGCCGAGCAGGTGGGTGCCGAGCACGGCGGACGTCGGGTGGTCGAAGACCAGCGTCGCCGGGAGGCGCAGGCCGGTGACGGCGGTGAGGCGGTTGCGCAGTTCGAGTGCGGTGAGGGAGTCCACGCCGAGGTCGTGGAAGTCGCGGTCGGCGGCGACGGCCTGCGGCGAGGCGTGGCCGAGGACGGCCGCGGCCTCGGTGCGGACGAGGTCGACGACGTGGCGCAGCCGGTCGGTCTCGCGCAGCTCGGTGAGGCGGGCGGCGAGCGCGGCCACCGCGCCACTGCGGGCGCCGGTGGACTCGGCCACGCGGCGGGCGCCGCGGACGAGGCCGCGCAGCAGCGCGGGTACGGTGCCGGGCATCCGGGCCGGGCCGGAGGCGCGGCCGATGGGGACGAGGTAGGGCTCGTCGACGGCCATGGCAGCGTCCAGCAGGGCGAGACCGTCTTCCTCGGTGAGGGGCGGGACTCCGGTGGCGCGGATGCGGTGCAGGTCGGCCTCGGAGAGAGTCCCGGTCATGCCGGCGGTGGGCACCCAGGCTCCCCAGCCCAGGGACTGCGCGGGCAGGCCCTGCCGGCGGCGCCAGTGCGCCAG
>NZ_JBEZIQ010000157.1:0-2366 GCF_040651155.1 Kitasatospora sp. NPDC048545
GAGTACGCGGGCCGCGCGGACCAGCAGGTCAAGCTGCGCGGATTCCGCATCGAGCTGGGCGAGATCGAGGCTGTCCTCGGTGCGCACCCCGCCGTCGGGCAGGTCGCCGTCGTGGTCCGCGAGGACCTGCCGGGCGGCAGGGGCCTGGTCGGCTACGTCGTCCCCGCCGGGAACGTGACGGCCGAAGAGCTGCGCACCCACCTCGCGCGGCGGCTGCCGGAGTACATGGTGCCGGTCGCGTTCGTGCTGCTCGACACGTTGCCGCTGACCGTGAACGGCAAGCTGGACCGGCGGGCCCTGCCCGTGCCGGTCGTCACCGGCACGCCCGGCCGCGCGCCGCGCACCCCGCGCGAGGCGGTCCTGTGCGAGCTGTTCGCCCAGGTCCTCGGCCTGCCGCAGGTCGGCATCGACGACGGCTTCTTCGACCTCGGCGGCCACTCGCTGCTCGCCACCCGCCTGGCCAGCCGGATCCGCACCGCGCTCGACGTCGAGCTGCCGATCCGCGTCCTGTTCGAGGCACCGACCGTCGCCACGCTCGCCGAGCGCCTCGGCGCCCTGGACAGAGTCCGGGCGGACCGTCCGACGCTGACGGCGGGGGAGCGGCCCGAGCACCTGCCGGTCTCGTTCGCCCAGCAGCGGCTGTGGTTCCTCGGCGAACTGGAGGGGCCGAGCGCCACCTACACCATCCCGCTCGGGCTGCGCCTGACCGGCCCGCTCGACACCGAGCTGCTGCACCGGGCGCTGCGCGACGTCGTCGCCCGGCACGAGGTGCTGCGCACCGTCTACCGGTCCCGGGACGGCCGGCCGGAGCAGCGGGTCCTCCCCCTGGACGAGGTCGGCCCGCTGCTGACCGTCACCCGCACCGAGGGCCACGACGAGGGCGCCCACGCCACGGCCGCCGCGCACGTCTTCGACCTGCGGGAGGACGTGCCGGTGCACGCCTGGCTGTTCGAGGAGGCGGAGGAGACCCACACCCTCGTTCTGGTGGTGCACCACATCGCGGGTGACGGCTGGTCGATGGCGCCACTGGCCCGCGACGCCTCGACGGCCTACGCGGCCCGCGTGCACGGTGAGGCCCCGGTGTGGGAGCCGCTGCCGGTGCAGTACGCCGACTACGCGCTGTGGCAGCGTGCGCTGCTGGGCTCGGTCGAGGACGAAGGCAGCCTGCTGGCCGAGCAGTTGGGCTACTGGCGCGAGGCGCTGGCCGGGCTGCCGGAGGAGCTGGCGCTGCCGGCCGACCGGCCGCGTCCGGCCGTGGCCACCCACCGCGGTGGCTCCGTGGCCCTGGACATCCCGGTGGACCTGCACGAGCGCCTGCGCCTGCTCGCCCGCGCTGAGGGTGTGACGCCGTTCATGGTGCTGCAGGCCGCGCTGGCGGTGCTGCTGTCGCGTCTGGGTGCGGGTCAGGACATCCCGATCGGCACGCCGATCGCGGGCCGTACGGACGAGGCGTTGGACGAGCTGGTCGGGTTCTTCGTCAACACGCTGGTGCTGCGTACGGACCTGTCCGGCGGCCCGACCTTCGCGGAGTTGCTGACCCGTGTCCGTGAGAACAGCCTGGGTGCGTTCGCTCATCAGGACGTGCCGTTCGAGCGGCTCGTGGAGGAGCTGGCGCCGTCGCGGTCGATGGCCCGGCACCCGCTGTTCCAGGTCATGCTGTCGGTCCAGAACAACGCCGAGGCCACGCTAGACCTGCCCGGCGTCCAGACCTCCCCGCTCGCCCTGGAGGCGGACGCGGCCCGCTTCGACCTGGGCTTCACGCTCACCGAGGACTTCGCCGCCGACGGCGCCCCGGCCGGCCTCTCCGGCACCCTCAGCTACGCCTCGGACCTCTTCGACGCCGCGACCGTCGAGGCGGTCGCGCAGCGCTTCGTCCGGGTCCTGGACGGGGTGCTCGCCGCACCGGACCAGCCGGTCACCCGCACGGAGGTCCTGGCGGAGGAGGAACGGCACCGCATCGTGACCGAGTGGAACGCCACCGGCCACGCCGTTCCGTCCACGACCCTGACGGCGCTCTTCGAGGTCCAGGTGGCCCGCACGCCGCAGGCAGTGGCGCTCGCCCACGAGATCACCGAGTTCACCTACGCCGAGGCGAACGCCGACGCCAACCGGCTCGCCCGCCTGCTCGCCGAGCGCGGCGTGCGCCCCGAGGACCGCGTCGCGGTGCTGTTGGAGCGTTCGACCGAGCTGGTCGTCAGCCTGCTGGCGGTGCTCAAGGCCGGTGGGGCGTATGTGCCGATCGACCCGGAGTACCCGGTGGACCGGATCGGCTACATGGTGGCCGACTCGGCGCCGCGGGTGCTGCTGACCAGTCGCGCGTGCGTGGAGCGGGCGGGCGACACGAGGGGTGTCGAGGTGCTGTTGCT
>NZ_JBEZIQ010000158.1:0-2360 GCF_040651155.1 Kitasatospora sp. NPDC048545
AGCAACAGCACCTCGACACCCCTCGTGTCGCCCGCCCGCTCCACGCACGCGCGACTGGTCAGCAGCACCCGCGGCGCCGAGTCGGCCACCATGTAACCGATCCGGTCCACCGGGTACTCCGGGTCGATCGGCACATACGCCCCACCCGCCTTGAGCACCGCCAGCATGGCGACGAAGACGTCCGCCGAGCGCTCCATGAGCAGAGCCACCGTCGTCTCCGCTCCCACCCCGCGCCCGGTGAGCAGGCGGCCCAGGCGGTTGGCACGCGCGTTCAGCTCGGCGTAGGTCAGCTCGCCGCTCTCGTCGACGAGCGCGACGGCGTCCGGCGTGCGGGCCACCTGGGCCTCGATCAGGCCCGTCAGCGTGGTGTCAGGGACGGCGTGGTCGGTGGCGTTCCACTCGGTGAGGATGCGGTGCCGCTCGTCCTCGTCCAGCACCTCGACGCGGGTGACGGGGAGGCCGGGCTCGGCGAGCACCCTTCGCAGGACGGCGAGCAGGCGCCCGGCGAGCCGCTCCGCGGTGGCGTCGTCGAAGAGGTCGCGGGCGAAGGTCACCGTGCCGTGCAGGCCCGCCGGGGCGCCGTCGGCGTCGTGGCGCTCGCCGAGGGTGAAGGCGAGGTCGTAGCGGGCGGCGAGGTCGCCTGCGGGGACGTGGCGGACGTCGAGGCCGGGCAGGTCCAGCGCGGCCTGCGCGTTGTTCTGGAGCGAGAGCAGGACCTGGAACAGCGGGTGCCGGGCCATCGACCGCGACGGCGCCAGCTCCTCCACGAGCCGCTCGAACGGCACGTCCTGGTGCGCGTACGCGCCCAGGCTCCGCTCCTGCACGCGCGCGAGGAGCTCGGTGAAGGTCGGATCGCCGGACAGGTCCGTGCGCAGCACGAGGGTGTTGACGAAGAACCCGACCAGCTCGTCGAGAGCGTCGTCCGTCCGGCCGGCGATCGGGGTGCCGATCGGGATGTCCTGGCCCGCGCCGAGGCGCGAGAGCAGCACCGCGAGCGCGGCCTGGAGCACCATGAACGGGGTCACGCCCTGCGCGCGGGCCACCTCCAGCAGGCGCGCGTGCTCGTCCGCGGGCACGGTGAAGGCAACGGTCCCGCCCGCGTGGCTCGCGACGGCCGGACGCGGCCGGTCGGCGGGCAGCGCCAGCTCCTCCGGCAGCCCGGCCAGCGCCTTGCGCCAGTAGCCCAACTGCTCGGCCAGCAGGCTGCCTTCGTCCTCGACCGAGCCCAGCAGCGCACGCTGCCACAGCGCGTAGTCGGCGTACTGCACCGGCAGCGGCTCCCACACCGGGGCCTCACCGCGCACGCGGGCCGCGTAGGCGACGGAGACATCGCGGGCCAGCGGCGCCATCGACCAGCCGTCACCCGCGATGTGGTGCACCACCACGACGAAGCTGTGCCGTTCGGCGTCCTTGGAGAACAGCCAGGCGTGGACTGGCGGTTCGGCCTTGAGGTCGAAGACGTACCGGGCGGCGCGGGCGACGGCCTCCTCGTCGTGGGCGCCGACGGTCAGCAGCGGGCCCACGGCCTCGACGGGCAGGACGCGCTGGCACGGCTGTCCGTCGACGGTGGTGAAGACGGTGCGCAGCACCTCGTGCCGGGCCACCACGTCACGCAGGGCCGCCTCCAGCGCGTCGGCCCGCACCGGGCCGGTGAGGTCGAGGCTGAGCGGGATGTCGTAGGTCGCGCTCGGCCCCTCCAGCTGGTCGAGGAACCACAGCCGCTGCTGGGCGAACGAGACCGGCAGGTGCTCGGGCCGGTCCCCCGCCGTCAGTGCCGGCCGGCGGGGCTCGGCGCTGTCGTGCCGGTCGGTCAGGCGGGCGGCCAGCGCTCCGACGGTGGGCGCCTCGAAGAGCGCGCGGATCGGCAACTCGACGTCGAGCGCGGTGCGCACGCGGCTGACGAGCCGGGTGGCGAGCAGCGAGTGGCCGCCGAGGGCGAAGAAGTCGTCGTCGACGCCGACGGACCGCAGGCCGAGGATCTCGGCGAAGAGGCCGGCGAGCGCCTGCTCCTGCGGGGTGCTCGGCGGGCGGCTCTCGGTGGCCGTCAGGTCGGGGGCGGGCAGGGCGCGGCGGTCGAGCTTGCCGTTGACGGTCAGCGGCAGCGCGTCCAGAACGACGAAGGCGGCCGGGACCATGTACTCCGGCAGCCGCCGCGCGAGGTGGGTGCGCAGTTCTTCGGCCGTCACGTTCCCGGCGGGGACGACGTAGCCGACCAGGCCCCTGCCGCCCGGCAGGTCCTCGCGGACCACCACGGCGGCCCGGCCCACGGCGGGGTGCGCACCGAGGACAGCCTCGATCTCGCCCAGCTCGATGCGGAATCCGCGCAGCTTGACCTGCTGGTCCGCGCGGCCCGCGTACTC
>NZ_JBEZIQ010000159.1:0-2244 GCF_040651155.1 Kitasatospora sp. NPDC048545
TGCGCTCCGCCTGCGCCGTGGTGGAGACCGCCGCCGTGGGTGCCCAGCTCGACCTGCGCCCGCTCACCTGGCAGCAGGCCGAGGCGTTCACCGCCGCCGCGCTGCCGTTCGCCCTCGCCGCGTGATGCCGGCCCTCCCGCCTTCCGAAAGAGCACCCGATGCCGGCCACCACCCCCGTCGCACAGGACTTCGTCCCCTACGCGACCGCCGCGATCGACTTCCACCGCGCGCTCAACCTCCCCAACGGCCCGCTGGTCGCCTCCCGCGCCGAACTCGACTCGCTCCACGAGCATCTGGTCGCGCTGCACGGCCTCCTCGACGCCCACGCCCAGCGCACCTTCCCGCTGCTGCCGGCCGAGGGCGACCACCTCAAGGCCGCGCGCACCCGCCTGTGGCAGGCCGCCGACCACCTCCACGCCGCCTACCACGCCTCGCCCCGGCCCGGCAGCGGCGAGGTCCCCGGCCCCGACGCCTGCCGCGCCCGACTGCCCGAAGGCGCGCCGGAGCTGACCATCTGCCGCCGCCACCAGGAGACCGCGCAGCTGGTGCGCCGCCGCACCACCCCCGCCGACCTGCACGCCCCGTTCACCGGCCTCGTCCGCCGCTGACCCTGCACCCCGGAATCCGTGATCATGCCCAGGAACCGCGCCACCGCCAGCCCCCTGTTCGTTCCGAACAAGAGCACCCGCGCCCAACAGCGCGCGGCCCGAGCCGAGTTCGCCCAGGCCCGCACCAAGGCCCGCCGCGCGCAGCCCGCCGCCGAACGCCCCCGAAACAGCGGACCCGACGCGGACCTGCAGCCCGTCTACCCGGCTGCCGGCCGACCGGGTCCTGCCTCCGCCCGCGGCGGCAAGCTCCGTCTGCCCAAGCACCGCCTGACCACCGCCGTCGCAGGCGGCGCCTACCCCTTCCTTGCGGAAGCCGGCCTCGGAGCCGAGGGGATCTTCATCGGCCGAGACCTCCACGCCGAGGGCAGCTTCTGCTACGACCCCTTCACCCTCTACAACTCCGGCCGGATAGAAGGGTTCACGAACCCGAACGCGATCCTGTGCGGCGTCATCGGCATGGGCAAGAGCGCGCTCGCCAAGTCGATTGCCACCCGCGCCATCGCCCACGGCTACAAGATCTACGTGCCGAGCGACCCGAAGGGTGAGTGGTCGGGGCTGGCCGAGGCGCTCGGCGGCCAGACCATCGCCCTGGGCCCCGGCCTCCCCGGAAGGCTGAACCCGCTGGACGCCCCGCAGCGCCCTGAGGGGGTGAACGAGGAGGACTGGAGCGGCGAGGTCCGCAAGCGCCGCCTGCTCCTGCTGGCCAGCCTCGCGGCCACCGTGCTCAAGCGCGACCTGCTGCCGATGGAGCACACCGGCCTCGACGTCGCGCTCGACCTGGTCGTCGCCGACACCGACGCTGCCGGCACCGTGCCACTGCTCGGCGACATCGCCCACATCCTCGGCCGCCCCGACCGCCTCGACGCCGCCCTCGGCGGCCAGGCCGGAAGCCTCGGCCACGCCACCGACGACCTCGCCCACGCCCTGCGCCGCCTGGTCCACGGCGATCTCAGCGGGATGTTCGACGCACCGTCCACCGTCGTCTTCGACGCGAACGCGCCGATGCTCTCCATCGACCTGTCCCGACTCGGCAGCAGCGGCGACGACACCGCCCTCGTCCTCGCGATGACCTGCGCGAGCGCCTGGATGGAGGCAGCCCTCGCAGACCCATCCGGCGGCAGGCGATGGGTGATCTACGACGAGGCGTGGCGAATCATGCGCCACGTCGGCCTGCTGGAACGCATGCAGCAGCAGTGGAAGCTCAGCCGCGGCCTGGGCATCGCCAACCTGCTGATCCTGCACCGGCTTTCCGACCTGCTGTCTGCGGGCGACGCCGGATCGCGCGGGCGAGTTCTCGCCGAGGGCCTCCTGGGCGACTGCAGCACAAGGATCATCTACCGCCAGGAATCGGACCAGATCCCCGCAGCCATGGCCCTGCTCGGCCTCACCGGCGTAGAAGCCCAGGCCATCGCCGCCCTCACCCGCGGCCGGGGCCTGTGGAAGGTCGCCTCGCTCTCCTTCATCGTCCAGCACCTCCTCCACAGCAGGGAGAAGCAGCTGTACGACACCGACTTCCGCATGGCCGCATGACCTGCATACGGCAGAAATCCTGAACTCACGGGTTCCGCCACGGACAACTCACGCCTCACACCGGACAGCAAGGAGCGGGTCCCCGTCGTCCTCGTCCGCAGCGGGC
>NZ_JBEZIQ010000160.1:0-2244 GCF_040651155.1 Kitasatospora sp. NPDC048545
TGCGCTCCGCCTGCGCCGTGGTGGAGACCGCCGCCGTGGGTGCCCAGCTCGACCTGCGCCCGCTCACCTGGCAGCAGGCCGAGGCGTTCACCGCCTCCGCGCTGCCGTTCGCCCTCGCCGCCTGATGCCGGCCCTCCCTCCTTCCGAAAGAGCACCCTGATGCCGGCCACCACCCCCGTCGCGCAGGACTTCGTCCCGTACGCGACCGCCGCGATCGACTTCCACCGCGCGCTCAACCTCCCCGCCGGCCCGCTGGTCGCCTCCCGCGCCGAACTCGACTCGCTCCACGAGCACCTGGTCGCGCTGCACGGCCTTCTCGACGCCCACGCTCAGCGCACCTTCCCGCTGCTGCCGGGCGAGGGCGACCACCTCAAGGCCACACGCACACGCCTGTGGCAGGCCGCCGACCACCTCCACGCCGCCTACCACGCCTCGCCCCGGCCCGGCAGCGGCGAGGTCCCCGGCCCCGAAGCCTGCCGCGCCCGCCTGCCCGAAGGCGCGCCGGAGCTGACCATCTGCCGCCGCCACCAGGAGACCGCGCAGCTGGTGCGCCGCCGCACCACCCCCGCAGACCTGCACTCACCGTTCACCGGCCTCGTCCGCCGCTGACCCCCACCCCGGAATCGTGATCATGCCCAGGAACCGCGCCACCGCCAGCCCCCTGTTCGTCCCGAGCAAGAGCACCCGCGCCCAACAGCGTGCGGCCCGCGCCGAGTTCGCCCAAGCCCGCACCAAGGCCCGCCACGCGCAGCCCGCCGCCGAACGCCCCCGGAACAGCGGACCCGACGCGGACCTCCAGCCCGTCTACCCGGCTGCCGGCCGGCCGGGTCCGGCCTCCGCTCGCGGAGGCAAGCTCCGTCTGCCCAAGCACCGCCTGACCACGGCCGTCGCCGGTTGGGCCTATCCGTTCCTCGCGGAGGCCGGCCTCGGCGCGGAGGGGATCTTCGTCGGCCGCGACCTCCATGCCGAGGGCAGCTTCTGTTACGACCCCTTCACGCTCTACAACTCGGGCCGAATAGAAGGGTTCACGAACCCGAACGGCATCTTGTGCGGCGTCATCGGCATGGGCAAGAGCGCCCTGGCCAAGTCCATCGCCACCCGCGCCATCGCCCACGGCTACAAGATCTATGTGCCGAGCGATCCGAAGGGTGAGTGGTCGGGGCTGGCCCAGGCCCTCGGCGGACAGACCATCGCACTGGGCCCCGGTCTCCCGGGCAGGTTGAACCCGCTTGACGCCCCGCAGCGGCCTGCGGAGGTGAGTGAGGAGGACTGGCGCACCGAGGTCCGTAAGCGACGCCTGCTCCTGCTGGCCAGCCTCGCGGCCACCGTGCTCAAGCGCGACCTGCTGCCAATGGAACACACCGGCCTCGACGTCGCCCTGGACCTGGTCGTCGCCGACACCGACGCTGCCGGCACCGTGCCACTGCTCGGCGACATCGCCCACATCCTCGGCCGCCCCGACCGCCTCGACGCCGCCCTCGGCGGCCAGGCCGGCAGCCTCGGCCACGCTACCGACGACCTCGCCCACGCCCTGCGCCGCCTGGTCCACGGTGACCTCAGCGGGATGTTCGACGCGCCGTCCACCGTCGTGTTCGACGCGAACGCGCCGATGCTCTCCATCGACCTGTCGCGCTTGGGCAGCAGCGGCGACGACACCGCCCTCGTCCTCGCGATGACCTGCGCCTCGGCGTGGATGGAGGCGGCCCTCGCGGACCCCTCCGGTGGCCGCCGGTGGGTGATCTACGACGAGGCGTGGCGGATCATGCGCCATGTCGGCTTGCTGGAGCGGATGCAGCAGCAGTGGAAGCTCAGCCGCGGGCTGGGCATCGCCAACCTGCTGATCCTGCACCGGCTTTCCGACCTGCTCTCCGCTGGCGACGCCGGATCGCGTGGGCGGGTTCTCGCCGAGGGCCTCCTGGCCGACTGCAGCACGAGGATCATCTACCGCCAGGAACCGGACCAGATCCCCGCCGCCATGGCCCTGCTCGGCCTCACCGGCGTCGAAGCGCAGGCCATCGCTGCCCTCACTCGCGGCCGGGGCCTGTGGAAGGTCGCCTCGCTCTCCTTCATCGTCCAGCACCTCCTCCATAGCCGCGAACGGGCGCTCTACGACACCGACTTCCGCATGGCCGCATGACCTGCATGACTTCAGAAATCCTGAACTCACGGGTTCCGCCACGGACAACTCACGCCTCACACCGGACAGCAAGGAGCGGGTCCCCGTCGTCCTCGTCCGCAGCGGGC
>NZ_JBEZIQ010000161.1:0-2235 GCF_040651155.1 Kitasatospora sp. NPDC048545
GCCCAGGCGGGGTTGTTCGCGGTCGAGGTGGCGTTGTTCCGGCTGCTCGAATCGCTGGGCGTGGAGTCGGAGTTCGTGGCCGGGCACTCGATCGGCGAGATCGCTGCGGCGCATGTGGCCGGGGTGTTCTCGCTGGCGGACGCCTGTGCGCTGGTCGCCGCCCGTGGCCGGCTGATGCAGGCACTGCCGGAGGGCGGCGCGATGCTCGCGGTGCAGGCGACGGAGGACGAAGTCCTGCCGCTGCTGGGTGAGTTCGTGTCGGTCGCGGCCGTCAACGGTCCGACCTCCGTGGTCGTCTCGGGCGCGGAGGAGGCCGTCGCGGCGATCGAGGCGCACTTCGCCGAGCGCAAGACCACGCGGCTGCGGGTTTCGCACGCCTTCCACTCGCCGCTGATGGATCCGATGCTGGAGGACTTCCGCGAGGTCCTGAACGGCCTGTCCTACAGCACCCCTTCGATCCCGCTGGTCTCCAACCTCACCGGCGCTCTGGGTGCGGACCTCACCACCCCCGACTACTGGGTGCGCCACGTCCGCGAGACCGTCCGCTTCGCCGACGGCGTCCGCACCCTGCGCGAGGCCGGCGCCACCGCCTTCGTCGAGGTCGGCCCCGACGGCGTCCTCGCCGCCCTCGCCCAGCAGGACCCGGACGCCCCCGCGCTCCCGCTGCTGCGCCGTGACCGGCCCGAGGAGCACACCCTTGTCACCGCGCTGGCGCGGCTGCACGTCGTCGGCGTCCCGGTCGACTGGACGCGGCTGTTCGACGGCACCGGCGCCCAGCGCGTCGACCTGCCCACCTACGCCTTCCAGCACGAGCACTACTGGCCCGCTCTGGGCAGTGGTGTCGGCGACGTGACCGGCGCCGGTCTGCTGGCGGCGGACCACCCGCTGCTCGGGGCGGCCGTGCCGCTCGCGGGCACGGACAGCGTCGTCTTCACCGGGCGGCTCGTGCCCGGCACCGTGGCGGCGTGGGAGGGCGACGCGGAGGTCTTCCCGGCGTCCGGGTTCCTGGAGCTGGCGATCCGGGTCGGCGACCACGTCGGCTGCGACCGGGTCGAGCGGCTCGCCGTCACCCGGCCGCTCGCCCTGGGCGGCGCGGGCGGCGGCACGACGGTCCAGGTCCGGGCAGGCGCGCCGGACGGGTCGGGTGCGCGGACGGTGACCTTCTTCTCGCGCCCCGACGGCGGGCTCGACGAGCCCTGGACCGAGCACGCCGCCGGGGTGCTGACCACGGGAGCGCGCGCCGCCGACTTCGACGCGGCGGTCTGGCCGCCAACCGGCGCCGCCGCGGACGGCCCCGGTGTCTGGCGGCGCGGGGAGGAGACCTTCGTCGAGGCCGGGCTCCCGGCCGAACTGGCGGGCTCGGCGGCCGGGTTCGGCGTGCACCCGGCGTTGCTGGCCGCCGTCCTGCGGGCGGACGACCGAGGGCTCGTGCCGGTGGCGTGGTCCGGGGTGTCGCTGCACGCCACGGGTGCCACGGTTGCGCGGGCCCGGCTGGCGCGGACGGGCGAGGACACGCTGTCGCTGGTCCTCGCGGACGCGGCGGGCGAGCCGGTGCTGTCGGCGGAGTCCGTGGAGCTTGGCGAGCCGGCCGCTGCTTCCCGCGGGGCGAGCGGGTCGCTGCTGCGGCTGGAGTGGGTCGCGGCTGCGCTCGCCCGACCGGTGAGTGTCCGGTCCGTGACGCTGGGCGTGGAGGCCGCGGAGCTGTCGGAGCTCGGCGGCGAGGTGCCCGGCGCTGTGGTGGTTCCGGTGACGGGTGGTTCGACGCCGGAGGCCGTGCACGAGGTGGCGGCGTGGGCGTTGGGCCTGGTGCAGGAGTGGCTGGCCGAGCCGCGTTTCGCGAACGCGCGCCTCGTCTTCGTCACGCGGGGTGCCGTGGCGGGCAGCGAGGTCGCGGACCTGGCCGGCGCTGCCGTGTGGGGCCTGGTGCGGGCGGCGGAGTCGGAGAACCCGGGCCGGTTCGTCCTCGTGGACGCGGACGGTGAACTGCCGCTGGACGCAGTGCTGGCGACCGGCGAGTCGCAGGTGCTGGTCCGCGCCGGAGCCGTGCGGGTGGGCAGGCTGGCCCGGGTGGCGGGCGGCGGGTCGTCCGCGGGCTGGGGCTCGGGGACGGTGGTGATCACGGGTGGGACGGGTGGTCTGAGTCGGCTCGTCGCGCGGCATCTGGTGGCGGAACACGGCGTCCGGGACCTGTTGTTGCTGAGCCGGCGCGGGGGCGTCGGCGCGTGGCTGGAGGAG
>NZ_JBEZIQ010000162.1:0-1961 GCF_040651155.1 Kitasatospora sp. NPDC048545
CTTACGAGCTGGTGCGTGATTGCGGCGGCGATGTGACGGCCGGGGTGAGGGCGGCATGATCTTCGCCGTGGTGATCATGGTGAACCGTGCGGTCCTCGGCCATCGGGTGCTGACCGGCGTCTCGCGTCGGTATCTGACCGATCTGATCGTCGAACTCGCGGCCGCCTGGCAGGCAGTGGTCGAGGGCAGGCGGCATACGGTTCGCGGTGGTGCACGGCGCCGGGCCGCTGGTGCGGGCGCCAAACACCGGCTGGTGTTCACCGACCGGGTGGTCGCGACGCTGATCCACCTGCGGCACGATCTCCCGCACGCGGTCCTGGGCCTGCTGTTCGGGGTCGACCGCTCCACGATCACCCGGGCGGTCGCCGAGATACGCGCTCTGCTTGCGCGCCGCGGCTTCGCGGTGCCGGACCGGCCCGGAATCCGGCTGCGGACCCTGGCGGACGTCTTCGCCTACGCGCAAGCCGAAGGTGTCGTCCTGCGGCTGGACGCCACCGAGATCCAGGTCCGCCGCCCGGCCGGCCACCGTGGCGGGCGGAGGGCGTTCGTGTCCGGCAAGAAGAAGCAGAACACCATGAAGGCCACCGTCGTCGCCGACGAGGAGGGCCGCACCCTGTGGGCCGGTAACCTCCGCCCGGGACGTATGCACGACGCCACCGCCATCCGCGGCGAAGGCATCGACAACCTCTTCCGCCAGTTCCCCGACATCCAAGTCCTCCTCGATGACGGCTACTTGGGTCTTCGGCGGGATCACCCCGGCCAGGCCTTCACTCCGCCGCGGAAGGCGAACAAGATCTGCCCGCCGGAAGTCCACGAGGCCCGGGAGCGGGCCCGCCACCAGCACTCCTCTCAGCGCATCCCGGTCGAGCACGCCCTCGCCGACCACAAGCGATGGAAAGGCCTGACCCGCTGGACCCACCGCCGTGAGACACTCCCGGACACCTATCTTGCCGTCGCTGGCCTGGTCTCCGACCGCACCGCCACCGTCTGAACAACGCCCCGGCTCAGGCCGGCGCATCGCCGCCGCAATCACGCACCAGCTCGTTAACCGTCCGAGGACATGCGAGAGGCCCCGGCGGCGCGAGCCATACCGGGGCCGACGGGGAACGGACCTGCCAGGCCACCCCCAAGGCCTCCAGCTGCCCGAGCTGTTCCGGGCTGAGCTTGTCCCGCCGGGCCTTCTGGTTGTTGAGCCAGGACCCGAGGGACACCCCGCCCTCCTTGTGGGTGCGCGGCACCCGGACGTGCCCCTCACGCTCGACGAAGGCCGCGAGCCCCGCCAGGCCCTGGGCGAACCGGTCGGCGCGCGACACCTTCGGACCCAACCCCACGGAGACCACCTCAATGCTCACCTCCCCGCCGGGGCCGGTCACCACGATCTCCAGCGGCTCCTTGTGGGACCGGGGCACCTTGGCGTGGCCCCCGCGTTCGACGAAGGCGGCGAGGGCGGCCACGCCCTGCTGGAAGCGGTCCTCCCTCGACACCTTTGGCTTCGCGTCGGCGGCGGTCTTGGCGGCCACCAGCTCGCGGTCGGCCTCGATGCCGATCGCCGCCAGCAGGTCCCGCTGGTCCGCCTCCAGGCCGGGCCAGCCAGCCTGCTGTGCCGGTCGGCCATCGCTCGGTCCGTCCGTCGAGGGGCCGTCACAGAGTCGGCCCCTCGACGGAGGCGATCAGAGAATCGGCTCGCAGCCGATGGCCTTGCCCCCGGCGGCGAGGAACTTCCGTACCAGGTCGTCGTTGTCGGGGATCAGAGCAGGTCCTTCGTAGCCGCCGCTGAGACTGAAGAAGACGTCCTTGCCCTGGCAGGTGACGACGAGTGTCCCGCCGGCGACCCACCGAGCCCGCCCGGGCCCGGCCGGGTCCTTGCCGTCCTTCCGGGTCAGGGCGGTGGTCCGCGGATCGGTTGTGATCGCGAAGACCTTCGTCCGACCGTCGTGCGTCGGGTTCGTGCCGATTGTGCA
>NZ_JBEZIQ010000163.1:0-1927 GCF_040651155.1 Kitasatospora sp. NPDC048545
CGCGTGGTGTGGCGGCGGGTGCCGGCGGGCTGCGCGAGCACGTGGCGGCGGCGTTGCCGGAGTACATGGTGCCGGCCGCCTTCGTCCCGCTGGACACCCTGCCGCTGACCCCCAACGGCAAGCTCGACCGCAAGGCCCTGCCTGCCCCCGTGTACGAGGCCGGAACGACCGGGCGCGGACCGCGCGACCAGCGCGAGGAGACGCTCTGCGCGATCTTCGAGGACGTCCTCGGTGTCGAGCGGATCGGCATCGACGACGACTTCTTCGTCCTCGGCGGGCACTCCCTGCTCGCCACTCGGCTGGCCGCCCGGATCCGGTCCGCCCTCGGCACCGAACTCTCCATCCGGGAGCTCTTCGAGTCCCCGACCGTCGCCGGCCTGGTCGCGGCGCTCGACCGCGCGCCCCGCGCGGCGCACACCGGCGTCCGGCGCGTCGAGCCGCGCCCCGAGCGGGTGCCCGTCTCGTACGTGCAGCAGCGGCTCTGGTTCATGAACCGGGTCGAGGGCACCCGGGCGACCTACAACGTCCCGCTCTCCCTGCGGCTCACCGGCACGCTCGACCGCGCGGCCCTCACCGAGGCGATCGCGGACGTCGTCGCCCGGCACGAGCCCCTGCGCACCGTCTTCGCCGAGGACGAGCAGGGCCCGTACCAGGTGGTGCTCGCGCCGCAGGACGTCCGGCCCGAGCTGGTCGTGGTCCCGGTCACCGAGGAGGAACTGGAGGAACGCCGCAACGAAGCCGCGGGGCACGTCTTCGACCTGGCCACCGACGCACCCGTCCGGGCCTGGCTCTTCACCCTCGGCGAGCAGGACCAGATGCTCCTCCTGCTCCTGCACCACATCGCCGCCGACGGCTGGTCCATGCCCGTACTGGTTCGCGACCTCGCCACCGCCTATGCGGCCCGCCGGGCGGGCCGTGCGCCGGAGTTCGCGCCGCTGCCGGTGCGGTACGCGGACTACACGCTCTGGCAGCGCGACATGCTGGAGACCGAGGACGGCCCGGTCGCTCGCCAACTCGACTACTGGACCGGGCAACTCGCCGACCTGCCGACCGAACTCGCCCTGGCCACCGACCGCCCGCGCCCGCCCGTCCCGTCCTACCAGGGCGGCCGGATCGCCTTCGACCTGCCGGCCGAGGTGCACCGGGCCCTGCTCGACCTTGGCCGGGAACAGCGGGCGAGCCTCTTCATGGTGCTCCAGTCGGCCGTGGCCCTGCTGCTCGCCCGCCTCGGCGCGGGCAGCGACGTTCCGATCGGTTCCCCGGTCGCCGGCCGCTCCGACGCGGCCCTGGACGACCTGGTCGGGCTCTTCATCAACACCCTGGTCCTGCGCACCGACGTCTCCGGCAACCCGACCTTCGCGGAGCTGGTCGCCCGCGTCCGGGACACCGACCTGGCCGCCTTCGCCAACCAGGACGTGCCGTTCGAGCGCCTGGTCGAGGTCCTCAACCCGGAACGCTCCCTCGCCCGTCACCCGCTGTTCCAGGTCGTCCTGACCGTCGACAGCACCGACCAGCAGTCGGCGCTCGGCGAGGTCGCGTCGCTGCTGGACCTCGACGTCACGCCCGGCACGACGGAGACCGGCATCGCCCGCACCGATCTGCTGTTCGGTTTCGTCGAGCGGCGGGACGCGGATGGTGTGGCGGCCGGGTTGCGGGGTGCGTTGCTGTTCTCGGTGGATCTGTTCGATCGTGGGACGGCTGAGGTGTTGGTGGGTCGTCTGGTGCGGTTGTTGGGTGAGTTGGTGGGTGGGGCGGATCGGCCGGTGGCTGATCTGGAGGTGTTGGATGCGGCTGAGCGGGGGTTGCTGGCGGGGTGGAATGACACGGGTGTGGAGGTCGCTGACGGTGGTCTGACGCTGGACGGGTTGTTCGCTCGGCGGGTGGTGTCGTCTCCGGGTGCGCCGGCGGTGGTGTTCGAGGGCCGTGT
>NZ_JBEZIQ010000164.1:0-1926 GCF_040651155.1 Kitasatospora sp. NPDC048545
GCGGACAGGGCAACGGTGAAGCCGGCCCGGTCGGGGTCGGTGCCGGCGATGCTGTCGGTGGCGTCCGTCATCGCGGTCCGCAGTGCCTGGTAGGTGACCAGCAGTGCCCAGACCTCCTGTTCGACCCCGGCCGGGGTGCGGGCGCGTAGGATCCGGCCGCCCAGGATCGTGGATTTCAGCTCCGCGTAGGCCGTCTCGATCTCACAACGCTCGTGGTAGAGCCGAACGAGTTCACGGGCTGGATGCGCCGACGCATCGGTGAGGGTGGTCAGCAGCCGGTAGTGGCCGGTGCGGGCCCCTTGGGACGTGATGATGCTGATCTCGGCGTCGATGACGCGGACGGTCAGTGCTCCGAGCCGGGCCAGGAACGAGCCGTCGCCGCAGCGGGCCACCGGCGGCAGCCTCCGCCCGGACTTGCACCGCACCAACAGGTGCGCGCCGGTGGCCGCGTAGCGGTTTGCAGATCGCCTGCCAGCCGGCCCGCGTACTCCAACTCGCCGACGGTGGCCGGGCCGAACGCTGCCCCGATCACCGCCCTCGTTCCGCAGGCCACCAATGCCGCCAGCCGGACCTGTGGATAGCCGCCGGTCCCGTTGTTGCACCGCTGCTTGGCGAACACCGCAAGATTCGCCGCAGCGTCCGGCACCGGCAGCAGTGTCCCGTCGACCGCCACCACCAGCAGCCCGCGCCACCGGGCCTGGGCCGCGGTCGTGGCCACCGGGCCGCGCACCAGGTCGAACAGCGCCTTCATCGGCGCGGCCCCCAGACGCTGGCGGGCCTGCCGTAACGCGCTGCCGCCGGGCCTGGTGGGTGCCAGGTCCGTCAGGCCAGCGCACATCCGGTCGAAGACCTGCCGGTAGCCCAGCCCGGCGAACAACGCTCCCGCCAGCAGTAGGTACACGGTGACCCGCGCCGGCATCAGCCGGACCCGCCGCTGGACCGCCTTCGTCTCGGCCAGTACCTCATCGACCATCTCGAACGGCACGATCCGCGTCAACTCGCCGACATGACCCGGCGCGAACGCGCCGGACGCTATCCCGACCGTCCGCGTTATGACAGCCTGTTCCAACAGCGGAGCTCCCATGGTGAGGATGTCTTGGAGTGACAGACCTCTTCTACGGCAGCTCCGCTGCTTTGCCTACCGGCCTTGACACACAGGCCCCACGCCAAACTGAACGACGTTGGTACTAGGCGAGCAGGACGGCCGGCAGCGGGGCCTCCAGCACCAGGGCCCGGGGGAGTGTCAGACCGAAGTGCCGCTCCAGCACCCCCAGGGTGGTCCGGTGCACCTCGCGGTTCGCTCGCTCCTCGTCCGGCAAGCCTTTCGCGCTCAGCAACTCCTTGATTCTGTCCGCTACTTCGGGGTCTCCAACGACCTGGCCGTTGCCCCAGGAGTCGTCCAGGTGCAGATTGAACGAGCACACCGTCCGGCCGTCCCGGTGGTGGTGGAAGGTCGGCGGCACCGGCTTGCCGTTCTCCTCCTCGTACTCCAACAGGAAGACCTCGGCCCCGCCCCCGGAGATCGCCGGATCGTCCCGGAATTCCCCGAACCAGCCCCCGTACGCCACCGCGAAGGTCCACCCGCCGCTCACCCCCAGCCGCAGTCCGATCCCGTCCCAGGCGTCCCCGTACTCCAAGTCCAACGCCTCGACCAGCCCGTCCCCGGTGAGCTCCCCGACCGGCTCCACCGTCCGCTCCGACCACTGGGCCGAGGCCGCGATCCGCGCCGCCAGCGCCTCGACCCCGAGCCCTCGGGCCAGCGTCACGCTGTAACCGCCGAAGGCAATGCTCTGTGGCTCCGCGAGCCAGGCGATTCCGTCCGTCATGCAGGTGATCCTGTCGCACCACACCGACACACCCCGCCCCGAGCCGCCGGACTGCTCCGATCCGGCTGCCCACCCGGGTCTGTACCGTTGCCCTGTCCGT
>NZ_JBEZIQ010000165.1:0-1886 GCF_040651155.1 Kitasatospora sp. NPDC048545
GCCTTCGACCACTACAGCGCCGACGAACTCGTCACCATCGTGCGGCTGCAGGCCGAACAGGCCGGCTACGTCTGCGCCCCCGAGACCCTCGCCGCCCTGACGCAGCTGTGCGAAGCCGTCCCGCGCGACCGCACCTTCGGCAACGGCCGCTTCGCCCGCCAGACCCTGGAAGCGATGATCACCCGGCAGGCCGGCCGCCTCGCCCGCCTCGACATCGGCGACGTGTCGGAGCTGAGCCTGCTGCTCCCGCAGGACATCCCCGCACTGCTCCAGCGGAGCGGCGCGTGACGGGCGGTCACGCCCGCCCGCGCCGCGTCGGGCCCGCCTCGACGGCGGCCGCCGCCGTGCTGTGCTGCGGTGTCCTGCTGGTGCCGGCCACCCCGGCCGGCGCCGCCCCCGGCGCCCCGGCCCCCGGAGCCCCGCTGCCCGGCGTCCCGGTCGCGGGCGTCCCCGTCGCCGGCACGCCCGCCGCGCCGGGCACCGCCCGCCCGGGTCCCACCCCCTCCGGCGGAGACGCGGCGCTGCCCGTGATCGGGCAGAACCGGGGCACCGGCCGCACGGACGGCTGCGTGAAGCCCTCCGACAAGGACACCGACCGGATGCCCTGGGCGCAGGCCTTCCTGCGCCCCGAGGCCGCCTGGCAGCTCGGCCGCGGCGCCGGGGTGACCGTCGCCGTCGTCGGCTCCGGGGTCGACCCGGCCTCCGGCGTCCTGGGCGAACGCCTGGTGCCGGGGCCGCGCGAGTACGGCGACGGCGGCTCCACCCGCGACTGCGTCGGCCACGGCACGTTCCTGGCCGGGCTGATCGCCGCCCGCCACCGCGACGGCGTCGGCTTCACGGGCATCGCCCCCGAGGCGCGGATCCTCGCCGTCGCCGTGACCGACGACGCCGGGAACACCACCGCCGCCCTGCTGGCCAGGGGCATCCGCGACGCGGCCGACGGCGGCGCCCGGGTGATCGCGGTCGCCCTGCCCGTCACGGCGGGCAACGAGGACCTGGCCGGCGCGGTCCGCTACGCCGACGGCAAGGGCGCCCTGGTGGTCGCCCCGGCCGCGCCCGACCAGGGCGGCGGCTCCGCGGCCGCCGCCCAGGCCCCTGCGGAGGTGCTCACGGTGTCCGACCTGGCCCCGAACGGCGCCCCGCCCAGCGGCGGTTCGGACTCCGGCGGCTCGGGCGGATCCGGCGGATCCGGCGGGTTCGGTGGTTCGGGCGGCTCCGGCGGCTCCGGCGGTTCGGGCGGCTCCGGTGGTGCCTCCGGCGGGGCCGGGCGGATCGACCTGGTCGCCCCGGGGGACGCCATGATGAGCGTCGGGCCCGGCGGCAAGGGCTACTTCACCGGCTCGGGGCCCAGCTTCGCCGCCGCCGTGGTGGCCGGCACCGCCGCCCTGGTCCTCGGCTACCGCCCCGACCTCGGCCCGGCCCAGCTGAAGGACCGCCTGACCGCCACCGCCTACCACCCGGGCACCGCCCTGCCGGACCCCCGCCTCGGCTACGGCACGGTCGACCCGGCCGCCGCCGTCGGCGCCCCGGCGCCCGCCGCCGCGCCGACCACCCGCCCGGCCCCGACCGCGGCCGCACTCCAGCCGCCGCCCCCGGACCCGGCCGGCCGCGAGGCGATCGTGACGGCGGGCGCCGTCCTCACCGCCGTGGCCCTGATCACCGGCACCGCACTGGTCTGCACGGCCGGCCGCCGCCGCGCCTGGCGCCCCGGCCGCTGGCAGGCCTGACCCGCCCGCTTCCGGCCGCCGGCAGGTTCGACCCGCCCGCCCCGGCAGGGGGCTTGAGGACGGGCGACGCGAACTCCTTCCCCCCGTCCCCCTACATCCACGCCTACAACGCGGACGGCAAGGAGATCTACAACCAGAAGACGCAGCCCACAGCCAAGA
>NZ_JBEZIQ010000166.1:0-1826 GCF_040651155.1 Kitasatospora sp. NPDC048545
GCCACCCGGTTCGTCCGGGTGCTCGACGGCCTCCTCGCCGACCCGGCGCAGCCCGTGGCGGACGCCCCGATCCTCGACCCCGCCGAGCGCCACCGCATCTCCGTCGAGTGGAACGACACCGCCGTCGACCTGCCCGCCGCCACCCTGCCGGAGCTCTTCGCCGCCCAGGCGGCGCGGACCCCGGACGCAACGGCCCTGGTCTTCGGCGACGAGCGCCTCAGCTACGCCGAACTCGACGCGCGTGCCGACCGGTTGGCGCGGCTGCTGGCCGCGCGGGGCGTCGGCCCGGAGCGCACGGTCGCGCTGGTGCTGGAGCGCTCCGTCGAGATGGTCGTCGCGCTGCTGGCGACGGTGAAGGCCGGTGCCGCGTACTTGCCGGTGGACCCGGAGTACCCGACCGACCGCATCGCCGTCGTACTCGCGGACGGCAACCCGGCGCTCGTGCTGGCCACCCGGGCGACCGCCGACGTCGCGCACGCGGCCGGCGCCGAGCCGCTGCTGCTCGACACCGAGGAGACCCTCGCGGAGCAGGCCGAGCGCAACGCTCCTCTCACGGTCGCGTTGCGGCCCGAGCACCCTGCCTACGTCATCTTCACCTCCGGCTCGACCGGCCGCCCCAAGGGCGTCGCCGTCCCGCACGGCGGCATCGTCAACCGTCTCGCCTGGATGCAGCACGCCTACGGCCTCACCGCCGAGGACCGGGTGCTCCAGAAGACGCCGTTCGGCTTCGACGTCTCCGTGTGGGAGTTCTTCTGGCCGCTGCTGGAGGGGGCCACGCTCGTCCTGGCCAAGCCCGGCGGCCACCGCGACCCCGCCTACCTGGCCGAGCTGATCCGCCGCGAGCGGATCACCGTCACCCACTTCGTACCGTCAATGCTCCAGGCCTTCGTGCAGGAACCGGCCGCCGCCGGCTGCACGGACCTGCGCGGCGTCATGTGCTCCGGCGAGGCGCTGCCCGCCGACCTGCGCGACCGGTTCTTCGCCGTCCTGCCGCAGGTCCCGCTGCACAACCTCTACGGGCCCACCGAGGCGTCCGTCGACGTCACCGCCTGGGCCTGCACCCCCGCCGACACCGGCACGAGCGTGCCGATCGGGCGGCCGGTCTGGAACACCCGCGTCCACGTGCTCGACACCGCGCTGCGGCCCGTGACGGTCGGTGTCGCGGGAGAGCTCTACCTGGCGGGCGACCAGCTCGCCCGCGGTTACCTCGGCCGCCCCGCGCTGACGGCGGAGCGTTTCGTCGCCGATCCGTCCGGTCCGGCCGGGACGCGCATGTACCGCACCGGCGACCTGGTGCGCTGGAACGCCGAAGGCGCCCTGGAGTACCTGGGCCGCACCGACGACCAGGTCAAGCTGCGCGGCTTCCGCATCGAGCTCGGCGAGATCGAGACGCGCCTCACCGCGCACCCCTCCGTCGCGACCGCCGCGGTGATCGTCCGCGAGGACCAGCCCGGCGACCGCCGCCTGGTCGGCTACGTCGTCCCGGCCCGTGGCGCCGTCGACACGGCCGAGCTGCTTGCGCACCTCGCGGGCTCGCTGCCGGACTACATGGTCCCGGCCGCACTCGTCGTCCTCGACGCACTGCCCGTCACCGTCAACGGCAAGCTGGACCGCCGGGCCCTGCCCGCGCCGCAGTTCACGCAGACCACCGGCCGCGTCGCGCAGTCCCCGCAGGAGCAGCTGCTGTGCGGGGTCTACGCGGAGGTGCTGGGCCTGCCGTCGGTCGGCGTGGACGAGGACTTCTTCGCGCTGGGCGGTCACTCCCTGCTGGCGACGCGGCTGGTGAGCCGGGTGCGGTCGGTGCTGGGTGTGGAGGTGCCGATCCG
>NZ_JBEZIQ010000167.1:0-1816 GCF_040651155.1 Kitasatospora sp. NPDC048545
TGAGTGACTCTGTCGGGGATCTTGAGATTCTCCGACGGAGAGGCAGGTTGATCGGGCAGGCTCGGCTTGTTTCGCAGGTCGTTCGTCTTCTCCGAGGTGAGCCGGTGTCTCTCCGCCCGCGTTCTGGCGAGCTTGTTCCTTCCGCGACCGCGCGGGTGGCTCGGGCGAGTAACCCCCGTGGCACCACGGCGATGTGGGTACGTGACCGGCTGGACGGACTGTGGTGCGACGAGGACTTCGACGCCTGGTACCCGCGCGATGGACGGCCCGGGCTGTCACCGGCCCAGCTCGCCACAGTGAGCGTACTGCAGTTCCTGCACAACCTGTCCGACCGGCAGGCGGCCGAGGCGGTGCGCTGCCGGATCGACTTCAAGTACGCCCTCGCGCTGGATCTCGACGATCCCGGCTTCCACCACAGTGTGCTGTCCGACTTCCGTGACCGGCTGGCCCAGGACGACCGCGCCGATGCCCTTCTCGATATCGCGTTGGCCCGGCTGAAGGAAGCCGGACTGGTCAAGGCGCGGGGCCGGCAGCGTACCGACTCCACCTATCTTCGGGCTGCAGTACGCGAACTGACCCAGCTGGAACTGGTGTTGGAAGCGGTCCGTGCCGCGCTGGAGGAGTGCGCCCGCACCACACCAGAACTCCTCGACGGTCTGGTGACCGAGGACTGGGCGCTGCGTTACGGGCGGCAGGTCCGCCTGGTCAGCCAGCCCAGCCATCCGGCCGCCCGGCTCAAGCAGGCCGGCAACGACGCCGCCGACCTCCTCGAACGGATCCACAGCCGCCGCCCGGCAGCAGCGCCGGGGCCCGCGGCGGAGGTACTGCGGCAGATCGTGGTGCAGCACTTCCTCATCGACGCTCGGGGACGGCTGCGTCCCCGAGCGGAGAAGGACGGTCTACCGCCCGTCGGGCGGCGCCTGGAGTCCCCCTACGACATCGAGGCCCGCTACACCCGCCGCGGTCACCGGACCTGGACCGGCTACCTCGCGCATGCCACCGAGACCTGTGACGAGGACAGCGTCAACGTCATCACGGACGTGGCCACCACCGTCCCCACCGGCGACAGCGTCGCCCTGCCCGGCATCCACACCCGGCTCAACCGACGTCGTCTGCTGCCTGCCCAGCACCTGCTCGACGGCGGCTACACCTCCGTTGCGCTGATGGACACCGCTGCCCACACCCACAGCATCGAGGTCATCGGCCCGGTCAAGTCCGACAACTCCTGGCAACACAAGGCCGGCACCGGCTTCACCCGCGAGGACTTCACCATCGACTTCGACCACCGCCAGGTCACCTGCCCGGGAGGGAAGACCAGCGGCATCTGGTCCGAGCCACCCGCCCAAGCGCCCTACACCGTCGTGGCGTTCGACGCCCGGCACTGCGGACCGTGTCCCCACCGAGCCGGGTGCACCCGCTCGAACGATCCACGCAAGGGACGCACCTTGAACTTCCTCCCCCGTCGCCTCCACGATCTCCAGACCCAGAACCGCGCCGATCAGCAAGACCCGCACTGGCAGCGGCTCTACGCCTCCCGTTCAGGGATCGAGGGCACCATGAACGAGCTGGTCAACGGGCACGGGATGCGCCGTTGCCGCTACCGCGGCGTGGCCAAGGCCCACGTCCAACACGTCCTGACAGCGATCGCTGTCAACATCGAACGCCTCAGCACCCAGGAGCCAGACGACTCCGCTTACCGGCCCCGACCGCCGACGGCGTTCCAGCAGTACCTCGACGCCCACGAGCTGCCCCGCCCCCGCTGGTGGCGCCAAGGACAGTGATCAAGGAAAGCCAAGATCCCCGACAGAGTCACTCA
>NZ_JBEZIQ010000168.1:0-1774 GCF_040651155.1 Kitasatospora sp. NPDC048545
GGTGCGGGCGAGGAGCGGCACCGGTTGAGCGTCCCGGGCGGGTTGGCGGCGCTCTCGCTGGACGCGATGGCCTCGGTGGCGTACGGGCCGGAGTCGATCGTGCTGGTGCTGGCCGCGGCGGGCGGGTACGGGCTGGGCTTCACGCTGCCGGTCACCGCGGCGATCGCGGTCCTGCTGGCGGTGCTGGTGGCCTCGTACCGGCAGGTGATCGCGGCGTTCCCGGACGGCGGCGGCGCCTACGCGGTCGCCAGGCAGCACCTGGGCCGCCGGGCGGCGCTGACCGCGGCGGCCTCTCTGGTGGTCGACTACGTCCTGAACGTGGCGGTCTCGGTCACCGCCGGCGTGGCCGCGCTGACCTCCGCCGTACCGGGCCTGTACGACCAGCGGGTCTGGCTCTGCCTGGGTGTGCTCGTCCTGGTCACGGGGGTGAACCTGCGGGGGATCGCCGAGTCGGCGCGCTGGTTCATGGTGCCGACGGCCGTGTTCGTGCTGTCGATCCTGGCGATCGTCGTGGTCGGCCTGTTCCGGGACGGCCCGGCGAGCACCGCGGCCGCCGAAGGCCACGCCTCGGTGCTCGCCGGGAACGCCACCGCCGTCGGCGCGCTGCTGCTGCTCAGGGCGTTCGCGGCCGGCTGTTCCGCACTGACCGGCGTGGAGGCGGTGGCCAACGCCGTCCCCTCCTTCCGCACTCCCCGGGTGAAGCGGGCCCAGCACACCGAGATGGCGCTCGGCGCGCTGCTCGGCGTGATGCTGGTCGGACTGGCCGTGCTGATCGGGCGCTTCCACCTCCAGCCGGTCGAGGGCGTCACCGTGCTCGCCCAGCTCGCGGACGCCTCGCTCGGCCACGGCGCGGGCTTCTACGTCGTCCAGTTCGCCACCGTGGTCCTGCTCGGACTGGCCGCCAACACCTCCTTCGGCGGGCTGCCGGTGCTGATGGACCTGCTCGCCCGGGACAACCACCTCCCGCACGTGTTCGCACTGCGCGCCGATCGCCAGGTGTACCGGTACGGCGTGCTGTTCCTCGCCGTGGTGTCGGCGGCGCTGCTGGTCGGCTCCGGCGGGGACGTCAACAGCCTGGTGCCGCTGTTCTCGATCGGCGTCTTCGTCGGTTTCACGATCTGCCAGGTCGGCATGGTCCGGCACTGGTACCTGCACCGGCCGGCCGGCTGGCACCGGAAGGCCGCGCTGAACGGCTTCGGCGCGCTGCTCACCGGCGTCGCCGCACTGGTCGTCACCGGCACCAAGTTCACCGAGGGCGCCTGGGGCATCGCGGTGGCCCTGCCGCTGCTGGTGGTGCTGTTCGAGGCGATCCACCGCAGCTACGGCCGGATCGGCGAACGCCTGGAGCTCGGCCGGGTGCCCGGCCCGGTGACCCGGCAGCGCAGCCTGGTCGTCGTCCCGGTGACGGCGATCACCCGGCTCACCCGGGACGGCCTGTCGGCGGCGCTCTCGCTCGGCGACGAGGTCATGGCGGTCACCGTGGTGCACGAGCCGGCCGCGGCCGAGGCGCTGCGCCGGGACTGGGAGCTGTGGCAGCCGGGCGTGCCGCTGGTGGAGGTTCCGGACGACCACCGCCGGCTGGGGCAGCCGATCGCCGCCTTCGTCAACGAGCTCGGGGCGGAGCACGCCTACGACCGGTTGACCGTGCTGATCCCCGAGGTGGAGCCGGCCCACTGGTGGCAGCGGGTGCTGCAGAACCGGCGCGGCGCGGTGATCGACCGCGCCCTGCGCCGGCACACCGACGCGGTGGTCTGCCGGCTGCGGATGCGGATGT
>NZ_JBEZIQ010000169.1:0-1703 GCF_040651155.1 Kitasatospora sp. NPDC048545
GCCGAGGTCGAAGAAGCTGTCCTCGACGCCGACCGAGGGCAGGCCGAGGACTTCGGCGAAGACGGTGCAGAGCAGTTCTTCGCGCAGGGTGGCGGCCGCGCGGCCGGCGCCGGTCGAGTAGGTGGGGACCGGCAGGGCCCGGCGGTCGAGCTTGCCGTTGGCCGTCAGCGGCAGGGACTCCAGCACCACCACGGCCGACGGCACCATGTACTCCGGCAGCCGCTCCGCAGCCGCCGCGCGGGCCTGTGCCGGCAGCCCGGCTTCGTCGGTGTCAGGGGTGGGGACGAGGTAGGCGACGAGGCGCTTGTCGCCGGGGGTGTCCTCGCGGACGAGGACGGCGGTCTGGGCGACGGCGGGGTGGGCGGCGAGGACAGCCTGGATCTCGCCGGGTTCGATGCGGAAGCCGCGGATCTTGACCTGGTCGTCGGTGCGGCCGACGAACTCCAGTTCTCCGCCGGTGGTCCAGCGCACCATGTCGCCGGTGCGGTACATGCGGCGGCCGGGTTCGCCGTAGGGGCAGGCGACGAAGCGTTCGGCGGTCAGGCCGGGACGACCCAGGTAGCCGCGCGCCAACTGGGGGCCCGCGATGTACAGCTCCCCGGCCACGCGCGGCGGGACCGGACGCAGCGCGGCGTCCAGGACGAAGAACCGGGTGTTGTGGACCGGCCGCCCGAGCGGCACCGTCGCCGTGGACGCCGTCGGATCCCCGGTGGCGGAGGCGATCTGGACGGTCGTCTCGGTAGGGCCATAGAGGTTGGTGACCGGGACGTTCCAGCTGTCCGTGATCCGCCGCGTGAGGTCCGCGCTCAGCGGCTCACCGCCGGAGAACAGCCGCCGCAGCGAGCCGATCCGACCCTCGTCGAGGAGCGTGGCGAGCTGGGACGGGACGAACTGGGCGACGGTCACCCGGTGTTCGGCGGCGTAGCGGAGGAGTGCGCGCGGGTCGCCGCCGAGGCCGTCGGGAGTCAGACAGACGGCAGCACCGGAAGCCAGCGGGTGCCACAGCTCCCACACCGACGCGTCGAAGGCCGTGGAGGTGCGGGCCAGCACGACGTCGTCGGGGGCGAGCCCGTGGTCGGCGGCCAGCCACGCCAACTGGTTGGCGAGGCCGGCGTGGTGCACCACGACCGCCTTGGGGCGTCCGGTGGAGCCGGAGGTGTAGATCACGTACGCGGGATGCGTCGGCAGCAGGGGCGTCGTCCGGTCGGTGTCCGCCACCGGGTCGCCGGACTGCTCGGTGAGGGCCGCGGTCGCCTCCGGCCCGTCGAGCACCAGCCGGGGCACTGTGGTGCCGTCCGGTACAGCGGTGCTCGCCGCCGAGGTGATCACCAGGCTCGGCCGGGCGTCGTCCAGTTGGAAGGCGATCCGGGCGGCCGGGTGAGCCAGGTCCAGCGGCAGGTAGGCCGCTCCGCTCTTCAGCACCGCCAGCATCGCGGTGAGCAGGTCGACAGAGCGCGGCAGCGCCAGCGCGACCAGGCTCTCCGGTCCGATGCCGGCGGCGATCAGGCGGTGGGCGAGGCGGTTGCTGCGGATGTCGAGGTCGGCGTAGCTGAGGCGCTGTGCGCCGAAGACCACGGCTTCGGCCTGTGGGTGGCGGGCTGCCTGGGCCTGGAAGAGCTGCGGCAGGGTGGCCGGGGTCGTCGGCAGGGCGGTGTCGTTCCAGGTGGTGAGGATCCGGTGGCGTTCCTCGGTGTCGAGGACGT
>NZ_JBEZIQ010000170.1:0-1489 GCF_040651155.1 Kitasatospora sp. NPDC048545
TGGACCACCACCGGCGAACTCCAATTCGTCGGCCGCGCCGACGAACAGATCAAACTCCGCGGCTTCCGCATCGAACTCGGCGACATCGAAGCAACCCTCACCACCCACCCCCACATCACCCAAGCCACCGTCCTCGTCCGCGAAGACACCCCCGGCGACCAACGCCTCATCGCCTACGCCATCCCCACCCCCACCCACAACACCGACGATGCGGACCTGCCCGCCCAGCTGCGGCGCTTCACCGCCGAGCGCCTGCCCGAGTACATGGTCCCGTCGGCCGTGCTGCTCCTGCCCGCGTTCCCGCTCACCGTCAACGGGAAGCTCGACCGTCGCGCCCTGCCCGCCCCCGAGTACGGCGTGCAGACCGCCACCCGCGAGCCGGCCAACGAACGCGAGGCGACGATCTGCACCGCCTTCGCCGAGGTCCTGGGCCTCGACACCGTCGGCCCCGACGACAGCTTCTTCGACCTCGGCGGACACTCCCTCCTCGCCACCCGCCTCACCAGCCGCATCCGCACCACCCTCGGCACCGAACTCCCGCTCCGCACCCTCTTCGAAGCCCCCACCCCCGCCGCCCTGGCGCGTCACCTCGTCCCCGGCGAGCCCGTTCGCCCGCCGGTCGTGGCCGTCGGTGAAGGACTCGGGCAGGTGCCGCTGTCCTTCGCCCAGCAGCGGCTCTGGTTCCTCGGGCAGCTGGACGGGCTGAACGCGACGTACAACATCCCTGCCGCCGTGCGCCTTTCGGGTGCGGTGGACCAGGAGGCGCTGGAGGCGGCGCTGCGCGATGTGATCGACCGGCACCACGTCCTGCGGACCGTCCTCACCGTCGTCGACGGACGGCCGGTGCAGCGGGTGTTGCCGATCGAGGAGGTCTCGATCGGTCTCTCCGTCGAGCCGGTCGGCGACGAGGACGAGTTGGCTGCCGCGGCGAACCGTTCGGCAGGGCAGCCGTTCGACCTGGCGACGGAACTGCCGCTGCGCGCTTCCCTCTTCACGCTGACTGCCGAGCAGCAGGTGCTGCTGCTGACGCTTCATCACATCGCCGGTGACGGCTGGTCGATGGCTCCACTGGGGCGCGACCTGTCGGCCGCGTACGCGGCGCGGGTGGCCGGCCGTGCGCCCGGGTGGGCGCCGCTGCCGGTGCAGTACGCGGACTACACACTCTGGCAGCGCGAACTGCTGGGGTCCGAGCAGGATGAGGACGGCCTGCTGGCACGGCAGTTGGGGTACTGGCGGGACGCGCTGGCCGACCTTCCGGAGGAGCTGGCGCTCCCCTTCGACCGCCCACGACCGGCTGTGGCCACCCATCGCGGGGGCGACATCGAGCTGACCGTCCCCGCTGAACTGCACGCTGACCTGCGGAAGCTGGCCGTGGACCACGGTGTCACCCCGGCCATGGTGCTGCAGGCGGCGCTGGGTGTGCTGCTGTCCCGGCTCGGCGCCGGCGAGGACGTCCCGGTCGGCACCCCGGTCGCCGGCCGTACCGATG
>NZ_JBEZIQ010000171.1:0-1472 GCF_040651155.1 Kitasatospora sp. NPDC048545
CCAGTAGGTGTCGATGTAGCGCTGGTCGTCGCCCCAGATGGTGCGGAGCATGGAGGGCCAGGGTTCGGTGAGGACGAGGTAGCCGCCGGAGCCGTTGGGGACTTCGTTGGCGTTGTCGTCGACGACGGTGGCGGCGATGCCGGGCAGGGCGCGCTGGGCGGAGCCGGGCTTGGTCTCGGTGACGCCGGGCAGGGGGCTGATCATCATGGCGCCGGTCTCGGTCTGCCACCAGGTGTCGACGATCGGGGCGGTGCCGGCGCCGATGTGTTCGCGGTACCAGATCCAGGCTTCGGGGTTGATGGGTTCGCCGACGCTGCCCAGGATGCGCAGGGAGGACAGGTCGAACTTGGCGGGGATGTCGTCGCCCCACTTCATGAAGGTGCGGATCGCGGTGGGGGCGGTGTAGAGGATGGTGACGCCGTACTTCTGGACGATCTCCCAGAAGCGGCCCTGGTGGGGGGTGTCGGGGGTGCCTTCGTAGATGACCTGGGTGGCGCCGTTGGCGAGGGGGCCGTAGACGATGTAGGAGTGTCCGGTGACCCAGCCGATGTCGGCGGTGCACCAGTAGACGTCGGTCTCGGGCTTGAGGTCGAAGACGGCGTGGTGGGTGTAGGCGGCCTGGGTGAGGTAGCCGCCGGAGGTGTGGAGGATGCCCTTGGGCTTTCCGGTGGTGCCGGAGGTGTAGAGGATGAACAGGGGGTGTTCGGCGTCGTGGGCCTCGGGGGTGTGTTCGGTGGACTGGCGGGCGGTGATGTCGTGCCACCACACGTCGCGGCCTTCGGTCCAGGAGATGTCCTGGCCGGTGCGGCGGATGACCAGGACGTGTTCGACGCCGTCGGTCTTGGTGAGGGCTTCGTCGATGGCGGGCTTGAGGGCGGAGGGCTTGCCGCGCCGGTAGCCGCCGTCGGCGGTGATGACGAGTTTGGCCTGGGCGTCCTGGATGCGGGAGGCGACGGCGTCGGCGGAGAAGCCGCCGAAGACCACGGAGTGGGTGGCGCCGATGCGGGCGCAGGCCAGGATCGCGACGACGGCTTCGGCGATCATGGGGAGGTAGACGGCGACGCGGTCGCCCTTGCGGACGCCGAGTTCGAGCAGGGCGTTGGCGGCCTGGGAGACCTCGTCCTTGAGCTGGGCGTAGGTGAGGGAGCGGCTGTCGCCGGGTTCGCCCTCGAAGTGGATGGCGACGCGGTCGCCCAGGCCGTTGGCGACGTGGCGGTCGACGCAGTTGTGGGCCACGTTGAGCTTGCCGTCGGCGAACCACTTCGCGAAGGGCGGGTTCGACCAGTCCAGGGTCTGGGTCGGCTCGACGGCCCAGTCCAGGCGGCGGGCCTGCTCGGCCCAGAAGCCCAGACGGTCCTCGGAGGCCTGCGTGTAGGCGTCCGCGGTGACGTTGGCGGCTGCGGCGAGCTCTGCCGGCGGGGCGAAGCGCCGCTCCTCCTTGAGCAGGTTGGCCAGGCTCTCGTTGCTCAACG
>NZ_JBEZIQ010000172.1:0-1472 GCF_040651155.1 Kitasatospora sp. NPDC048545
TCCTTGAGGTGGATCACCCCGAGGACGCGGGCGGGCCTGCCACCCGTCCTCGTCGCCACGACCAGCGGGGTGCCACCGGCCGCCGAGATGCCGTCCACCAGCTGCGCGACGTCCGATCCGACCGAACCGCCGTTGTCGGTCACCCAGTTGGCGACCGAGCCGGCCGCGCCCTTGCGGACCTGCACGCCGTCCACGTCCACGCCCGACATGCGGGTCTGGGCCGTGAACGGGACCCAGGTCGCGTGGGCAAGCTCGCCCTGTGCGCGGGCCCGCAGGCCGTACTCGGTCTTGGCGAGGACGACGATCGAGCGGCCCTCCGGCGTCTCGTCGGCGAGCGAGGACAGCTGCGCGGCGTCCGCCAGCTCGCCGATCTCGACACCTTCGGCGGGCAGGAACTCGGCGGCCTGGCGGTTGCCCAGGGTGATGGTGCCGGTCTTGTCGAGCAGCAGGGTGTTGACGTCCCCGGCGGCCTCGACGGCGCGCCCGGACATCGCCAGCACGTTGCGCTGCACCAGGCGGTCCATGCCGGCGATGCCGATGGCGGAGAGCAGCGCGCCGATGGTGGTCGGGATGAGCGCCACGATCAGGGCGACCAGCACGATCATCGACTGCGGGGCGCCCGCGAACGTGGCCATCGGCTGGAGCGTGACGACGGCGACCAGGAAGACGATGGTCAGCGAGGCCAGCAGGATGTTGAGCGCGATCTCGTTCGGCGTCTTCTGCCGGGCGGCGCCCTCGACCAGGGCGATCATCCGGTCGATGAAGGACTTGCCGGGCTCCGAGGCGATCTTCACCACGATCCGGTCGGACAGCACCTTGGTACCGCCGGTGACAGCGCTGCGGTCGCCGCCGGACTCGCGGATCACCGGCGCGGACTCACCGGTGATCGCCGACTCGTCCACCGAGGCGACGCCCTCGACGACGTCACCGTCACCGGGGATGACCTGACCGGCCTCGACCACCACGTGGTCGCCCAGCTGGAGCGCGGTGCCGGGCACCTCCTCCTCGGCCTGGCTCCTGGGCCAGTCCAGCAGGCGGCGGGCGACGCTCTCGGTCTTGGTCTTGCGCAGGGTGTCGGCCTGCGCCTTGCCGCGCCCCTCGGCGACGGCTTCCGCCAGGTTGGCGAAGACCGTGGTCAGCCACAGCCACACCGTGATCGACCAGGCGAACACGGACGGGTCGGCTATCGCGGAGATCGTGGTGACCACCGAGCCCACCTCGACCACGAACATCACCGGGTTCTTGACCATCACCCGGGGATCGAGCTTCTTCACCGCGTCCGGCAGCGAGGAGAGGAGGAGTTTCGGGTCCAGCAGCCCGCTGGAGACTCTGTGCGGTGCCGCGTTCTCGGTCTTGTCGACCGGTGCAGGACTAAGGGTGGGGGTGGACATCAGGAGGAGAGACCTTCCGCGAGCGGCCCGAGGGCCAGGGCCGGGAAGTAGGTGAGGCCGACGACGATCAGGATCACGCCC
>NZ_JBEZIQ010000173.1:0-1461 GCF_040651155.1 Kitasatospora sp. NPDC048545
GGGGCGGGCAGGGCGCGTTGGTCGAGCTTGCCGTTGACGGTGACGGGCAGCGCGTCGAGGACCACGACCGCTGACGGAACCATGTAGTCGGGCAGGCGAGCGCTCAGGAAGTCCCGTACGGAGGAGCCGAGTTCGGCCTGGTTCTGCTCGGCACCGAGGACGAGGTAGGCGACGAGGCGCTTGTCGCCGGGGGTGTCCTCGCGGGCGATGACGGCGGCCTGGTCGACGGCGGGGTGGGCGGCCAGGGCGGCCTGGACCTCGCCGAGTTCGATCCGGAAGCCGCGGAGCTTGACCTGTTCGTCGGCACGGCCGGCGAAGACGAGTCGGCCGTCCTCCGTCCAGTGGGCGAGGTCGCCGGTGCGGTACATGCGGCGGCCGGGTTCGCCGAACGGGCAGGCGGTGAAGCGTTCGGCGGTGAGGCCGGGACGGTTGAGGTAGCCGCGGGCCAACTGGACGCCTGCCAGGTAGAGTTCTCCGTCCACGCCCGGCGGTACGGGCTCCAGTCGCGCGTTCAGCACGTACACCCGGGTGTTCCAGACCGGCCGGCCGATCGGGACCGACGCCCCGGTGTTCGGGGCGGAGCTGTCCCAGGCGGTCACGTCGACCGCGGCCTCCGTGGGTCCGTAGAGGTTGTGCAGCGGTACGTCGAGCAGGGCGTGGAACTTGTCCCGGAGCTCGGCCGGCAGGGCTTCGCCACTGCAGAACACCGCGCGCAGCCCCGTGCAGTTCGCGACGGCCGGCTCCTGCACGAAGGCCTGCAGCATCGACGGCACGAAGTGGGTGACGGTGACCTGTCGGCTCTGGATCAGATCGACCAGGTAGCCCGGGTCCTGGTGGCCGCCGGGGCGCGCGACCACCATGGTGGCGCCCTCCAGGAGCGGCCAGAAGAACTCCCAGACGGAGACGTCGAATCCGAACGGCGTCTTCTGCAGCACGCGGTCCGTGGCGTCCAGCGGATACGCGGACTGCATCCAGGCCAGCCGGTTGACGATGGCGCGGTGGGTGATGGTGACGCCCTTGGGGCGGCCGGTCGAGCCGGAGGTGTAGATGACGTAGGCGGGGTGGTCGGGGTGGGCGGTCAGTGGGGGTTCGGTGTTCGGCCTGTCGGTGAGGTCGGTGCGGTCGAGGTGGATGGTGGGGATGTCGATGGTGAGGGCGGTGAGGCTGCCGGTGCTGGTGGTGACGATGGCGGCGGGCCGTGCATCGTCGAGCATGGTGGCGATGCGGTCCGTGGGGTGGGAGGGGTCGATGGGGAGGTAGGCGGCGCCGGTCTTGAGGACGGCCAGGAGGGTGGCGACGAGTTCGGTCGAGCGGTCGAGGCAGACCGCGACCAGCGTCTCCGGGCCGACGCCTCGGTCGCTCAGCAGGTGGGCCAACTGGTTTGCGTGGGTGTGGAGTTGGGTGTAGGTGAGCTGCTGGTCTTCGAAGACGAGGGCGGTGTGGTCGGGGGTGCGGGTGGCC
>NZ_JBEZIQ010000174.1:0-1414 GCF_040651155.1 Kitasatospora sp. NPDC048545
CGAAGGCGCCGACGAACACCAGGCCGAACATCCCGTTCTCGATCGACTTGTTGATGTGCTGCATCGCCGTCACGTACGTCCGGTCGTCACCGGCCGCCAGACCCGGCATCACCGACACGTCGAAGGCGAAGAACAACCCCGCCATCAACCCCATCGCGACGGTGGCACCGGCCAGCACCGGACCGGCCGCCCTGCTCTGTCCGACAGTCTGCACCGAACTCCCCATCCCCATACCTCCGATGGCCGACGGCACGGAGTACGACGGCGAAACCGCGGTCTGATCCGAACGCATCTCAGGACCCCTTCACTCTCCCGGCCCGCGGGCTGCGGCGCCGACGAACGTGCTGCACACGACACCGCCCACCGTGCGGTGCGCCGCGCAACGGAAGCGCGACAACCGGAACCCCGCCCCGCAGGACAGCACTTGCCTCGTCTTGCGGTGCCCCGGGGCCAGCGGCCACACCCGGCACAGCCCGTCCGCACCCGGACCCGCACGCCGTGCCAGGAGCCACACCAGACGCACCAGCCGCACCGGCCACACCCGGTGGCGCCGCCGGCGGCGCGGACCGGTCGTGTGCCCGGCTCAGAGCACCGGCGCCAGGCTGCGCCGGTACCGCCGTTCCAGCACCGTCCGCCCGATCAGCCGCACCGGGGCCGGGATGGTCGCCGAGACCGCCCGGACGGAGGCCGCGTCCGCTCCGTCGAACATCCAGGGCTGCAGGTAGGTCATGACCTGGGTCGGCGCGCTCTGGATGATCCGGCGCTCCACCCGCAGGTACTCGTCCACCGGCAGGCCGGCCAGCGCGGGGAACACCACCGGCTCCTCGTGTCCCAGGTGATCGCGCACCAGGGTCTCGAACGCCTTCGCGGCCTCCGGAAGTTCGGCGCGCAGGCCGGAGCCGAGCACCCCCGCCACCCGCCGCATCGACCGGTCCAGCGCCTCGTGGTCCTCCTCCAGGACCCCGCCGCCGTCGAAGCCGGCCACCCGGCCGCGCAGGTACGGCCAGAGGATCTCGTCCTCGCTGTGGTGGTGCCAGTCGATCACCGCGCGCAGCCGCCCGAACCACTCCGCCAGGGCCGCCGTGGATCCCGACGAGCCGCGCGCGGCGGCGGCGCTCAGCCGCGCCGCGTCGCGGCGCATCGCCACGTGCATCAGGCCGAAGCCCTTGATGTGGCCGGGCAGTGTCCTGATGCCCTGCTCGCTCGACCAGACCGTTGTGCCGTCCGACATGACCAGACCTCCAGAGTCCGTTCAGGTTCCCTTCCGACGCCCGCCCGGCGGCGGCCGGTAGGGGCCACCCGGGACGAGCCGGTTCACACGTTCCACACGCCCGAGGCGGCGGCCTCACGGGCGTAGTCCCCGAAGTCCCGCGGCTCACGCCCCAGCGCCCGCCGCACCCCGTCACCCAACGAC
>NZ_JBEZIQ010000175.1:0-1407 GCF_040651155.1 Kitasatospora sp. NPDC048545
GTGGGCCGGGTGGCCTACGCCCGTCCGACTGACAGGCGCCCGTCGAAGGTGATGTCGAAGGCGTTGAGGGCGGCCATCCAGCGGTTGCTCCAGCGCTGGCGGCCGCGGCCGGTGGGGTCGAGCGCGAGGGTGTCCAGGTAGAGCCGTTTGAGGGCGGCCTGCTCGTTGGGGAAGTGGCCGCAGGCGCCGGCGGCCCTGCGGTAGCGGGAGTTGAGGCTCTCGATGGCGTTGGTCGTGCAGATGATCTTTCGGATCTCGGCGTCGAATGCCAGGAAGGGGACCATCTCGGACCAGGCCCGCTCCCACAGTCGCACGACGGCCGGGTAGGACGCTTCCCAGGCGGCGGCGAACTCGGCGAACCGCTCCAGGGCCGCGGCCTCGTTCGGCGCGGTGTAGACGGGCTTGAGGTCGCGGGCGACCGCCGCCCAGTCCCGCTTGGAGGTGTAGCGGAAAGAGTTCCGCAGCAGGTGGACGATGCACGTCTGCACCACGGTCTGCGGCCAGACCTGGGCGACCGCGTCGGGCAGCCCGGCCAGGCCGTCGCAGATGAGGATCAGGCAGTCCTTGACGCCCCTGTTCTTGATCTCGGTGAGCACGGACTGCCAGTACTTGGCGCCCTCGCCGCCGCTGGAGGTCCACAGGCCCAGGATGTCCCGGTAGCCGTCCGCCGTGACGCCGAGGACGACGTAGACGGGCCGGTTGGCGACCTGACCGTCGCGGACCTTGATGTTCACGGCGTCCACGAACAGCACCGGATAGACCGGGTCGAGGGGACGCGTGCGCCAGTCGGCCATGCTCTCCAGGACCCGGTCGGTGATCGTGGAGACGGTCTCCTTACTGGTGGTCATGCCGTAGACCTCGGCCAGGTGCGCGACGATCTCCCCGGACGTCAGGCCCTTCGCGGTCAGCGAGATGACCAGGTTGTCCAGGCCTTCGGTTCGACGGGCGTGCCGGGGCACGACCTTCGGTGTGAACGTGCCGGCCCGGTCCCGCGGGACTTCGAGCGTGACCGGCCCGGCCTCGGTCATCACGGTCTTCATCCGGTAGCCGTTGCGCGCGTTGCCGCCTTTGCGTGCCGAGCGGCCCTGCCCCGCGGACGAGGCCAGGTGCTCGTCCATCTCGGCCTCCAGCGCTTCCTGGAGCAGGTGCCGGGTCAGCTGCTGCAGCAGTCCGCCCTCACCGAGCAGCTGCATCCCGCCGGCCCGGGCCTGCTCGGCCGCCAGCTCGGCGACCGACGCCACCACATCCGACGCACCCGTGTTCTTCCTCGGACCCATGCCCAAGGCATCGGCAGTTTCCAGCTCCGACGAAACCGACCCGTCAGGAACCGACCCGATCTGGTGATCCGTCAGCGAGCTCATCAGTGTCTCCCTTGATCAGGGTGTCCACCTGATTCATGACACTCCC
>NZ_JBEZIQ010000176.1:0-1351 GCF_040651155.1 Kitasatospora sp. NPDC048545
CATCGGTACGGCCGGCGACCGGGGTGCCGACCGGGACGTCCTCGCCGGCGCCGAGCCGGGACAGCAGCACACCCAGCGCCGCCTGCAGCACCATGAACATCGTGGCGCCCTGCTCGCGGGCCAGGTCGGCCAGCCGGGCGTGCAGGTCGGCCGGGACGGCGAGATCGACCGAGCCGCCGCGGTGGGAGGCGACGGCCGGCCGCGACCGGTCGAAGGGGAGCGCCAGCTCCTCCGGCGAGCCAGCCAACTCCTCGCGCCAGTACTTGAGTTGCTGCTCCAGCAGTTCGCTCTGCGACCCCTCGCCGCCGAGCAGTCCGCGCTGCCAGAGTGTGTAGTCCGCGTACTGCACCGGCAGCGGCGCCCACCCGGGCGCACCGCCGGCCACCCGCGCCGCGTACGCGGCCGACAGGTCACGCCCCAGCGGAGCCATCGACCAGCCGTCACCGGCGATGTGATGGACCGTCACCACCAGGACGTGCTCCTGCGGTGCCAGCACGAACAGCGAAGCCCGGACCGGGACCTCCGCCGAGAGGTCGAAGGTGTGCCCGGCCGCCCGGGCGACGGCCTCGGCCAGCTCCGCCTCGGTGGTGTCGGTCACGGTCAGGCCGAAGCCGATCCGGTCGAGGGCGGCGCGGTCGACGGGGAGCACCTGCTGGTGCGCTCCGGTGCCGTGGGCGGGGAAGACCGTCCGCAGCACCTCGTGGCGGCCGATCAGGTCGAGCAGGGCGGCGTCGAGGGCGACGCGGTCGAGGTCGCCGGTCAGCCGCAGCGCCACCGGGATGTTGTACGTGGCGCTCGGCCCCTCCAGCTGGGAGAGGAACCAGAGCCGCTGCTGGGCGAAGGACAGCGGCACCCGCCCGGGCCGCTGCCCGGCGGCCACCACCGGCGGCCGGACCAGCGCGCCCGGGTCCAGGTGACGCGCCAGGGCGGCGGGGGTCGGAGCCTCGAACAAGGTGCGCAACGACAGCTCGATGCCCAGGACGGAGCGGATCCGGCTGATCAGCCGCACCGCCAGCAGGGAGTGCCCGCCGCTCACGAAGAAGTCGTCCTCCGGGCCGACCGCCGGGACCCCGAGCACCTCGGAGAACACGCCGCAGAGCAGTTCCTCCTGCTCCGTGCGCGCGGCGCGGCCCGCTGACGCCACCCCGTAGTCGGGGACCGGCAGAGCACGGCGGTCGAGCTTCCCGTTGGAGGTCAGCGGCAGGGCGTCCAGGGCCACGACGGCCGACGGCACCATGTAGTCGGGCAGACGCGCGCCGACCGTCGTGCGGACCAGTGCGGGCAGTGCGGTGCCGTCCGTGCCGGGGGCGGGGACGACGTAGGCGACGAGGCGTTTGTCGCCGGGCACGTC
>NZ_JBEZIQ010000177.1:0-1316 GCF_040651155.1 Kitasatospora sp. NPDC048545
CGCGGCCTCCGGGGCGACGGCGTTCGGCTTGACGGTGATGACCGGCGCGCCCTTGGTGACCTTGGACTTCACCTGGAAGGACGCGGCGAACACCGACTGGGTCGCGACCGGGCCGCCGTCACCGGCCTCCAGGTCGACGGCGTCGGTGATGATGCCGGAACCCAGGCGCAGCGCGACGCGGGCGGCGATTTCCTTGCCCTCGCCGGAGGAGGTGACCAGGACGGCGGCGGCGTCGTTGGCCTTGGCGATCTGGGCCAGGGCGTCCACCTTGGGGACGACCAGCCGGTCGGCGAACTCGGTGCCCTCGGCGACGTACACCTTGGCGGCGCCGTACTCGGCGGCCTTCGCGGCGATGCCGGCCGCGGCGGCGCCGGCGCCCAGGACGACGGCGGACGGCTCGCCGACGCGGCGGGCCAGGGTCAGCAGCTCCAGGGCCGGCTTGCGGACCGCACCGTCGGCGTGGTCCACCAGGACGAGAATCTCAGCCATTGCTCAATGTCTCCGTGTTCGCAGGTTCGAGGGGTGGGGGGCTCAGATGAACTTCTGGTCGGCGAGGAAGGCCGCGAGGGACTTGCCGCCCTCGCCCTCGTCCTTGACGACCGTGCCCGCGGTGCGCGCCGGACGCGCCGCCACCGACTCCACCGCCGTCCACGAACCCGCCAGCCCGACCTCGTCCGCCTCGATGCCCAGGTCGTCCAGGTCCAGCGACTGCACCGGCTTCTTCTTCGCCGCCATGATCCCCTTGAACGACGGGTACCGGGCCTCACCCGACTGGTCCGTCACCGACACCACGGCCGGCAGCTCCGCCTCGACCAGCTCGGTCGCCGCGTCACCGTCACGACGGCCCCGGACCACACCGCCCTCGACCGACACCTCCGACAGCAGCGTCACCTGCGGCACACCCAGACGCTCCGCCAGCAGCGCCGGCAGCACACCCATCGTGCCGTCCGTCGACGCCATGCCACCGATCACCAGGTCGAACCCGGTCTTCTCCAGCGCCTTCGCCAGCACCGCCGACGTCCCGATCACATCGGACCCGTGGATGTCGTCGTCGTTCACGTGCACGGCCTTGTCCGCACCCATCGACAGCGCCTTGCGCAGCGCGTCCTTCGCGTCGTCCGGCCCGACCGTCAGCACCGTCACCTCGGCGCCCTCGTTCGCCTCCGCGATCCGCAGCGCCTGCTCCACGCCGTACTCGTCCAGCTCCGACAGGAGGCCGTCCACACCCTCCCGGTCGGTGGTGTGGTCGTCCGCGAAACGACGGTCACCCGTCGCGTCCGGCACGTACTTCACACAGACGACGATCCTCAAGCTCA
>NZ_JBEZIQ010000178.1:0-1312 GCF_040651155.1 Kitasatospora sp. NPDC048545
ACGCTGGTGGAACTCTCGCTCGCGGCCGAGCACCGGCGCGGGCACGGCGCCCTGTACCAGGCGCTGGACCGGGGATGGCTGGAGCCGACCCGGCTGCGCCGCACCCTGGCAGGCCTGCCGCTGCCACGGCTCGCGGACGGGAGAATCGCGCTGGCCGTAGACGTCTCCAACTGGCTGCGGCCCGACGCCCCGACCAGCGACGAGCGCCTGTTCTGCCACGTCTACGGCCGCGGCCGAAGCGCCGACCAGTTCGTCCCCGGCTGGCCGTACTCCTTCGTCGCAGCCCTGGAGTCCGGGCGCACGTCATGGGTCGGACTGCTGGACGCGGTCCGGCTGGGACCGGCCGACGACGCGACCGCCGTCACCGCCGCCCAACTGCGCGAGGTCGTCGAACGCATCATCGCGGCATGCCACTGGCACCAAGGCGATCCGGACATCCTCATCGTGATGGACGCCGGCTACGACGTGACCCGCCTGGCCTACGTCCTGTCCGATCTGCCGGTTGAATTGGTCGGCCGACTACGCTCGGACCGGGTCATGCTCCGTGACCCGGGCGAGCCCCGCTCCACCCCGAAGGGCGGACGCCCGCGCCGGCACGGCGGCGTCTTCACCTTCGCCAAGCCCGACAGCTGGCACACCCCGGACGCCGCCACCACCACCGACACCACCCGCTACGGGAAGGCCGAGGCGAGAGCGTGGGACCGGATGCACCAGCGCCTGCAAAAGCGCGGCCCGTGGCTCGACCATGTGGGTGAAATCCCTTTGATCCACGGCACGTTGGTCCGCCTCAAGGTCGAGCACCTGCCGGGCGAGAGGGACGCGAAACCGCTGTGGCTGTGGTCCTCCGCCACCGGCATCGACGCCGAACATCTGGACCGGATCTGGCGCACGTTCCTGCGCAGATTCGATCTTGAGCACACCTTCCGGCTCATGAAGCAGACCCTCGGTTGGACCGCCCCGCGCTTCCGCAACCCGGACACCGCCGACCTGTGGACCTGGCTCGTCATCGTCGCCCACACCCAACTCCGCCTCGCACGCCCCCTCGCCGAGGACCTGCGCCGCCCCTGGGAGAAACCGGCCCCGCCGAGCAGGCTCACCCCCGCCCGGGTCCGACGCGGGTTCCGCAACATCCGCGCGAAGACGCCCAGCCCAGCAGCCGTGCCGCAACCGACACGCCCAGGCCCCGGACGGCCACCGGGCTCGAAGAACCGCAAGCCGGCACCCCGCTACGACGTCGGGAAGACCGTCAAACGCGAACCCACGCTCGAAGCGCACCTCGCCAAGATCGCGGCGGCAGCATAAAAATCAAGCT
>NZ_JBEZIQ010000179.1:0-1307 GCF_040651155.1 Kitasatospora sp. NPDC048545
GAGGTCGCTGACGGTGGTCTGACGCTGGACGGGTTGTTCGCTCGGCGGGTGGTGTCGTCTCCGGGTGCGCCGGCGGTGGTGTTCGAGGGCCGTGTGGTGTCGTATGGGGAGTTGGATGCGTGGGTGAACCGGTTGGCGCGTTGGCTGATCGGGCGTGGGGCGGGTTCTGGGGCTGTGGTGGCGGTGGCGTTGCCGCGGTCGCTGGAGCTGGTGGTGGCGTTGCTGGCGGTGGTGCGGTCGGGTGCGGCGTATCTGCCGTTGGATCCGGGGTATCCGGCGGAGCGTGTGGCGTTGATGGTGGAGGACGCCGAGCCGCTGTTGACGCTCGATCAGTTGCCGGATGTGTCGGGGCTTTCGGGGGATTCTCTTGAGGTTCGGGCGTCGTCGGATGATGCGGCGTATGTGATCTATACGTCGGGTTCGACGGGTCGTCCGAAGGGTGTGGTGGTGTCGCACCGGGGGATCGTGAACCGGCTGGAGTGGATGCAGGCGCGGTATCAACTGTCTGCGGACGATCGGGTGTTGCAGAAGACTCCGGTGTCGTTCGATGTGTCGGTGTGGGAGTTCTTCTGGCCGCTCGCGGCGGGTGCGACCCTCGTTGTCGCGCGTCCGGAGGGGCACAAGGATCCGGTGTATCTGGCGGATGTGATCGTGCGGGAGGGGGTGACGACGGCGCATTTCGTGCCGTCGATGCTGTCGGCGTTCCTGGCGGAGCCGGCCGCGGCGGGGTGTGCGGGTGTGCTGCGTCGGGTGTTGTGCAGTGGCGAGGAGTTGCCGGTCGCCGTTGCTGAGCGTTTCGTGTCGGTGGTGGGTGCGGGTGTGGAGTTGCACAACCTGTACGGGCCGACGGAGGCTTCGGTCGACGTGACGTCGCACCGGGTGGTGCCGGGTGAGTTGCCCTCTGGTCGGGTGCCGATCGGTGGTCCGGTGTGGAATACCCGTGCGCTGGTGTTGGACGAGTGGTTGCGTCCGGTGCCCGTGGGTGTGGCGGGGGAGTTGTACCTGGCGGGTGTGCAGTTGGCGCGGGGGTATCTGAACCGTCCGGGTCTGACGGCGGAGCGTTTCGTCGCCGACCCGACCGGGGCGTACGGCGAGCGGCTTTACCGTACGGGTGATATCGCGCGTTGGACCCGTGATGGTGTGCTGGAGTATCTGGGTCGGGCCGATGACCAGGTGAAGGTTCGTGGTTTCCGGATCGAACTCGGTGAGGTCGAGGCGGTGTTGGGCCGGCACGAGGCGGTGGCGCAGTGCGCGGTCGTCGTGCGTGAGGACCGTCCGGGCGACCCCCGTCTGGTGGCCTATGTGGT
>NZ_JBEZIQ010000180.1:0-1298 GCF_040651155.1 Kitasatospora sp. NPDC048545
GGGCGTGATCCTGATCGTCGTCGGCCTCACCTACTTCCCGGCCCTGGCCCTCGGGCCGCTCGCGGAAGGTCTCTCCTCCTGATGTCCACCCCCACGCTCAACCCCGCACCGGCCGACACCGAGGCCGCGACGGCCGCGCCGCACAGAGTGGCCAGCGGCCTCCTCGACCCGAAGCTGATCGTCGCGTCCCTTCCGGACGCGGTGAAGAAGCTCGACCCCCGGGTGATGATCAAGAACCCGGTGATGTTCGTGGTCGAGGTGGGCTCGGTGGTCACCACGATCTCCGCGATAGCCGACCCGTCCGTGTTCGCCTGGTCCATCACCGTGTGGCTCTGGCTGACCACGGTCTTCGCCAACCTGGCCGAGGCCGTGGCCGAGGGCCGCGGCAAGGCGCAGGCCGACACCCTGCGCAAGACCAAGACCGAGAGCGTCGCCCGCCGGCTCACGAACTGGCCCGCCGGTGACGCCGAGGAGGAGGTCCCGGGCACGGCCCTGCGGCTCGGCGACCACGTGGTGGTCGAGGCCGGTCAGGTCATCCCCGGTGACGGTGACGTCGTCGAGGGCGTCGCCTCGGTGGACGAGTCGGCGATCACCGGTGAGTCCGCGCCGGTGATCCGCGAGTCCGGCGGCGACCGCAGCGCTGTCACCGGCGGTACGAAGGTGCTGTCCGACCGGATCGTGGTGAAGATCGCCTCGGAGCCCGGCAAGTCGTTCATCGACCGGATGATCGCCCTGGTCGAGGGCGCCGCCCGGCAGAAGACGCCGAACGAGATCGCGCTCAACATCCTGCTGGCCTCGCTGACCATCGTCTTCCTGGTCGCCGTGGTGACCCTGCAGCCGATGGCCACCTTCGCGGGCGCCCCGCAGTCGATGATCGTGCTGGTCGCCCTGATCGTGGCGCTCATCCCGACCACGATCGGCGCGCTGCTGTCCGCCATCGGCATCGCCGGCATGGACCGGCTGGTGCAGCGCAACGTGCTGGCGATGTCCGGCCGGGCCGTCGAGGCCGCCGGGGACGTCAACACCCTGCTGCTCGACAAGACCGGCACGATCACCCTGGGCAACCGCCAGGCCGCCGAGTTCCTGCCCGCCCCGGGCGTGGGCACCGACGAACTGGCGAGCGCCGCGCAGCTCTCCTCCCTCGCGGACGAGACGCCGGAGGGCCGCTCGATCGTGGTCCTCGCCAAGACCGAGTACGGTCTGCGGGCCCGCGCCCAGGGCGAGCTGACGCACGCCACCTGGGTGCCGTTCACCGCCCAGACCCGCATGTCGGGCGTCGACCTCGACGAGGCCGACGG
>NZ_JBEZIQ010000181.1:0-1280 GCF_040651155.1 Kitasatospora sp. NPDC048545
GCGGTGAGGACGCGCAGCCAGCGCTGTCCCAGGACTTCCACCGACGACCGGTCGAACAACTCGGCCGCGAAGACGATCCGCACCGCCAGCCCGTCGACCTGCTCGGTGACGTCGAACTGTAGGTCGAACTTGGCGAGTTGCTGGTCACCGGAGACGGCCTCGGCTTCGATGCCCGGCAGGTCGAGGATCGCCTGCGCATTGTTCTGCAGGCTGAGCATGACCTGGAAGAGCGGGTGGCGGGCCATCGAGCGTACGGGTGCAAGCTCTTCGACCAGGCGCTCGAAGGGCACGTCCTGGTGGGCGAACGCCCCCAGTGCGGTCTCCCGGACGCGGCTCAGCAGTTCGCTGAAGGTGGGGTTGCCGGTGAGGTCGGTGCGCAGCACCAGGGTGTTGACGAAGAGGCCGACCAGGTCGTCGAGGTTGTCGTCGGTGCGTCCGGCGATGGGTGTGCCGATCGGGACGTCCTGCCCGGCGCCGAGCCGGGAGAGCAGCACCGCAAGCGCTGCCTGGAGCAGCATGAAGGGCGTGACGCCCTCCTCGCGGGCCAGGTCCAGCAGTTCGGTGTGGAGCTCGGCGGGGACCATGAGCTCGACCGTCTCCGCCCGGTTCGTGGCGACGGCCGGACGCGGACGGTCGAACGGCAGCGTCAGCTCCTCCGGCAGCTCGGCCAGTGCCTCCCGCCAGTACCCCAACTGCCCCGCCAGCAGGCCCTCGGGGTCCTCCTCCGACCCCAGCAGCTCGCGCTGCCAGAGCGTGTAGTCGGCGTACTGCACCGGCAACGGCGACCACGCGGGTGCCCGGCCGTCGAGGCGCGCGGTGTAGGCGGACGAGAGGTCGCGGCCGAGCGGGGCCATGGACCACCCGTCGCCCGCGATGTGGTGGACCGTCACCACCAGCACGTGGTCCTGCGGTGCGAGGGCGAACAGCTCGACCCTGACCGGGAGTTCGGTCGCGAGGTCGAAGGCCCGTCCGGTGGCGCGGGCCACGGAGGCGGCCAGCTCCGGCTCGGTGGTCTCGGTGACGGTGAGCCGGACGGTGGAGCGGTCGGCGGGGAGCACGTGTTGGTGCGGCTGCCCGTCGGTTGCGGGGAAGAGCGTGCGCAGTGCTTCGTGGCGGGTGATCAGGTCGCGGAGTGCTTCCTGGAGGGCGTCGTGGTCGAGGGTGCCGGTGAGACGGAGCACGGCCGGGATGTTGTAGGCGGCGCTGGGGCCGGTCAGTTCGCCGAGGAACCAGAGGCGTTGTTGGGCGAAGGAGAGGGGGAGGGGGCGGGGTCGTTCGGT
>NZ_JBEZIQ010000182.1:0-1276 GCF_040651155.1 Kitasatospora sp. NPDC048545
TGGCAGTCGAACGGGTGACGGACGGGCCGCTGCCGGGGACCGCCGAGGCGCCGGCCGAGCCGGCCCCGGAGGCCGAGGCGGAGGGCGCAGCGCTGGGCACAGCGGAGGGCACAGCGGTGGGCACAGCGGAGGGCTCGCCGTGGGCCGTGGGGGTGGGCGTGGAGGTGCTGGTTGCGGCAGTGGCCATTCCCCCCGCGGTCGCGACGGCTACGGCGGTGGCGGCGATGAACATGATCGGGCGGATACGCATGAATCCGTGTCCTTTCCTGCCGGGCGTCCGGTTGACGCCTGCGCCCCTGTAGGTCTCCCGACACCCGGCAGGTCGCACCCCTCGCACGTGATCCAGGTCATAGGCCGCGGGTGCAACCCTGGGGCGGTACTCGTGCGTACAGGGCGGGAGGCTCCGCCCAGGACGCACGGCTCCACCGCCGCAGCCGAGGAGCGCTTCCTCGCGAGCCGCCTGTGCCGCGAGCTGACGAACAGCCCCGGAGGAGAGGCCCTTGATGACGCCACAGGAGTTCGACGCGTTCTACGCGGCGTCCTTCTCCCGCCTGACCGGGCAGCTCTACGCGCTCACCGGCAACTGGTCCGAAGCACAGGACGTGGTCCAGGAGGCGTTCATCCGCGCGTGGGACCGAAGGCGCACCTTCGACCCGGACAGCGCCCCGGAGGCATGGATCCGGACCACGGCCCGGCGGTTGGCCCTCTCCCGCTGGCGACGTATGGCCCGGGGCCTGCACTTGGCCGGACGCCACCACCGCCCCGAACCGCCCACCGTCGAGCCGCCCACCGAGGAGCACCTGATGCTGGTCACCGCGCTACGCGACCTGCCCGAGGCACAGCGGAACGCCCTGGTCCTGCACCACATGTGCGACCTCTCCGTCGAGCAGGTCGCGGCCGAGACCGGCGCCAGCGTCAGCGCCGTCAAGAGTCGCCTCGCCCGCGGCCGGGCCGCGCTCGCGGCCGGACTCGCCGACCGGACCCCGACCAGCGAGGAAGGAAAGCTCTGTGTCTGACCCCGTCCACGACACCCTCGGCGACAGGCTTCGGCTGCTCCGCACGCAGATGCCCGCGCCGACCCTGCCTGCTGCGGAGATCCGCCGACGCGCCGACCGGCGCCGGCGCCGCCGACAGGCCCTCGGTGCGACCGCGGCCTGTACCGCGGCAGCCCTGTGCGTGGCTCTCCCGTCCGTGCTGCACTCACCGGGACCACAGAACGGAGCAGCCACCACGGACGTCTCCTCCGTGCCGGCTTCCGTTCCGGATTCCCCGCGGC
>NZ_JBEZIQ010000183.1:0-1253 GCF_040651155.1 Kitasatospora sp. NPDC048545
GGCACCCCGCTACGACGTCGGGAAGACCGTCAAACGCGAACCCACGCTCGAAGCGCACCTCGCCAAGATCGCGGCGGCAGCATAAAAATCAAGCTTAGAAGCCGTTGTCGTACCGATCTTGATGGACGTGGGTTCGACGGTGGGAACTCGGTCGGGTGGTCTTGCCGCGTGCCGAGCATGAAGACAGGGCCTCTGGTGCAGCTCGGGGTTGTCGAGACCTTGAGCGCGCCAGGAGGCCCTGTTGCCGCAGTTGTACGCCCTCACGCCGGTCGGCTCCAACTCGGCCGCCCGGGAGTGTGATTGTCTCGCCCACCGGTTCGGGAACGCCGGGAACAACCCGCACAGGCGTCCGAGGTACCCCTCGGACATGACGGATGCGGAGTGGGCCGTCGTACGGGACGCGATGCCCGTGCCCTCCTGGCTGGAGGGCCGCGGTGGGCAGCCGGAGGGCTACTGCCACCGGCAGCTGGTCGATGCGGTGCGCTACCTGGTCGCGGGCGGCATCACCTGGAGGGCGATGCCTGCGGACTTCCCTGCCTGGGACCGCGTCTACGCGTTCTTCCGGCGCTGGCGGGACAAGGGCCTGGTCACCGAGTTCCACGACCGGCTGCGGGGCCGGTTCCGCGAGGCGGCGGGCCGGGATCCGGAGCCGACCGCGGGCATCATCGACGCCCAATCGGTGAAGGCGGCGGCGTCGGTGCCGGCCGCGAGCCGGGGATTCGACGGTGGGAAGAAGGTGAACGGCCGCAAGCGGCACATCGTCGTGGACACCCTCGGACTGCTGCTGACGGTGCTGGTCACCGCCGCATCCGTCACCGACCGCGAGGCCGGCGGCACGCTGCTGGAGCGGCTGCGTCAGCGCCACTGGCGCATCACGCGGGTGTGGGCCGACGGCGGCTACACCGGACGCCTGGTCGACCTCGCCCGCGACGTTCTGCGGATCGCGCTGACCGTGGTCAAACGCGGCGACGACGCCACCGGCTTCACCGTGCTGCCCAAGAGGTGGCTGGTCGAGCGGACATTGTGCGCCACGAGGCGCTCTGTTTGTATCCCCGGCTCAGCCGGGAGGAACTCGGAAGGAGGTTCCTGGGCCGAATGACTCACCTGGATCCGAAAGGTGAAGGGGACAAGAGCATGTCAGGAAACCGGTGACCGGGTCCAGTTGTCAGGGACGGTGTGCCGGGCGGCCCGCGCGATATGGCGAAGACTGGATTGTTTGAAGCCCAATCTCCAGAAGATGCAAGTTCCCATCC
>NZ_JBEZIQ010000184.1:0-1193 GCF_040651155.1 Kitasatospora sp. NPDC048545
TACTGAAGTTGAATCCGTGATGTCGCTCGGATGGGTGAATCAGTAGCGTTCGCCTGCCTGCGGAGGGTCGGCCCCGGTAGTCGTGTGCTGTGAGGTATGCACAGGGCGGCGGTTTGACCGACGCGGAGAGGGCCGCGCGGGAGCGGATCCGGCGGCAGGCCGTGGAACGCTTCGAGAGCGGCGAGAAGAACCGGGACATCGCGGCCGCGATGCGGGTGAGCGTGCGCTCGGTGGAGCGCTGGCGCCGGCAGTGGCGCGAGGGCGGTGCAACGGGAATCGCCTCGAAGGGCTCACCCGGTCGTCCGAAGCTGTCTGATGCCCAGATCGCACGGCTGGAACGGGAGTTGGAGCGTGGGCCGCTGGCCCACGGCTGGGAGGACCAGCGGTGGACCCTCTCTCGGGTGAAGACGTTGATCGGTCGGATGTTCCATGTCTCTTACACCGTGGAGGGCACGTGGGTCCTGCTCAAACGGCACGGCTGGTCCTGGCAGCAGCCGGCCCGCCGGGCGATCGAGCGCGATGACGCGGCGGTTGAGCTGTGGAAGAAGGAGACGTGGCCGCGGGTAAAAGCACCGCGGCGGCCCGCGGAGCCTGGCTCGTCTTTGAGGACGAAGCCGGGCAGTCGATGAGGCCGCCGCGTGCCAGGACCTGGGGCAGGCTCGGCTGCACGCCGGTCGTGCGAGTACGTGGCCGGGGCGCCGGCCGGGTCTCCATGGCGGGGCTGAGCTGCTACAAGCCCGGTCAGCGGTCCCGGATGTTCTACAGCTTCCATATCTACCGCGGCCGCAAGGGCGAGAAGAAGGGCCTGACCTGGCAGGACTACCGGGACCTGCTCATCCGCGCGCACATCCAGCTCGGCGGCCCGATCGTCCTCGTGTGGGACAACCTGCGCGCCCACCTGATGCCGCCGATGCAGGCGTTCATCCAGGCGAACCAGGACTGGCTGACTGTCTTCCAACTCCCCTCGTACGCACCGGACCTCAACCCGCAAGAGGGCATCTGGTCGCTGGTCAAGCGCACCATCGGCAACCTCGCCGCCGCGAACCTCGACCAGCTCGCCCGAGCCGTCAAGCGCAGCCTGAAGCAGATCCAGTACCGCTCTCACCTCATCGACGGATGCCTCGCCGCCACCGGCCTGATCATGGACGGCTGACCACCTTCAGGCCGACATCACGAATTCAACTTCAGTAGCG
>NZ_JBEZIQ010000185.1:0-1179 GCF_040651155.1 Kitasatospora sp. NPDC048545
CTTCTCCACCACGACGACCGGTCCGGCGGCGCCCGGGTCGGCGGACGGACGCCCGTCCTCGGACCAGCGGTCCAGCGCCGCACGGGACTTCGGGTCGTAGGCGGTGCGGGCGACGGCCGCGATCTCGCCCGCGGACAGCCAGCCGGCCGGGGTGAGACCGGCGGTGCGCGCGGACTGCTCGAACGCGGAGGTGAGCTGGGCCAGGACGGCGAAACCGCCGCTCAGGCCGCCTCCGGCCTGGCTGATCAGCCGCCGCGCGCCCTTGAAGTCCAGAGCGATGGCGACGTACGCCTCGTGCGGGGCGGCGGCCGGACCGGCGCCGCGGATCAGCTCCCCGTACAGCTCACCGGCCAGCGGGGCGTCGGGGCGGCCGTGCTCCTCCCAGTACCGGCGCAGCGCGTCACCGGTGTCCGGGACGGTCCGCTCGATCACCTGGATGCGGGCGACCTGGCCGGTGCGGGCGAGCGCCGCCAGGGAACGTCCCCAGCCGTTGACGTTGGCGTTCTGGGTTCCGGGGTCGAGCAGCGCGTAGGCGCGGCTGCTGACCTTGACGATCGTGGTGAGGGTGCCGGCGTGCGGGTCGTGGACGGCACCGAAACGGCCATCGGGCGCGGTGACCACACGCAGGCTGGCCGCGCTGCCCGGCAGGTGGAGCAGGCCCTCGCGCACCGGCCGGGAGGAGGGGCGGACGAGCCAGATCAGCTGGCCGCGCAGGCGCCGCAGGCCGTAGCGGGCGGCGACGGGGGCCCAGTCTGCGAGGGTGCGGCCCCGGTAGCGGATGAATACCAGGGCGGCGGTTCCCGCCCACAGGGGTATGAGCTGCAGGGCACCGGTGACGCCCCGGGTGATGAGCACGGCGAGCAGCAGCAGGCCGGTGGCGGCGCAGGTGATCAGCTGCGGTGCGCTCAGGCCGAGAAGCACGCCTCGGCGGCTGCGGTGGGGGAACTTGACGGACGCAGGGGTGGCGTCGGGCGTCGAGGAGGACATCGGGATTCCAGAGGGATGAGCGTGCGGGCGGCGGGCGGGGGCGCGGCGCTCTTCTGGACGTCATCGCAGATGCTCCTTCCAGGGGCTCGGGGCGGGGCCCCGCGCGCAGGGCGTCGGCCAGGGACCGTTCGGCGCGGGCCACGTACTCGCCGACCCGGGCGGCCAGGCTGGGGGTGCCGTGGACCAGGGCGG
>NZ_JBEZIQ010000186.1:0-1175 GCF_040651155.1 Kitasatospora sp. NPDC048545
ATTACTGACCTCGGATCGTCAGGGTGAACTCTCCCGAAGTCCCTGATTGGTGGGGTGCGGTGGCTGTATCTGGTGGTGTGTGAGATATGCGGATGGGGGCGGGCTGACCGCTGCGGGACGGTTGCGCCGGGAGACTTTGCGGATGCAGGCAGCCGAGCTGTTCGAGCAGAGGATCAAGCCACCAGAAGTGGCACGGCGTCTGCGGGTGAGCCCGAAGTCGGCTTACCAGTGGCACCAGTTGTGGCGCGATGGCGGTGTGCAGGCTCTGTCCTCTCGTGGCCCGGGCGGGTCACGGTGCCGTCTGTCGCCACGCTGCCTGGAGAAACTCGCCGCGTACCTGGACCAGGGCCCGGCCGCACACGGCTGGGTGGAGGACCAGGTGTGGACCGCGGCGCGGGTCGCCACGCTGATCGGCCGGAAGTTCCACGTTTCCTACAGCGTGTCCGGGGCGACGAGGCTGATGCACCGACTCGGCTTCAGTCCGCAGGTCCCCGCGCGTCGGGTGGCCGAGCGGGACGAGCAGGCCGTCACCGCGTGGAAGGAGGCGACCTGGGCGGAGGTAAAAGAGCGCGGGCGGCCTGCGGGGGCTACATCTGCTTCGAGGACGAGGCAGGCTTCACCCGCCGTCCGTCCAGAGGACGCACCTGGGGCCGGCGAGGCCGTACCCCTGTCGTGACGGTCAGCGGCCGCCGCTCGGGACGACTGTCGGTGGCCGGGATAATCGCCATGCGCCCCGGCTCACGCACCCGGCTGTGCCACCGCCTGCGCACCCACGCCGCGGGCAAGGGGAAGCGCCGCAGCATGGGCGAACGTGACTTCATCGCACTGATCGACGGAGTCCACCGCCTCGTCAAGGCACCGATCGTGCTGGTCTGGGACCGCCTGAACACCCACATCTCCCACGCCATGCGCGAGTTGATCGCCGAGCGCGCCTGGCTGACAGTGTTCCTGCTTCCCGCCTACTCGCCCGACCTCAACCCGGTGGAGTGGGTCTGGGCACACGTCAAGCACAGCCTGGCGAACCTCGCCGTCATGGCCCTCGACCGACTCGAGGCCCTTGTCCGCAACCGGCTCAAACGCCTGCAGTACCGCCCCGAAACCCTCGACGGCTTCATAGCCGGCACCGGCCTGACCCTCGACACCCCAACGTCACCCTGACAAGCCGAAGTCAGTAA
>NZ_JBEZIQ010000187.1:0-1174 GCF_040651155.1 Kitasatospora sp. NPDC048545
GCCACCCGGTTCGTCCGGGTGCTCGACGGCCTCCTCGCCGACCCGGCGCAGCCCGTGGCGGACGCCCCGATCCTCGACCCCGCCGAGCGCCACCGGATCCTGACCCGGTGGAACGACACCGCCACCGAGATCCCCGCCGCCACCCTGCCGGAGCTCTTCGCCGCCCAGGTGGCGCGGACCCCGGACGCCGTCGCGGTCGTCGGCCCCGACAGCGAGCGCCTCAGCTACGCCGCACTCGACGCCCGCGCCGAGCGGCTCGCCTGGCGCCTGGTCGCCGAGGGGGTGGGCCCCGAGCGCGGCGTGGCGGTCCTGATGGAGCGTTCCACCGAGCTGACCGTCGCCCTCGTCGCGATCGTCAAGGCGGGCGGCTTCTACGTCCCGCTCGACGCCCGCTACCCTCTCGCCCACCGCGAGGCGCTGACCGCAGAGACCCGCGTCGGCGTCGTCCTGACCGACGAGACGCTGCGCGCGCAGGCCGACGAACTCGGCCTCACGGTCCTGACCGTAGACTCCGGGGCCGATGTCGAGGGTGCTCCGCTCGCCGTCGCCGGCGACCCGCGTCAGCTCGTCTACGTGATGTACACCTCCGGATCGACCGGCCGCCCCAAGGGCGTGGCGGTCACCCACCGCGACGTCGTCGCGCTGGCCTCCGACCGGCGCTTCGCCGGACCGGACCTGGACGCGGTGCTGATGCACTCGCCGCACTCCTTCGACGCGAACACCTTCGAGCTGTGGACGCCGCTGCTGACCGGCCGCCGCGTCGTCGTGGCGCCTGCCGAGGACCTGACGGCGCAGTCGCTCGCCCGGCTCGTCGCCGAGCACGGCGTGACCTGGCTCTTCCTCACCATCGGCCTGTTCGGCCTGTTCGCCGAGGAGGACCCGGCCTGCTTCGCCGGGTTGCGCCAGGTGTGGACCGGCGGAGACGTGGTGTCGCCGACCCTGGTCGCGCGGGTCCGGGCGGCCTGCCCGCAGACGGTGGTCGCGAACGTCTACGGCCCGACGGAGACCACCACCTTCGCCACCGCCGAGCCGGTGCGCGGCAGCGATACCGCGCTGCCGATCGGCGGCCCGATGGACAACATGCGCGCCTACGTGCTGGACGAGCGCCTGCGGCCGGTTTCGGCGGGCTGCGTGGGCGAGTTGTACCTCGCGGGCGCGGGCCTGTCGCGCGGCT
>NZ_JBEZIQ010000188.1:0-1149 GCF_040651155.1 Kitasatospora sp. NPDC048545
AACTTGGCCCGTAAGGCAGTGACGAGCGGACGCACAGTCATGGTCCACCATCCCACCAACTCATGCTGAACAAGCACTAATTGAGATACAAGCCCGCCGGCCGCACCGAGAACTGCCAGATCGGCGTCTTCGCCGCCTACGCCTCCACTCGCGGCCGCGCCCTGGTCGACCGCGAGCTCTACCTGCCCAAGTCCTGGACCGAGGACCGGGACCGCTGCCGCGCGGCGAAGATCCCCGACGAGAGGGACTTCCACACCAAGGGCAGCCTGGCCAAGGCCATGGTGCTGCGGGCACTCGCCTCCGAGCTGCCCATCGCCTGGGTCACCGCGGACTCGGCCTACGGACAGGAGGGCCGCTTCCGGCGCCTGCTTGAACAGTCCGGCGTCGGCTACGTCCTGGCGGTGCCCAAGTCCCAGTTCAGCGTGGGCTGTCCGCGCATCGACGGGCTGTTCGCCCAGGCCCCGGCCCAGGCCTGGGAGCGGATCTCGTGCGGCAACGGCGCCAAGGGACCGCGCGTCTACCACTGGGCAGCCATCCAGTTGCCGGCCGTGGCCGAGTACGACTACCAGGACGAGACCCTGATCCGCCGCCGATGGGCGCTGGCCCGCCGCAGCCTGAGCAAGCCTGACGAGATCGCCTACTTCCTCGCCTACGCACAACTCGACACGACAGTGGAGCAGTTGGTGCGGATCGCCGGAATGCGCTGGGCGATCGAGGAGTGCTTCCAAGCCGCGAAGAACGAGTGTGGTCTGGACCAGTACGAGGTCCGTCGCTACACCGGCTGGATGCGGCACATCACTCTGGCCATGCTCGCCCACGCGTTTCTGGCCGCGATGGCCGCGGCCGCAACGTCAAAGGGGGCTGCAGAAACGGTTCCCGCGCCCTGGTCGACCTCACCGTGGCAGAGATCCGGCGGCTCCTGGCGGCTGGCCGCACCCATGACCCGCGTCCGCAACGGTGCTCGCCCCGCACTCACGCCTTGAACTGGTCCACCTGGCGCCGGCAGCGACAGGCCGTCGCCCGCCACTGTCACTACCAACGCCGGCTGGACACGATCGAGGGGCGGTCCCAAGAAGACCGCCCCTGACGGGCACCAGCCCGCTACACTCACCGCGCAGCCGTCTGATCAGGCAAAACGTCGAAGTCCTG
>NZ_JBEZIQ010000189.1:0-1137 GCF_040651155.1 Kitasatospora sp. NPDC048545
TGGAGTTGCAGAATCTGCTGGCGAAAGCCCGCCGGCGCGGTGACCGGGCCCAGGCCCGGGTGCTGCGTCAGCGGATGGTGAGCCTGCCGAGTGCGGATCCCAATGATCCGTCATATCGCAGGCTTCGCTATGTCCGATACGCAGACGACCATCTCCTCGGATTCACTGGACCGAAGGCCGAGGCTGAGCAGATCAAGCACCGCCTGGCGGAATTCCTGCGTGACGAACTCAAGCTGGAACTCTCCCGGGAGAAGACGCTGATCACCCACGCCCGCACCCGGGCGGCGAGGTTCCTCGGCTACGAGATCACGACCCAGCACAACGACACGAAGAAGACCGGCCGCTACCGCAGGGTCAACGGCCAGATCGCCCTTCGTGTCCCCAGGGACGTGATCAAGGCCAAGTGCGAGCCCTACCTTGTTCGCGGCAAGCCCGCGAAGCGGACGGAACTGACCAACGGCAGCGATCATGCGATCGTCGCCACGTTCGGGGCCGTCTACCGGGGCATCGTCCAGTACTACCTGCTCGCCGGAGACGTCTTCCGGCTGCACCGGCTGCAATGGGTCATGGAAACCTCCATGCTCAAAACCCTTGCAGGCAAGCACCGTTCGACCGTGACGAAGATGGCCGCCAAGCACAAGGCCAGGATCGACACACCAAACGGGCCCCGAGTCTGCTTCGAGGCCCGCATTGAGCGGGAGAACAGGAAGCCGCTGGTGGCGCGGTTCGGTGGAATCCCTCTCCAGCAGCAGCGGTCGGCGAAGGTCGTCGACCGTCGGCCTGTCTGGGTGGACTATCCGCAGAAGGAGCTGATCACCAGACTCCTGGCGGACACGTGCGAGGTCTGCGGGGCCACCGGTGATGTCCAGGTGCATCATGTCCGGGCCCTCGCCGATCTCGCACGTGCCGGATGGCCGCCGTCCGACTGGGCGCGCGTCATGCTCGACCGGCGGCGCAAGACCCTCGTGGCCTGCGCTGCCTGCCACGACCGCATCCACGAGGCACGAACAGCCGGATCACACACGCCGTGATCACTGGAGAGCCGGATGACAGGGAAACCGTCATGTCCGGTTCGGCGGGAGGCCGCGCGGAAAAGGACCTGCCAGTCAGGCACCTCGCCGCGCGGCCGACCCAACC
>NZ_JBEZIQ010000190.1:0-1072 GCF_040651155.1 Kitasatospora sp. NPDC048545
AAGGCGATCGCGGAGGAGGCCGGCGTCGACGACTTCCTCGCCGAGGCCACCCCCGAGGACAAGATGGCCCTGATCAAGAAGGAGCAGGAGGGCGGCAAGCTGGTCGCGATGACCGGCGACGGCACCAACGACGCCCCCGCCCTCGCCCAGGCCGACGTCGGCGTCGCGATGAACACCGGGACCATGGCGGCCAAGGAGGCCGGCAACATGGTCGACCTCGACTCCAACCCGACCAAGCTGATCGAGATCGTGGAGATCGGCAAGCAGCTGCTGATCACCCGTGGCGCGCTGACCACCTTCTCCATCGCCAACGACGTGGCCAAGTACTTCGCGATCATCCCCGCGATGTTCGCCGGGGTCTACCCGGGCCTGAGCCACCTCAACATCATGGGCCTGCACAGCCCCCAGTCCGCGATCACCTCGGCGATCATCTTCAACGCCCTGGTCATCATCGGCCTGATCCCGCTCGCCCTGCGCGGCGTCAAGTACCGCCCCTCCGACGCCAGCTCCCTGCTGCGCCGCAACATCGGGATCTACGGCTTCGGCGGTCTGGTCGTGCCGTTCGTCGGCATCAAACTGATCGACCTGATCGTCCAGTTCATCCCCGGCCTCAGCTGAGAAAGGAGTCCACCGCGATGTCCAAGCCCCTGCCCGCCTCCGTGCGGACCCACTTCACCGCACTGCGAGTACTCCTCGTGCTGACCGTGATCCTCGGAGTCGTCTACCCGCTGCTCGTCACCGGGATCTCCCAGGTCGCGTTCAGCGACAAGGCCAACGGCTCGATCGTCAAGGCCGACGGCAAGGAGGTCGGTTCCAGCCTGCTCGGCCAGAACTTCAACCTCCCGAAGAAGAACCCGGACGACCCGAAGGAGGAGGCGCAGCCGGACCCGAAGTGGTTCCAGCCCCGGCCCTCCGCGGCCGGGACCGGCTACGACGCCTCCTCGTCCGCCGCCTCCAACCAGGGCCCCAACAGCGAGGACCTGCTGAAGGCCGTCAACGACCGCCGCGCCGCCGTCGCCGCCTTCGACGGCGTCGACCCGGCGAGCGTCCCGGCCGACGCGCTGACCGCCTC
>NZ_JBEZIQ010000191.1:0-1030 GCF_040651155.1 Kitasatospora sp. NPDC048545
GGCGAAGCTGAGAACTTAAGCGCCAGTAAACGGCGGTGGTAACTATAACCATCCTAAGGTAGCGAAATTCCTTGTCGGGTAAGTTCCGACCTGCACGAATGGCGTAACGACTTCTCGACTGTCTCAACCATAGGCCCGGTGAAATTGCATTACGAGTAAAGATGCTCGTTTCGCGCAGCAGGACGGAAAGACCCCGGGACCTTTACTATAGCTTGATATTGGTGTTCGGTTCGGCTTGTGTAGGATAGGTGGGAGACTGTGAAGCAGCAACGCCAGTTGTTGTGGAGTCGACGTTGAAATACCACTCTGGTCGTGCTGGATGTCTAACCTGGGTCCGTGATCCGGATCAGGGACAGTGTCTGGTGGGTAGTTTAACTGGGGCGGTTGCCTCCTAAAGGGTAACGGAGGCGCCCAAAGGTTCCCTCAGCCTGGTTGGCAATCAGGTGTTGAGTGTAAGTGCACAAGGGAGCTTGACTGTGAGACTGACGGGTCGAGCAGGTACGAAAGTAGGGACTAGTGATCCGGCGGTGGCTTGTGGAAGCGCCGTCGCTCAACGGATAAAAGGTACCCCGGGGATAACAGGCTGATCTTCCCCAAGAGTCCATATCGACGGGATGGTTTGGCACCTCGATGTCGGCTCGTCGCATCCTGGGGCTGGAGTAGGTCCCAAGGGTTGGGCTGTTCGCCCATTAAAGCGGTACGCGAGCTGGGTTTAGAACGTCGTGAGACAGTTCGGTCCCTATCCGCTGTGCGCGTAGGAGTGTTGAGAAGGGCTGTCCCTAGTACGAGAGGACCGGGACGGACGAACCTCTGGTGTGCCAGTTGTCCTGCCAAGGGCATGGCTGGTTGGCTACGTTCGGGAGGGATAACCGCTGAAAGCATCTAAGCGGGAAGCCTGCTTCGAGATGAGCACTCCCACCTCCTTGAGAGGGTAAGGCTCCCAGTAGACGACTGGGTTGATAGGCCGGATATGGAAGCCCTGTAAGGGGTGGAGTTGACCGGTACTAATAGGCCGAGGGCTTGTCCTCAG
>NZ_JBEZIQ010000192.1:0-1030 GCF_040651155.1 Kitasatospora sp. NPDC048545
GTCATGACGGCTTCGGTGCGCAGCGGGTTGATCTCGGAGACGGCGCCGACGAGCGTGGTCTTGCCGACACCGAAGCCGCCCGCGACGACGATCTTCGCGGAGGTGGTGGCGCGGGTGGGGGCGGCCGCGTTAGAGCTTGCGAAGTCCACTGAGGACCCTTTCGAGCAGCGTGACGTCGGGCTGGTTTCCGGATTCGCCGCCGGAAGCGGGCTGGTGGATGGCGACCAGGCCGGCCTCGGCCAGGTCGGCCACGAGGATGCGGGCCACTCCCAGGGGAAGGGAGAGCAGCGCCGACACCTCAGCGACGGATTTGACCTCCGTGCACAGCGTGCAGATCCGCTGGTGCTCGGGGAGCAGGGTGGACAGCCGCTGCGGATCGACGTCGGCGGAGACCAGGGCCTCCAGCGCGAGTTCGTAGCGCGGCCGGGTGCGACCGCCGGTCATCGCGAACGGACGGATCAGCGGCCCGGAGTCGGTTTCGTCCTCGAACTCCTCGACGTGCCCGGGTTCCTGGGCCGGCGCGTAGCCGGGCGCCGGTTCGGGAACGGCACCCGGGTAGCCGGGTGCCGGGGCGCCGTAGGACGGCTGCTGCTGGGCGTACTGCTCGTACTGGCCGTACTGCTCCTCGGGCCTGGCGTACGGGTGCTGGGGCTGCCCGTAGTGATGCCGGCCGTACTCCTGACCGTGGCCGACGCCGGGTGCTCCGAAGGCGTCATGGCCTGTGCCAGGGTACGGAAGACCGTATTGGCCACTGCGGTCGTCGGGCGGTGTCACGGTTCCTCTCCTCACAGGGTGCGGCGGTGCAATTGCGAGCTTCGGCGCGAGTCCGGAGCCGGTGGTGCGAAGGCCGTACAACGTCCGAACCCGAGCCCGCCGAAGCGGGCCCGGGAAGGACGCGGAGGTACTTCGAATACCTGGACGGTATCCGACGAACCGTCAGTGCAGGAGACTGCCCTGGAGTTCCGCGCGAAGTGCGGGGGTGAGGACGGCGCCGGCTCGGTCGACGAGCAGGGCCATCTCGTAGCCGACG
>NZ_JBEZIQ010000193.1:0-1023 GCF_040651155.1 Kitasatospora sp. NPDC048545
CCGGCACCGCCGGGGCTTGTATCTGAATAACTGTCAGAGTTGACCTGCTTCGTGGACTTCGTCGGGCAGGTGGGCTCGGAGCTGTTCCAGGGTGCGAGCCGGCGATCCAGGCAGCGGTGTGACGACGACGCGGTGCAGGTCCAGGAGTCGGTGCCCGTCCTGGAACTGGTTGGAGAGGTTCGTGCGGGTGACGCCCAGCAGCTCCGCCAGAAGGGTGCTGGTGATTGCCCTGCGGCGGCGCAACAGCGCCGCCAGGAGGCGGTGGTAGTGATCCAGGCTGCTGGTCTGCGGGTGGAGGTAACTGCGCGGACGGTGGAAGCGTCGTTGGAAGGCAGCCTCGGCCATGGCGTCCCAGTACGGCTCCGAGACTGCCACCAGGCGTTCGAAGTCGGACCGCGGCATGCCGGTCAGGGCCGGATCGCTGAGCATCGTGGTCAGGACGGGATCGATCCCCCGGCCGGTCGCCGGTGCCTGTGGCGTTCGGGGCGGGACGGGGGCCAGGGTGTAGTTCCAGTCGCCGTGGAACGCGTCGGGCGTGATCGGCAGGGCCTTGAACTCGGCGGGGGTGACGGTCGTGCCCAGGAGGTAGCTGCCGGTGTCCAGCTCGGCGCCGATGGTCAGTCCGGTGCGGGTGCTCGTCGCAGCGATGGTCTCGATGACGACTTGGTAGCTGGTCAGCGGTCGGCCGCGCCAGTTCGCGGTGATGTGGCAGAACATCCGGTGTTCGATTTTGTTCCATTTCGACGTGCCCGGCGGAAAGTGACAGACCGTAATCTCCAGTCCGCTCTCCAGCGCGAAGGCAGCCAAGTGCTTCTTCCAGGTCCAGCGGCGGGGATCGTTCGAGCCGCCGGCGTCGGCGGTGATCAGCAAGCGGGTCGCGTCGGGGTGGTGCACCCGCCCGCGACGCTGCCACCAGCGGCGTATGGACTCCACCGCGAACTCGGAGGTGTCGTGGTCGGTCCCGACGTTGACCCAGCCGGTGTTGGTGGCGATGTCGTAGATCCCGTAGGGGATGGCGACGGG